>CAWVTS010000170.1:0-5349 GCA_963933045.1 uncultured Lutibacter sp. | reverse complement strand
TCTTCTATTTATATAATTAAAATAATATTATTCCTTTTTTCTTTAATAACAATTATCGGTATTAGTTTTTTTAATGATTTTTATGCCTACAAAGAAGCGCTAATTTTATTAGCTTTTTGTGGTATAGGTGAAGTCTTATTTCCTATTTGGTATTTTCAAGGAAAAGAAAACTTAAAGCCTGCAACATTTATTGTATTTTTATCAAGGTTACTCCTTATTTTAGGTGTTTTACTTTTTGTAAAAGTAAATGATAATATTATAGAATATATTGTGATACTTGTATTTTCATCTCTAGTTATGGGATTTGCTGGTGTTGGATACATACATAAATACTATGATCTTAAATTCATTTTTGTTCCATTTAGGAGGTTAAAAAGATACATAAAGGAAGCATTTCCATTTTTTTTAGGTAGGTTTTTATCTTTAATTTTTAATTTTGGTACTATTTTTTTAATCGGAAAATATTGTGATTACGAGGATGTATCAGGATTTGATGTGTGTTTAAAAATAATTATGGTGAGTGTAATACCGTTTGAAGTGTTGCAACAAGCAGTATTTCCCTCTCTTTCTAGAACAAGAGATAAGAACTTATTAAAAAAATTAGTGATAGGATCTTTTGTTTTAGGACTTATTGCGGGCTTTGTGATATTTTTATTATCTGATGTATTTTTATTGTTATTTGGTGGTGAAACGATGTTAGAGTATGTTGAAACCTTAAATGCATTGACAATTTTAGCTCCTTTTGTGGCACTTACTTTTATTTTAGGAACATGCTCATTAGTCGCTTTTGGATTTTATAAAGAGTATAATATTTCCTTAATTGCTACTTCTGTCATCTACATAATAATTTTAATAGTATTATATTATTTTGATTTGATTAATTTCTGGAATTTAATATATTTAAGAGTTTTTGGAGATGTCCTAATGGCTCTAATAAGGTTTTATTTTTCAATAAAAAAAAGAACCATAATCTAAATTATTAAAAGGTATGATAATTATTTTATTACTTTTTTTAATACTGGAAACTTATCTATTAAGTAGAGTTTTAAAATACTTTTTATTAAGTCCAATATATCTTTATATTATTTTTAGTTTTTTATGTATTGTTTTATCAGTATTGTATTATTACTTTTTTGATAATAAATTTTCTCTTTTCGAGCTTGATAATGTTTCTAATACAAGTTTTTTAGCAATTATTAAAATGTACATAATTGCTTTAATATTTTTTATAATGGGAGTTATTATATATTATGACCAATCTTCTAAAAAAACAAAAAAACTATTTAATAGATCATTTACAGATAAATTATTTCTTAATTATGAGGTTTCTAACACAATTATATATTTTGCTATTGCTATATTTTTAATCATTAGTTTTCTTTTTTTAATCACTTATGGTGAAGGCATTTTTATTAGAGAAGACTATATCCCAAATAGAAATAAAGGTTTAACAACAATTATAAAAATTTTAAGTTTTATAGAATCTTTAATATTAGGTTTAATATATAAAAAAAATAAATTTGTTAGTATTACTTTATTTACTTTATTTATTTTAATTACTTTAGGAACAGGTTCAAGAACCGTTTTTCTTTTTTTTCTTTTGTATAATTTGCTTATTTTTATTTCTAATGGAAATACTCTTCTAAATAAAGTTAGGTTTTCAATACAGATATTCTTATCTTTATTTTTATTAGCCTACATAATGCAACTAAGAAGTTTGCCAGAACATGGTATTGTTCCCTATTTAAAGAGTATTGGGTCTTCTTCACAAGATTTTTCTAGAAGTTTTTTCTTTAACATTTATTACTCTTTTATTTATGGCGTTTTTGTTACAATTAAAACAGTTAAAGAAGCAGCCTTAGATTGGAATATTATATGGGTAAATATTAATCCGTTATTTGGAAAAATGGCGGGCTGGTATGATTATGCGGATAAAATGAGAATTAATCGTTATATTCCATATTCACTTCATGGTAGGGTCTTTAAAACAGGTTTAATTTTTACTATATTCTACTTTTTTATAACGGGTCTAATTTTTTCATATTTTGAAAAAAAAATAAGAAATTTATTAAATAATAGAAATAGAATTTTTGCATTTGTATTAGTGATAATATTGGTATTGCATATTGTTTATGCTTTTGAATATAATATGAGATCTGCTATTCGTTATTTTTATTATGCTTTTTTCTTGATATTAATAGCTTATTTGTTTAGAGAAATCATAAAAAACTTACCAAACAAAAGAATTAATGAAAGCTAAAATTTATCTGAATTTACATTATTTTTCTGTTTTTTTATTTTCAATATTCCCTTTGCTACCGAATAAAGTAAAAGGAATACCTGTAATTATTTTTTTTTTAACTACTCTTTATATATTTGTTAAGGAAAGAAAATATAATTATCCTTTTAAAAAAGTATTTTTTTTTTCTTCATTATTTCTAGTACTACTTATAAGTTTACTTTATACAAGTAACTTTATTAGAATAGATCAACCTTTATCAACAAGATTATCATTAATTATAGTTCCAATATCTTTTGGATTTTTAAATGCAACAGATAGAAAACTAGATTTTAAGTTTTTAGAGAACTTTATTAAATTAATAATTTTCTTTCACTTTGTTTTTTGCATTTGGATTATATTTTATCTTTATCAGCTTGGTTTTTATAGTAGTAAAATGAATCTATACGTTGCTATTTCGTATTTAACAAATGAAATGTGGTATATAAAACAACATCCTATATATTCATCAATTTTTATTTCAATTTCAATTTTATTAACATTTTTTTATGTTTTAAAAATAAATAAAAAAAACACTTATTTAATAGTAATTCCTTTGTTAATAACTATGCTTTATGTGTTGCTAGTGTTAGAGAGAAAAAGTGTTTTTTTAAGTTTATTAATTAGTTTAATTTTAACTTTTTGCTTTTTTAGTAAAATATCAATCAATTCAAAATTAATAAAACTTATTATCTTAGTTATTGGAGTTTTAACATTTTTTTTTACTACAACGGGTAGATTTAAAGAACTTTATAATAATAAAACATATTCAGTTGTTAACTCAAATAATTCAACAAGTTTAAGATATGCAATTTATACCTGCGCATTAAAGAAAATAAAAGAAGCTCCTTTGTTTGGTTTTGGAATAGGAGATACTCAAAACGAGTTAGAAAAATGTTATAATAAAAGTTCTAAAGCATTAACAAATAAAACATATAACAGTCATAACCAGTACTTAAGTTATTTTTTAAGCTGTGGAATTATCGGTTTTTTCTTATTATTATATATAATAATAAAAACAATTTTTAACGCTATTAAAAAGAAAAATATGATTCTTTTTTCCATAACTATTTTTTTTTCTATTAGTATGTTGTTTGAAAACATTCTAGAGAGGCAGTCTGGTGTTATATTATTTTCATTTTATATTTGTTTATTTAGTTTTTATAATTTTTCAGGAACAAAAACTATTAACGTAAAAAATAAATGAAAAAAGTATTAATTATAGGCCCTTTTCCGAATCCAATTTCAGGAGTTTCATTAGCAAATAAAGTAGTTAAAGAAGTTTTAGAAGATTCTGATGATTTTCAAATATCAGAAATTAATACTTCTTACCCTATTTTTGAAGATGCTGTCGGTAGTTTTTCATTTAATAAATTTTTATTTTTTCTTAAAATTAACTTCAAAATAATTAAGGTTTTTACAAATGATATTATTTACATTACACCAGGTCAAACTTTTTTTGGTGTTGCTAAATATGGACTATTTATTTTATTGGCCACAGTTTTGAGAAAAGAGTTAATTATACATGTGCATGGTAATTTTTTAAATAAACAATACCAAAATTTAAAAGGGTTTAAAAAGAAGTTATTTTATCTTTTGTTATCCAAATTCACAAAAGGTATTGTTTTGTCCCCATCTTTAAAAGTAAACTTAGTACCTTTTCTGAAAGAAAGTAAAATTTTTGTGCTTTATAATTTTGCCGAAGATTACCTGTGCATAGAAACTTATAGTGTTGAGGAACCTATTAAGCTTCGAATAGCATATTTAAGTAATTTAATGGAAGAAAAAGGCATTTTATATTTGTTAGACGCTTTGAAAGAGTTAGAAAATAAGAATATAACATACAGCGCAAAAATTGCAGGAAATATTGATGAAGCATTAAAACATATAATTATAGAAAAACTAAATAATTTAAAAAGTACAGAGTATTTAGGGATTGTTTATGACAAAGAAAAAAAAGAATTATTAGAATGGAGTAATATTTTTGTGTTACCAACGTTTTACAAGATGGAAGGTCAGCCTATTTCTATATTGGAAGCCTTAGCAACTGGAAATGTAATTATAACGACTAACCATGCTGGAATACCTGACATTATTAAAAATAAAGTTCATGGTTATATTGTAAAACCTAAAGATTCTCAGAGCATTTTAGATAGTTTTTTATATTTAGATAAGAATAAAAAGAAAATAGAATTAATTAGTAAAGAAAATAAGATATATTTTAGTGAAAATTTTACACTTAAAAAATTTAGTAAAGAAATTATAACAATTTTAAATATTGATACAAAACTTAAAAACATTTAAACTTCCAGGAAATTTTAGAGGTAGAAATGCTTTTGTTGTTCAGCTATGGTGGTTTACACAGGCGATCTTTTTCAGAAACTCACCTCAGTTCTTATACGGCTTTAGGCGTTTTTTGTTAAGATTGTTTGGTGCAAATATTGGTAGAAAAGTAGTTATTAGACCAACGGTAAAAATAACATATCCTTGGAAGGTTTCTATTGGAGATTATTCTTGGATTGGAGATGATGTAGTTTTATATTCTTTAGGGAATATTGAAATAGGTAAAAACGTGGTGATTTCTCAAAAATCATATATATGTGCCGCTTCTCATGATTATTTACAACTAGATTTCCCTATTTTTGTAGGCGTTGTAATAATACAGGATGAATGTTGGTTGGCAACGGATGTTTTTGTTGCTCCAGGGGTTACAATCCACAAAGGAACTGTTATTGGAGCTAGAAGCAGTGTTTATAAAGATTTACCATCAAATAAAGTATGCATAGGTAACCCGGTAAAAATAGTTAGAAATAGAGTCCCTACTGCACAACTCTAATCTGTTGATTGATAAAAATTATCTTAGAAAAAAAGATTGAAGAAAAAAATTACTATTATAGGAATTAATTATTATCCAGAAGATACTGCAATAGGCTTATATACCTCACAATTGGCTAGTCATTTTAATGATAATGATTTTGATGTGACCGTAATTACTGGTTTTCCTTATTACCCTAATTGGAAAATTAGTTCTGAATACGAATCAAAAAAAACATTTTATAAAGAAACTATTG
>CAWVTS010000169.1:0-5368 GCA_963933045.1 uncultured Lutibacter sp. | reverse complement strand
CCTCTCAAAATTTTGAGAGGCTTTTTTGTTTTCACTAATGATATATTAATAAGCCCTTTTATTAGTACCTTCATAAAAGTTAATAAAGGCTTCATTGACTACTCTATGACCACCATCTGTAGGGTAATCTCCAGTAAAGTACCAATCACCTAAATTGTCTGGGCATGCAATATGTAAATTATCTACCGATTGATAAATCACTTCAATTTCAGCATTAATATCATCTGTTTTTAACATTTCAGCAGTTTTAGCAGAGACTTCTTCTCTTGTAAATGGGGCGTAAATTTCTTTTACAAAATTTATAATCTCACTGTCAGGTTTTCCTCTTTGCTCAATTGCCTTTTTATAAACGTTATCCACAATATGGTATTGTTTAGTGTCTTTTAACAACCCTAATGCTGCTTTAAAAGCAATAAAATCCCCAATTCTTGCCATATCAATTCCATAACAATCTGGATAGCGAATTTGAGGTGCAGAAGAAACAACCACTATTTTCTTAGGATTTAATCGATCTAAAATTTTAATAATACTTTTCTTCAATGTAGTGCCTCTAACAATACTGTCATCAATAATCACCAAATTATCTGTTGGTTTTACAACTCCATAAGTAACATCATATACGTGTGCTACTAAATCGTCACGTGAATTATCATCAGCAATAAAAGTTCTAAGTTTAGCATCTTTTATAGCAATCTTCTCGAAACGAGGTCTTTCAGATAAAATTTCAGTTACTCTTTGTGCCGATAATTTACCTCCTCCTGCTAATATTTTAGCTGTTTTTTGCTGATTTAAAACATCTTCAGCGGCTTCTGTCATTCCGTAAAATGAGGTTTCAGCAGTATTTGGAATATATGAAAACACAGAATTTGTAATATCGTTATCTATAGATTTTAAAACCTGAGGGAATACTAATTTCCCTAAATTTTTCCTTTCAGTATATATAGAAGCGTCACTACCTCTTGAAAAATAGATACGCTCAAATGAACAAGATTTTTTCTCTTTTTGATCCAAAACTGGTAGTACTGAAGTTTTTCCATTTTTCTTTATGATCAATGCATGCCCTCTTTCTAATTCTTGAACCTTATCAATAGCGACATTAAAAACTGTTTGAATTACTGGACGTTCTGATGCAACGACAACTACTTCATCATCTTCATAAAAATAGGTAGGCCTAATCCCTGAAGGATCACGTAATACAAAAGCATCACCATGACCTACTAAACCAGCCATTGCATAACCACCATCCCAGTTTTTTGCTGATCTTTTTAATACATTTTGTAAATCTAAATGCTCTTCAATAAACGGAGAGGCATCTCTTTTATTAAACCCCTTGTCTTTTGCTTGTTGATATAACTCAGCGACTTCTTCTTCTAAAAAATGGCCAATTTTCTCCATTACAGTTACAGTATCTGTAAATTCTTTTGGGTGCTGACCTAATTCTACAAGTTCCTCTAATAATTGCTTAGAGTTAGTCATATTAAAATTTCCAGCAACAATTAAATTTTGATGTTTCCAGTTACTTTGACGTAAAAAAGGGTGTACACTTTCTATACTGTTTTTACCAAAAGTACCATAACGAACATGCCCTAAAAATAAATTACCAACATATGGCATATTCTCTTCTTGCCAAGCAACATCATCTTTTTTAGTTGGGTTAACTTCTAAAACACCATTTAATCGCTCATTAATTTGAGCAAAAATATCTTGAATTGGTTGTGATTGATTTGAACGAACTCTACTGATATATCTTGTGCCAGGATTTACGTTAAACTTTACACTTGCAAAGCCAGCACCATCTTGACCTCTATTGTGTTGCTTTTCCATTAACAAATACATTTTGTTAATTCCGTAAAAAGCTGAGCCATACTTGTTCTTATAAAATTGTAATGGTTTTTTTAATCTAACTAGTGCAATTCCACATTCATGTTTAATAGCATCACTCATTTTTTGGTTCTTTATGTGTTTGTTACTTAGTTTATAAAAATAAAAAATCCGCATTTTTAATGCGGATTTTTTATTAAGATATTTCTATATCAAATTGTGTCAATTCTTTAAACGCATTTAAGCGGCTTTTCACTTCGTCTCCAGTCAACTCTTCCATTCGTTGTGTGCCAAACTTCTCTACACAAAAGGATGCTAAATTAGACCCGTAGATAATGGCGTTTTTCATATTATTAAACGAAAGGTCTTCTGTTCTTGCTAAATATCCACAAAAACCTCCAGCAAATGTATCTCCTGCTCCTGTTGGATCAAAAACTTCTGCCAATGGTAATGCAGGAGCATAAAACATATTTCCATCGTTAAACAATAAAGCTCCGTGTTCTCCTTTTTTTATCACGACATATTTTGGACCCATAGAGTGGATTTTCTTTGCAGCATTTACTAAAGAATATTCTCCGCTTAATTGTCGTGCTTCTTCATCATTAATAGTGATAACATCAACACGTTTTAAAACGGTATGTAAATCGTCTAATGCAATATCCATCCAAAAATTCATGGTATCTAAAACCACTAATTTTGGTATTGAACTCATTTGATCTAAAACTGACGCTTGAGTTTGTGGATGTAAATTACCTAACATTACAATTTCAGCACCTTTAAAGTTTTCAGGAACTATTGGTTTAAAATTCTCTAATACATTTAATTCAGTAATTAAAGTGTCACGGGAATTCATATCGTTATGATATTTACCGCTCCAAAAGAATGTTTTACCTTCTTTAATTATTTCAATTCCAGAGATATCAATTCCTTTGTTTTCCATCATGTCTAGGTATGATTTTGGAAAATCTCCACCAACTACAGAAACAACTCCAGTTTTTACACCAAATTGTGAAGCAGCTAAGCCAACAAAAGTACCTGAACCTCCTAAAATTTTATCTGTTTTACCGAACGGTGTTTCAATTGCATCAAAAGCAACAGTACCAACAGCTAATAGTTTACTCATTTCTTAAATTTTATCAGTAAATTTGCATAATATTTGCAAACAATATTTGTAAATACAAAAATAAGTTTTAAAAATGACTATCAAAGAAATACAAGAAGAAATAATTGATGAATTTTCTATGTTTGATGATTGGATGGAACGTTATGAATATATCATTGAACTTGGTAAATCTTTACCTTTGATTGATGATGTGAATAAGAAAGATGAAAACCTAATCAAAGGCTGTCAATCTAAAGTATGGATTCATGCAGCTGTTGAAAAGGAGGCAATTCTTTTTACAGCAGATAGTGACGCCATATTAACCAAAGGGATTGTGGCGTTAATATTAAGAGTGTATTCTAATCAATCTCCAAAAGACATATTAGATACTGATACAGAGTTTATTAATGAAATTGGGTTAAAAGAACATTTATCTCCAACGAGAGCGAATGGCTTGGTGTCTATGATAAAAAAAATAAAATTATATGCCTTGGGATATCAATCGAAATTAGCATAAATTTAACTTAAAAAATAAGAAGATGACACAAGATGAAGTACAAAATACCGGCGATAGAATAGTTGAAGTTTTAAAAACTATTTATGATCCTGAAATTCCAGTAGATATATACGAGTTAGGATTGATATATGATGTGATGGTAAGTGAAACAAACGACGTTAAAATACTAATGACTTTAACATCTCCAAACTGCCCTGTTGCAGAAACTTTACCTCTTGAAGTAGAGGAAAGAGTTAAAACTCTTGAAGAAGTTAACAACGCTGAAGTTGAAATTACTTTTGATCCAACTTGGACTCAAGATATGATGAGCGAAGAAGCAAAACTTGAATTAGGCTTTTTATAAAAAGAGATATTCTTTATTCTAGTTAAGAATAATTTTAGAAAATATGACAGAAGACATCATAAATAGAGTGACAAATAGTAAATTAGTTACTATTGACCTTGAAGATTATTATCCTGAAGGAAAGCGTATTGTTTTTGATATTAAAGATTGGCTTTTTAAAGAATTAATTTTAAAAGAAAAGGAGTTTAGAGCTTCTGTAAATGAACACGACTGGAGTCAATATCAAGATTCGTTTGTAGCACTTACATGTTCTTCAGACGCTATTATACCCTCTTGGGCATATATTTTAATTTCAACAAATTTAGCCGGTATAGCGAAGAAAATTGTAGTTGGAAGCATATCAGGTTTGGAAACATCTATATTTCAAGATATAATTAATAATTTAGATGTTACTGAATATCAAGACATGCCTGTTATTATTAAAGGTTGTTCTACAAAACAAATTTCAGAAACTACATATGTTCAGTTAGTTTCAAAACTTACACCTATTGCAAGAACTATAATGTTTGGAGAAGCCTGCTCTACAGTTCCTTTATTTAAAAGAAAAAAGTAACACCTCTTAGTCATTTCTCCTTGTCAAATATTAAAAAATGAGTATTTTGTACGCTTAATTATAAAAAAACGAAAATGAAAAAAAGAGTATTTGCATTTCTAATGATATTTACAATAGTATCACTTAACGCACAAACACAAGAAGAATTAAAAGCATTACAAGCGCCTAAAAAAGATTCAATAGCAACTTTACAGGGACAAGTAGATGCGATTCAAGTAAAAATAAATGCACTTCCTGGATGGAAAAAAGGAGCATTTGGAACAATCGGGGGAAATATTTCAGGATTTAATAACTGGTATTCTAAAGGAGCTCCAAACTCAAGTGCAGGAAATATAGGGATCACTTTTAATGGATACGCAAACTTACTACAAGAAAAGTTTTTTTGGAGAAACTCATTGGGCGTTAATTTAAATTGGGTAAAACTTGATGATAAAGATGATCCAACAGATGATAAAGATTTTAAATCAGCAACAGATGTTTTTACTATTTCTTCACTTTATGGTAAAAAATTGAATGATAAATGGGCCGTATCTGCTTTAGGAGAATACAGAACTACAATTATTGACAACTTCAATGATCCAGGATATTTAGATTTAGGAATTGGAGCTACTTGGACACCAATAAACAATTTAATTGTAGTGGTAAACCCTTTAAATTACAATTTTGTATTTAGTGATTCAGATGCAGTTTATGATTCTTCAACAGGAGCAAAAATAGTTGCTGATTATACAGCGACTGTTGGTAAAGTAAATTTGAGATCTAATTTCTCTACATTCCAAAGCTATAAAAATGTTGATTTATCAAACTGGACATTTACGAATTCATTAGGATATACTTTATGGAAAGGTATTGGAGTTGGATTTGAGTTAGGGTTGAGAAAAAATAAGCAAGAGGCATTATCATATGCTTTAGTTAGCAACCCATCAGAAAATTTTGACACAGTAGATAACGACTTACAATCTTACTGGTTGTTTGGACTTAATTACGGGTTCTAAACTTCAAAATTGATGTCAAAAAAAAGCCCAAAATCTA
>CAWVTS010000168.1:0-5410 GCA_963933045.1 uncultured Lutibacter sp. | reverse complement strand
TCACAAACTCTAGACATTTCTATACAGTTTTATATTGTTATCTCAAAACGAGGTGCAAAAATAGAAATTATTTAAATACCAGACAAGACTATTCTAACTATTTTTAATAATTTCTTTTCTCAACATTTCTAAGGATTTATTTACGGCTCTTTCTATCACTTTTAATCTTGGTTTTCCGAAGAAAAATTCTTCTGAATAAACACCTCTCGGTGTAGCAATTGCAATATAAACGACGCCTACAGTTTTATCTGTTTTATCTTTTGTTGGACCCGCATTTCCAGTAGTTGCAATTGCATAATCTGTTTTAAGTTTTCGCTGCACTCCAAGCGCCATAGATTCTGCAACTTCAGAACTCACAACACTAAATTCATCTATAACATCAGAAGAGACATGTAACAACTCTTCTTTAACGGTTCTGGTATACGAAATAATTGAACCAACAAAATAGGCAGAGGAACCTGGAATTGATGTAACTAATTTTGCAATTGCGCCTCCTGTACAACTCTCTGCAGTAGCAACTGTCAAGTCTTTTTCAGCCAATAATTTACCTAACATTTTTTCTATTGTTTCACCATCTTCATAGCCAACAATTATATCACCAATAAGAGATGTAAGTGTTTGAATTTCTTTATCTAAACTAGTTTCAAGGAGTTGCTTGTTTTCTCCTTTAGCGCTTAGTCTTAATCTAAGTTTTCCATAAGATGGTAAATATGCCAATTTGATAAATGAGGGAAGGTTCTCTTCTAAATCTTCAATTCGTGAAGCAACCAGACTCTCTCCCATTCCATAGGTTAATATTGTTCTATGTATTATATAGGGTAACTCAAAATCTTCTTGAATACGAGGTAAAACTTCGGTTAGCATTAATCCTTTCATTTCACTTGGAATTCCTGGAAGTGAAACGAAAACTTTCTGATCCTTGTTAAACCACATTCCTGGCGCTGTTCCTAATCTATTCTTCAAAACATCACATTTAACTGGCACCAACCCTTGCAGCCTATTTACTTCAGTAAAAGGGTAGTTCATTTTAGCGAACATTGTTTTAACAAACTCAACAACCTCTTCATTAATTTCTAACTCAGAATCAAAATACTCAGCTATTGTATATTTTGTAATATCATCTTTTGTTGGCCCTAATCCACCTGTAAGAATTATGATGTCTGCTCTCGTTTCAGCTTCTTTTAGAGCGTTTAAAATGTGTTGTTTATCGTCTTGAATAGACGTGATTTGAAATACTGAAACTCCAATTTTATTTAATTCTTCTGCTATCCATTTAGAATTTGTATCTGTAATTTGACCAATTAAAATTTCGTCACCAATTGTAATGATTTCTGCGTTCATCAGACAAAAGTAGTTACAAAGGTTTAAATCAACAAAGAATTCCATAATTAACAGTTCGTTAAAGTTTTACTCTATCAAATTAATTATCTTTACCTATATAATTCAATAGAATGAAAAGAGAACTCACATTTTTACTATATCTATTTTTAATAAATAATTTAACTGCACAAACATCTGAAGTTGAATTTACAACTCAAGACCGTATTAAAATCAGCGCAACATTTCATCAGACAGAAAATGCTATAGGAAAATCTCCTGCAATTATACTTATCCATCAAGGAGGCTCATCAAAAGAAGAGTGGACAGAAAGTAAAATATGGAAGCAACTAATAGAAAAAGGATATGTATTATTAGCTTATGATATTCGTCTTCATGGAAAATCTGAAAAAGACAAAGGTGATATCTATAATTTATTTAACAATCCCGTTAGAGCTCCTTTAGATTTAATTGCTGCAATAAATTTCTTGAAAAAAAACCCTAAAATTGATTCAAATAGAATTGGAATTTTAGGAGCCTCAATTGGTGGGAATTTGGCGGCAGTAACTGCTTCATCTGATAAATATGAAATAAAATCTGTTGTTGTTATTTCTGCAAAAACTGCCGCTGTTAAAAATTTAAGTGTAGGAACAAAAGAATTAAAATTTAAAAACGCCTTTTATATTGCATCTGAAGATGAACAAAATGGAATGAGAGCAAAATGGGCAAACGAATTGTTTATTATGACGTCTGGAGATAAAAAAGTATCAATTTCTAAAGGAAATAAACATGGTTCATATATCCTTAAAGAAAATAAACAACTAGCAACCGACGTTATAAATTGGTTTAATAAAACATTATAAAAACTATAATCATGAAAAAAATATTTTTTATCGTATTTTTTTGCCTTACTCAACTAAACTATGCACAAAACAAAGATAATAGAGGCTATAAAGTTAAGGTTGGAGAACAAGCCCCAGAACTTTATTTCTCTCTTATGGATGGAACAGAAGTCACAAACGAAACTTTAAAAGGAAAAGTTGTAGTCTTACAATTTACAGCATCTTGGTGTAGCGTATGCCGAAAAGAAATGCCACATCTTGAAAGTGAAGTTTGGCAACGATTTAAAGATCAGGACTTTATTTTGATTGGAATAGATTTAAAAGAAGAGCCAGAAAAAGTAGCACGGTTTATTAAACAAATGAAGGTTACCTATCCATTTACTATTGATACAGACGGTTCTATATTCGAATCGTTTACCAACCCTAAAGCAGGTGTTACTCGTAACATTGTATTAGACAGAAATGGTAAAATCATTTTTCTTTCAAGACTTTATGAGCCAAAAGAGTTTAAAGAAATGATACAGGTTATAAATCATGAAGTCTACCCTAAATGATTTTATAAGTAATACGGATTCTAATGGACTATATTAAAAACTTTATATCATGAAAAAGATATTACTAAGACTCTTGAATACTATTATTCACTTAGTAAATTTACAACTATACATTTAAAGAAATAATAGTAGTATTTGTTATGTGCAGTTAAAAAGCAAATAGTTTTATTACCTTTGCAATTGATTAAACAACTCACTACATTATGGAACAAATTTCCAACATATTATATGACTATTTAATATCTATTGGGCTTAGTAGTTCAACTTCAATATATATCAATTTACTGGCGCTTTTGATTGCTAGTTTGTTTTTGCTTTTTATTATTGATTTTTTTCTTCGCAAAATAATAATCAAAGGGTTTAACATATTTTCTCAGAAGTCAAAAACCAAGTTTGACGATTTATTAGTGGCTAATAAGACTCCAAGAAATATTGCTCATATTATTCCGTTATTAATTGCATTAGAACTGACTCCATTTATTTTTAAAGATTTTAGTACAACTGAAAATATTGCTGAAAGAGGGCTTGAAATATTTGGAATTATACTTGTATTATGGATCGTTAGAAGTCTACTAAACACTTTAAAGGATTACTTTAAAACACTCCCTCAACTTAAAGACAAGCCTATTGATAGTTATATTCAAGTCTTTATGATATTTGCTTGGATTGCTGGATTTATGTTTGCGTTTGCAATTCTTACCGGAATTTCTATTTGGAGTTTCTTCACAGCCTTAGGTGCAGTATCTGCAGTAATAATTTTAGTCTTTAAAGATACTATTCTTGGTTTTGTTGCAAGTATTCAAGTGTCAATCAACGATATGGTACGAATTGGTGATTGGATTACTTTTGAAAAATATGGTGCAGATGGTGATGTTATAGAGATAAATTTATCAACAGTAAAAGTTCAAAATTTTGATAAAACAATAACTACTATACCAACTTATGCTTTAATATCTGATTCATTTAAAAACTGGAGAGGAATGACTAATTCTGATGGAAGACGAATTAAAAGAGCTGTTCTCATAAAGCAAGAAAGTATCAAGTTTTTATCTCAAAATGATATTGAAAAACTATTAAAAATTGATTTAATCGCAAATTATATTAAGAACAGGAGTAATGATATTACAACTCATAATCAAGAGCATAACATCAATAAAGAACTCCCTCTAAACGGAAGAAACCTTACAAACGTTGGTGTATTTAGAAAATATATAGAAGAATATGCAAAAAATCATTCTGCAATAAATCCAGACATGATGATTATGGCACGCCAACTAGCACCTACATCACAAGGGTTACCTATAGAAATTTATGCTTTTAGTAAAGATAAACGTTGGGAAAACTATGAATACATTATGGCTGATGTTTTTGATCACCTTTTAGCAGCTGTAACTTTCTTTGATTTAGAACTTTTTGAACTGCCAAGTAGTTCAAATTTTAAAGCGTAACCATTATTTAATTTTTAAATCAAAGACTTTTTCACCTTCAAGCATTCCAACTAAATTATCATTTGGTTCAACTTTTCCGACTCCTTCTGGAGTTCCTGTGAAAATAATATCTCCTTTTTTTAAGGTGAAGTATTGAGAAACATACGCAATCAACTCATCAATTTTCCAAAGCATTGATTTGGAATTTCCATCTTGAACAACACTATCATTCTTGATTAACTGAAAATTCAAATTCTCTAAATCAAATTTAGTTTTAGAATGAAACTCTCCAATAACTGCGCTACCATCAAAAGCCTTTGCTTTTTCCCAAGGCAATCCTTTTTCTTTTAATTTCGATTGCATTTCACGATCCGTAAAATCTATTCCAAGACCAACTTCATCATAATATTTGTGTGCGAATTTTGCATCAATATATTTCCCTACTTTATTGATTTTAACCAAAACCTCCACTTCATAATGAATAGAGTTTGCGAAAGGAGGAATAAAAAAGGGCATTTTTTTAGGCAAAATTGCAGAATCTGGTTTTAAAAAAACAACAGGCGTTTCTGGTCTTTCGTTCTCTAATTCTTCAATATGCTTTGCATAATTTCTACCAATACAGATTATTTTCATACACTTTTAAAATATTAATTATTCTTAAATTTTAGTAAAAAAACACCTTGGAATACTCCAAATAAAACGATCATAATCAACAATACAGCCAATATAATCACTAGATACTTTCCGACTTTTGGATAGCCTAATTTCTTTGGAATCCAATAGATAAAAAATAAGATCCCAACCATAAATAAAACAAATACAAATAGCATTCCTATCATATTATGGTATCCACTTTTTAGGGAAATTTGGCTTACGTTTCTCTAAAAATGCGTCACGCCCTTCTTTTGCCTCATCTGTCATGTATGCTAATCGTGTTGCTTCACCAGCAAACACTTGCTGACCTACCATACCATCATCCGTTAAATTCATTGCGAATTTCAACATTCTAATAGATGTTGGAGATTTTGCTAAAATTTCTTGCGCCCATTCAAAAGCGGTATCTTCTAATTTGTCATGTGGAATAACCGCATTTACCATTCCCATATCATATGCTTCTTGAGCAGAATAATCCCTTCCTAAAAAGAAAATTTCTCTTGCTCTCTTTTGTCCAACCATTTTTGCTAAATATGCAGAACCATAACCACCATCAAAACTTGTAACATCTGCATCTGTTTGTTTAAAAATAGCATGCTCTTTAGAAGCCAATGTT
>CAWVTS010000167.1:0-5474 GCA_963933045.1 uncultured Lutibacter sp. | reverse complement strand
CAAGCAAGCAAATAAAAAATAAGTGAAATTACACATTCAAATACCCAAGAATAACCAGCACGAACGGAAATACATACTAGAGATCATAATTTTGGAAATACTGGGAATCGAATACTCTATCGAATTTATACAAACTGAATATTACGAATTCTGCTTTGGAGAGAATAAATCTTTAAAAGTTAAGGACAGTTTTTTTAATAAATTCCCTGAGCCAAACAGTTACTTAAATAAGAAAAACATACCTGATAGTATTCATTTCATAACGAATGACTTAACAGCTGAAGATAATATGCCACTAATTTATGGAGATGGTGAAACCTCTTATAATCAAAACGAAATTGTCACTAATGCTGATATATTTTCTTCTACTTTTTATATGTTAAGTCGATGGGAAGAATATGTTTGTACAGAAATGGATGAACATGATAGATTTGACGAGAAAAAATCCTTAGCTGTTAAGAATAATTTTATTTACCGTCCTGTAGTCAATGAGTACATTGAGTATTTTTGGAACGCTTTAGTTTACATTGGTTATTCTGGTAAAAGAAAGAAAAGAAATTTTGATCTACTTTTAACGCATGACATTGATCATCTTGTCAAATGGAAGAAAATGAAAATTTATCTCCAAGACGTTTACAAGAATTTGAAAAAGCCTAAATCTGTAATTCAGGTTACAAAAAGCTATATATCAACCCTATATGATAATAAAAATGACCCTTTTAACACTTGGGACTATCTTATGGACCAATCAGAAAAAATTGGAATAAAATCTCATTTTTACTTCATGACGGGAGGAACTTCGAAATATGATAATCGGTATGAGGTTAATTCTAAAATAGTAAAAAATTTAATAGCAAAAATCTATTCCCGAAAACATCACATAGGAATCCATCCAAGTTACAATAGCTACAATAATTCTCATCTCTTCGAATTGGAAAAGAAAAAACTTGAAGGCATTTTTGATAAAGAAAAAATTACAAGCGGACGACAGCATTACTTAAGGTTTAAAGTTCCTGACACATGGCAAATATGGAATGATCTTGGGATGGAATGGGAATCTACCATGACTTACGGAAAAACCTCTGGGTTTAGATGTGGAATATGTTATCCATTTAAAGTGTTTAATATAGTAACTCGGAAAAAACTTAATTTAATCGAAAAACCACTTATTTTTATGGAGCAAACTTTCATCGGATATCAAAGATTGTCCCCTAAAGAAATGGAAGAAGTCGCTTTTAACCTCTTAAAAAAAGTAAAAAAATATAATGGAATATTTGTTTTATTGTGGCATAACTCTAGTTTTAACACTCCTCAAATGCTAGAGTATCGTGATGTTTACTCTTCGATTTTAAATAAATACTTAGAACTAAAAAAATAAAATAACCGAGTATGATAACCTACCGAATTGCCACCGAAAGTGATTACCAAAACATAAATGACTTCTTTAACCGTATATATTCTGCAAGTAGAACCATGGAGGAGTTTTATTGGGAATTTCATAATGGTCCTTTCGGAAAATCTATTTATGTAATTGCAGAAGAAGTTCATAAAATAGTAGGAACAAACTGTGTAATTCCAATCTTAGTCACTAACGGAGAAGGAATTATTTATAAAACTGGAAAAAGTGAAGACACATTGGTAGACCCCACTTATCGAGGTAAGCGAATATTTGCTAATATCTACAATTTCCTCATTGAGGCTTGTCGAGAAGAAGGCATAAAAGTGATTTGGGGGTTTACTTCAGCAAAAAAATCCTTTGAAAGAATTGATTTCTCCGTGCCTTTCAATGGTAAAAAAAGTTTAGCCATTAAAAATATTCTTGCAGCATATAAAATACTGAAGGGAAACAAAAAAACATCAAATAAGGATAAACTTAAAATTATCGGAATGTGTGTGCTAGGCAAGTTAAAAACAATGTTTGCTGGAAAAGGTAGGATAAGTAAATATTACAAAATCGTAACCTTACCTATTACAGATAATGTAGATAATTTAATTCAAAATAATTTAGCTGCTTCAAAAACTCTATTTGCGATAAAACAGTCAACGAACTTCCAATCTTGGCGACTTTACAATAACCCCAATTATTTTAAAGTTCATACCTACGGAGTATATGACAATAATGATCGTTTACTAGCATTAATAGTGCTGAATTCCAATAAAGATAACTCTGCTAATATTTGTCAGGCTAGTTTTGATTTCCAGCTTCTAGATGATAATAATGCGGTACAAATATTAAAATATGTTACCAATGATGTTTTTAAGAAAGGTATTGTTTTAATTAGAGATTTTGTTTTTAATACTAATTCACTGAATGAACGAGAGTTTCATAATCTTAGAAAAGCTGGATTTAAGCATTTTAAAAAAGGAAATGGGTTTGTTTGGCGAGAAATTGGTGAATTCGACATGAATCCTAACGATTTTTACCTCTCTAGAATGGCAACTCAAGGAGTCAATTAAAAATATAATTTTATTGATTAAAAATTAGAACAAAAAGGAAAGTATCGTATTGTGTGGAATAAAAATTGGAGTGAAACAAAGTACGTTTGCTAACACCGTATATAATTTATTGCTAGTTCTAGCCTACTTACGAAAGTCCTCGCAGACTTTCTTGGTCAGTAATTATTTACTAAATTAGTTGTTTGAAACACGCAACAAACCATATACAACAACGTTAGCAAAAACCCTAAAACCGAACCTCAGAATGAAAAATGGTAGTAGAAAAAAAAGAATATAAACTTTTCGAAAAATCTATTTTTGAAAAATTGACTATTAAAGCTCCTTTCAAAATACCCAACCCAATGCCAGAAGAAGCCTGTTTTCTTTACATGCTTCAAGGACAAGTGAATTACAAAACAGAAAATCAAAATGTATCTATTCCCCAAAACGATGCAGTTTTATTAAAATGCGGAAATTATTTTAGTCAAATAAAAAATGACAAATCAGTAACACATCATCAAATTATAGTTGTTCATTTTCATCCGGAAATTTTAAAATCAATTTATAGCTCTGACTTACCTGAGATTTTTAAGAAACCTGGTTTTATTGATGATAAAATTGATTTAAGCCTTATAAACAATGAGTTTTTAATTCAGAAATACATTGAAAGTCTGTTGTTCTATTTTGATAATCCAACCTTAGTAAACGATGATATTCTTGTTTTAAAATTTAAAGAAATCATATTGCTTTTGTGCCAAACAAAAAATGCTTCAACAATACAACAAATTTTATCGCAACTATTTTCACCTACCAGTTTTACATTCAAAGAAATTATTGAGAGTAATATTTATTCTAATTTTAGTTTAGTAGAATTTGCAAACTTGACAAATCTTAGCCTTTCATCATTTAAAAGAGAGTTTAAAAAAAACTATACTGATACTCCAGCTAATTACATTCGTAATAAAAAAATAGAAAAATCAGCGGAATTATTGGTGATGTCAGAAGAAAGAATAACGGACATTGCTTTTGATTGTGGTTTTAGCGACTTAGCAAACTTCTCTCATTTATTTAACTTAAAATACAATTGTTCCCCTTCAGCATATCGTCTGAACCGAAAAAACAAATAGTTGAACTTTTAAATAAAACCTACCAATACGACTTGTTGCAAATTTGTAATGTTAAAAAGCAATGACGCTTTTTTTTAAACAAATACAAAATGGCACATTTAAATTTAGAAAACATTTCTACTTCACCGATTACCAATGAGATTTTAGAAACCACAAAAAAAAGTATGGGGTTCGCACCAAATATGTATGTAACAATGGGAGCAAATCCAGCTTTACTTGATATGTATACTCACTCCTATAAAAGCTTTAGAGCTAATTCAGGTTTCAGTCCTGTAGAGCAAGAAGTAGTGTTTTTATCTGTTGCATACGAAAATAATTGTGAGTATTGCATGGCGGCTCACAGTTTTGTTGGAGATATGATGACCAAAGTTCCAACCGAAGTTACAGATGCTATTCGTGCTGGAAAACGAATTTCAAATGCAAAACTTGAGATACTTTCAAAACTTACTCGCTCTTTAACTGCTAACAGAGGAAATGTTTCACAAAACGAAATCAATGAATTTTTAGAAGTAGGATATTCTGAAATACACGTTTTAGGAATTATCGCAGGTATTGCTGTAAAAACAATGAGTAACTACTCTAACCATATTACAAACCCAAAAATTGACGAAGCATTTAAAGGAAGAGTTTGGAAAAAATAATCATTTAAAATCTAAAACAGTTTATGATTTATCAATGGCCTAGTTAAAGAATTGAAAAGGCATTTGCTAACAATGTATAAAAATAATAGCGGTTTTAGTGCTAATTATGTGCTTAGTATCTTTGCACTTAGTTTAGTTATTAATTGAAAGGCAAGTGCCTTGAAATCCGCTACTATTCTTATACTAGACGTAAGGCATTAGAAAAATGAAACGAATAAGTAACATATTGATATACGTTCTAATTCCAACATTAATTGGTGGTCTGATATATATTGCTTCTCGTTCTAAATCACTCAAAATGTTTAATTGGTTTGAGAAAATGAATTTATCTAATGAAATTGAAACGATAAGAAACTATTTTGTCGGAATAGAATTACCAAATTGGATAGTCTATAATTTACCTGATTTACTTTGGGTTTTTTCTTTTACCTCATTCTTATTACTCATTTGGAATAAACGAATTGAAAAAGAAAATCTTTTTTATATATTATTCCCAATGTGCATTGGAGTCTTTTCAGAAATTGGACAATTTTTCTCAATAATAAACGGAACATTTGACAGGTTGGATATTATCTTCTATGTTTTTGGTGGCTTTTCAAGTATATTAATAATCAGTAAATTAAAAATAAATAAAAATGAAAAAACAATTACTTCACATTTCTAGCATTTTAGCAATTTTTGCTTTTATATTCTTAGCGTTTGGTTAAGATGACGACAACAGTTCTTCTTCAACGGATACAAATAAAATGTTAGCGTATAGCTATGCAGAGGATTTTGTAAAAAAACGTTTAAAATCGCCTTCAACAGCGGAATTTCCAGGACTTTTTGAAAAGGCAGAGCATATAACTGAATTAGGTAATGATGAATATCGAATTCGCTCTTGGGTTGATAGCCAGAATGGATTTGGTGCAATGTTAAGAAGTAATTTTAGTTGTAAGATTATATTTATAGACGGAAAAGTAAAAGTTGAAGGTTTAATAATTGAATAGAAATAGAAACGCCTTACAACAAAATGTATAAATCATTGGGCAATAAGTAGTTAATATGAAATTTAGAGCAATAAATAAAAATTGCAAAAAACTGAAAGTGAAGTGCTTCGAAATACCCAATGCTTCATACACAAAACATTAGGTGCAAGCGAAAAACCAGCCGCATATTTTAGCACTTTCGGTTTTTGCCAATGCATAACTCCAACGCTTTAAAAACCAAAAGAGCTAAAATTTCCCAACGCTTGAATTGAATATTCCAATTAAAATTTATAAATTTATCA
>CAWVTS010000166.1:0-5517 GCA_963933045.1 uncultured Lutibacter sp. | reverse complement strand
CAACATCATATTCACCAGTAATATTTCCAAGATATCGCAAGCACTCACGAATGTCAATAGAAAATAAATCTGTAGATATCTCTAAGTCAATTCCTTCTTGAACAGAAGTAATCGCTTCAAGCGCATTGTTTAAGGCTTCAAAATGGCGTGAATTGGTAACGATAGTCTCATTGTTACTTAATGCTCCAGTATTTACCAGTGACGTCAATTCATTCTTTAAAGTATCTATTCCAGATTTCTCTTTGGCAGAAAGTAAAATGAGATTAGAAATAGAATAATTTAAAGTGTTGACTTCATTTTTTGATAATTTGTCAACTTTATTGGCAATGACCAATAAGCGTTTGTTAGGGAAACGATTTTGAATTATTTCTATTTCTTGTAAAAATATCTCATTTGATATGGAAAATTTAGAAGCATCAATTAAGAAAATAATCAATTGTGCATTTTCAGCTTTTTCGTAGGTTTTTTTAATACCAATACTTTCTATAATATCAGTCGTTTCTCTAATACCTGCAGTATCTATGAATCTAAATGCTACGCCTTCAATAATCATCTCATCTTCAATAGCATCTCTTGTTGTACCTGCTATTTCAGATACAATTGCTTTTTCTTCGTTAAGTAATGTATTTAATAGTGTAGATTTCCCAACATTCGGTTCACCAATAATTGCAACAGGAATTCCATTTTTCATTGCATTTCCAAAAGCAAAAGAATCAATCAATCTTTTTAAGACAACTGTAATTTGAACAACCAATTCTTTAAACTTAGTTCTATCAGCAAATTCTACATCTTCTCCTGAAAAATCCAATTCCAATTCTATCAAAGCTGCAAAATCTAATAATTGTATTCTCAGTTCTTTCAATTCGTTAGTGATTCCTCCACGCATTTGCTGAATTGCCATTTGATGTGAGGCAGCAGAATTTGATGAAATAACATCAGCAACGGCTTCTGCTTGTGATAAATCCATCTTTCCGTTTAGAAATGAACGCATCGTAAACTCACCATTATCAGCCATTCGACAACCATTTCGTAAGAATAATTGAATAATTTCTTGTTGGATATACACAGAACCATGACAATTGATTTCAACCACATTTTCGCCAGTGTAGGATTGAGGGTTTTTAAATATAGAAACCAAACCTTCATCAATCACACGATTTCCATCCATGATAGAACCTAAGTGAATTGTATGTGACTTTACATTTACGAGGTTCTTATTGCTAAACTTAGATTTAAAATGATTGGCAACAATTGTAATTGCATTCTCTCCTGAAAGCCTAATTACAGAGATAGCACCTACTCCAGAAGGAGTAGCAAGTGCAATTATGGTTTCTTCGGTATATTTGGTTGAATCAGTCAATTTAATGAGTTTAAGTGCAAATATAAGCACCTTATTTTAATCTTCAACACAGATTTAAGTAACAAAACCTTTAATTGCTCGTCTTTTATGTATACAGTACTAACTAAATATTACTATTTGAAACGAGCATGTTATGGGAATGATTAATAGCGAACATTATATGACCGTTAAAACAATGAAATTAAACATATGAAAACAAATAAACAATTACTTGTATTAACGCATTTGAGTCAATTATTAGATTTTGTTACAGGAATTGGAGGCTTTATTGTTCCATTAATTATATGGATTACCAAAAAAGAGGAAGTTTACGATATGGATACACATGGAAAATCTATATTGAACTTCAGGATTTCAATGTTTATATATATACTTATTTGTATTCCATTAATTTTATTCTTCGGATTAGGATTACTCGGCTTTTTTGTCATAGGAATATTTTATTTTATTTTTCCAATTATGAACGCTATAAAGGCAAGTAATAACCAAGAACCAAGTTACCCATTCAGCATTGTATTTATTAAATAGGTACAATACTATTATTTAAATTAATGAAGAACTGTTTACTTATTTTGTGAGCAGTTTTTTTATATAGCCTGTTTAATGAGATCTTCGTATTCATTAAAAAACAGCTCGAATTGAGTCATTTCTTTTACAAAAAACTCATAACAATCTCTCCAGGTATTTTTATTGTGAATACTAAATTTTATTTCATGAGACACATAAATTCTATGAATAATTTTGCCAGATTCCAATTCATAAGTAGCATCATATATTACTTCAGGAAGGTATTCAGTTGTTAAAATAGTCTTTAGAGACAGGAGTTGGTCATAAAGTAGTTCATTAGCAATTTCATCAGTATGTTCAAGATCCAATACAATCATTGCATTTTTCCTATCTGCTACGAATTTAAAACAGAAGCCTTTGACTTTAGTATTGTATAACAACCATTTTCTCGGAAATGATTTTCCAAAACTCGTCCAGAACTCTTTTCTGATTTTGGCAGATTCTTCTTTACTAAACATTAATTACTATTTACAAATTATTTTTTATAACCTCACTCAAAAATCATCAAGAGACCTAGTTTCTTTCACATTTATAAGACTTTTTTTCTTAAATTCTATAACCAACATTAACTCCAATCAGTTTAGAATTAAGTATGTTTACTAATCTAAAACCTTCATGTAAGTTTGGTTTTAAACTTGGAGAAAGGCAATACCATTGAGTATATTTTTAAATTGATGAAAAATATTTGTGAAATTTATCGTTGGTACAAGATAGCAAACTTAAAAAGAAAGAAAAATAATTGTTTTAATTTTTTAAGATTCATAAACATTCTTAAATTTACTAACTTATAAGATCATGAAATTATGTTAGAATTAGCCGGTATTATTATTTTAGGAATATTAGCTCAATGGGTTGCATGGAAGCTTAAAATACCAGCAATATTGCCATTAATATTAATTGGGTTATTAGTAGGGCCAATTGCTGCAGAATATTTAAGTGAAGATGGTTCAAAATGGATTGAACCAATATGGAATGGAGAAAAGGGGTTATTCCCTGGCGATGGGTTGTATTATTTTGTATCACTTGCGATTAGTATTATTCTTTTTGAAGGAGGATTGACTTTAAAAAGAAATGAAATTAAAAATGTAGGTCCAGTAATTACTAAGTTAATTACTTTTGGCTCAGCAGTTACTTTTTTCGGAGCAGGTTTTATAGTTCACTTTATTTTTAATTTAAGTTGGGAACTTTCATTTCTTTTTTCAGGTCTAATAATTGTTACTGGACCTACAGTAATAACACCGATTTTAAGGAATATTCCTCTTAAAAAAGATGTATCTACAGTTTTAAAATGGGAAGGAATATTAATTGATCCGATTGGAGCTTTGGTTGCCGTTCTAGTTTTTGAGTTTATAAGTGTTGGTGGTGGAGGTGGATTTACTAAAACTGCATTGATGGAATTTGGGAAAATATTATTATTTGGTACCAGTTTTGGTTTCACATTTGCACATGCACTCGCATATGCAATTAATAAAAAGTTAATACCTCATTACTTGTTAAATGTAGTTTCTCTTTCTACCGTTCTATTAGTCTTTGTAGAATCTGAAATATTTGCTCACGAATCTGGTTTATTGGCAGTAGTTGTTATGGGAATGGTCTTAGGAAATGGAAAGTTAAGTAACTTAAAAGAATTACTTTATTTTAAGGAATCTTTAAGTGTATTATTAATTTCTATACTCTTTATTTTACTCTCAGCCAATATTGATATAGAAGATTTAATGCTTTTATATACATGGAAAACACTTGCGTTATTTGCTTTAGTTGTTTTTGTAATTAGGCCAATAGCTGTTTTTATAAGCACATATAAATCAAACTTAAAAATAAATGAGAAATTATTTATAAGTTGGGTAGGCCCAAGAGGTATTGTTGCTGCAGGAATTGCTTCTTTATTTGGAAGTAAGTTATTAAAGGAAGGTATAGAAGGCGCCGAATATATTACTCCCTTGGTGTTTATGATAGTTTTAGGAACTGTTTTATTAAATGCTACAACTGCACGATTATTTGCAAGGCTAGTTGGTGTATTTCTCAAAAGTTCTAATGCAATATTGATAGTAGGTGCATCAAGTCCTTCTAGATTAATTGCTGAATACTTAAAAAATAATGGAAAAAGAGTCATATTAATAGATTCAAATAAAAACTTTATAAATAAAGCTCTAGATGCTGGATTAGAAGCTATTAATCTCGATGTTTATCAAAATGATTTATCAGATAATATTGAATTAAATGACGTAGGCTATTTAGTGGCAATGACTGGGAGTGATTCTGTAAATGAACACGTGATAAGAGATCTTTCCAAATCTTTTGGTGAGCATGGATCATATAGATTGGCAACTTCACAAGAAGTGATAGATTATAATATTGAAGATGAAAACACATATTTTACTCCAAAGGATGATTATATAAACTTGAGTGAAGTTTATAGGGATAACCCTAAAATTTATGAAGTAGAAATTGCTAATGAAGAAGAGTATAGTATGATGATTTCAAAACTTTTCAATGAATTGAAATCAATACCATTATTTGTTAAAAAAGGTGAAGACATATTTTTTATACCTGAATTTGAAATCAGTGGAGAATCAAAAGAGCATTGCTCTCTAATTTATTTAGGAAAGAATGTGAAGTAAGATTAACAGTTAAATATCTAAATCTAATTTTTTACGAAACTCAGTAATAAAAGGATTTTTTTCTTTGAGTTTTTCATATTTTTCTTGTGGAGTATATGCATATCTTTTCTCCGCTACTTCATTAACATCAATCAATAAGTCGACACTATAATTATCCAACTTTTCCCTTATTACTTTTAGTATTCTAGGCTTATGCATTAATAGCTGAGATTCCATCAATTTATTTGGAAGTGCAATATGAATATTAGAATTTTTTACTGTTGGTATATCAGCGTCCATAATTGAAGCCAAACTTTTCTTTCCATCAATAATTAAGTCCTTAACATAGCCTTTCCATTCTTTTATTATTTGAACTTCTGTAAATGGAGTTTGAGGCATTGAACTGTAATCAACTACTTCAACATCTATATCATTAATTTCTTTTTGACGCTCTACACTTTTTAATGAAAAGGAGGTTTTTCTTTTTCTTGAACCAATAGGTTTCGTTAGGTCCTGTTTTACAGGTACTATTACTTTCTCAATAGTTTTTTTTACTACTAAAGGCTTTGTGATTTTTTTTGTATCAGAAATAGTTTCAACATCAAGTTTTTCTTCAACGATGATGTTTTTAAAAAACTTAGCAGGAATTATGTAGTTTTTATCATTTTTTTTTTCTCCATCAAAAGTGATAGAGGCAATCTGCATGAGAACTAATTCAACAAGTAAACGTTGATTTTTACTGGTTTTATATTTTAAATCACAATCGTTAGCTTTGTCTATTCCATTGAGTAGAAATTGCATTGTTGCTTTTTCAGATTGTTCTAAATATCTTTTTTTAGCATTATCACCAACTTCAAGTAAAGGGATTGTAGCCTTATCTTTTGCGACTAATAAATCTCTAAAATGTGAGGCAAGACCACTAATGAAATGATGACCATCAAATCCTTTGGATAGGATCTCATTAAATTTTATAAGGACTTGAGGGATTTT
>CAWVTS010000165.1:0-5528 GCA_963933045.1 uncultured Lutibacter sp. | reverse complement strand
AAGGGAAAATTTATTTTACTGAAGGGAAATTAGAAGATTTTGATGCTGTTATAGCAACAGGTAGTAATAACACAGCAAGATATTTTGATTATTATTTTGGAAAATATCCAAATATTATAAGAAAAAGTAGAAATTCAGTTGCTGTTTTAACAGGAAATGAAACTCTCGTTGAATTAGAAAAACTTGGTGAAGATATATTTAGATATTTTGGACTAGGCTGCAGAAGTGTATCTAAACTTTTTGCTCCAGCCAATTATAATTTTGACAATCTATTTAAAGCAATCTATAAGTATCATGATATTATTAATTATCCAAAATATCAGAATAATTATGATTATAACAAGGCCGTATATCTAATGAGCTTATTTAAACTTCAAGAAAATGGATTTTTGATGCTCAAAGAAGATGAAAGTTATGCCTCACCTATCGCAACATTATTTTATGAATATTATAATTCTGAATCCAAATTGATTTCAAAACTTAATAGTGATATGGACCAAATTCAATGTGTTGTTGGCAATATTGAATTAAAAAATACCGTCTCTTTTGGAAACACTCAGTCACCAAGGCTCTCAGATTATGCTGATGGAGTTGATACACTTCAATTTATTATTGATTTATAATTATACATCCTTTAATTTAGCATAACTTTTAATGATTATTTGTTAAAAAAATAGTGAATAATTTATCTTTTTAATAGTTGCAAATTGCTATAAATTATTAAACTTTGCACATAAACTTTTATTCGAAAAATGAAAAAACATAATTTTAGTGCAGGACCAAGTATTTTAAATCCTGAAGTAATCAAAAAGGCTTCAGAAGCAATATTAGATATAAATAATTCAGGACTTTCATTAATTGAAATTTCTCACCGCAGTAGCGATTTTGTTGCAATAATGGATGAAGCACAAAGTTTAGTGAAAGAATTATTAGATGTCCCAGAAGGATACTCCGTTTTATTCTTACAAGGTGGAGCAAGCGCACAGTTTTTAGCAGTTGCTCAAAACTTAATGAAAGTCGATGGAAAAGCAGCATATTTAGACACAGGTGCTTGGAGTGCAAAAGCATTGAAAGAAGCAAAATTATTTGGGGATGTTGAAGTTGTTGCGTCTTCTAAAGATAAAAATCATAATTATATTCCTAAAGGATATACTATTCCTTCAGATGCTAATTACTTACATTTAACGAGTAACAACACAATTTTTGGAACTCAAATAAAAGATTTCCAATCAATAGATATTCCTGTTGTATGTGATATGAGTTCTGATATTTTTTCTCGTCAATTAGATTTTTCTCAATTCGATTTAATTTATGCCGGAGCACAAAAGAATTTAGGTCCAGCAGGAACCGTTTTAGTAATCGTTAAAGATTCTATCTTAGGCAAAACTAATCGTAACATTCCATCAATGTTAGATTACCAAATCCATGCATCAAAAGATAGCATGTTTAATACGCCTCCAGTATTTGCCATTTATACTTCTTTATTAACACTAAGGTGGTTAAAAGGATTAGGTGGAATTTCAGTAATTGAAAAAATGAATGAAGAAAAAGCCGCTTTATTATATAAAGAAATTGATAATAATCCTCATTTCAAAGGGGTTGTAGCAAAAGAAGATCGTTCATTAATGAATGTAACTTTTACACTAACTGATGAAAGTGAAAAAGAAACTTTTGATACTTTAGCAAAAGAGGCTGGATTAAGTGGAATTAACGGTCACCGATCAGTTGGTGGTTATAGAGCAAGTATATACAATGCAATGCCAATGTCAAGTGTACAAGTATTAGTAGATGTAATGAAAAAATTAAATAAATAATAAATTTATAATGAAAGTATTAGCAAACGATGGAATTGCACAAAGTGGTGTAACCGAATTAGAGAGTGCAGGTTTTGAAGTGATTTTAACAACTGTTGCTCAAAATCAATTAGTTGATTATATAAATACAAATTCAATTACAGTTCTTCTAGTTAGAAGTGCTACAAAAGTAAGAACCGATATTATTGATGGCTGCCCAAGTTTAAAGATTATAGGACGTGGTGGTGTTGGAATGGACAATATTGATGTAGATTATGCACGTAACAAAGGATTGAAAGTAATAAATACTCCAGCGGCTTCATCACATTCTGTAGCAGAATTAGTTTTTGCTCATATGTATGGGATGGCGCGTTTTTTACACAATGCAAATCGTGAAATGCCTCTTGAAGGTGATAGTCGTTTTAAAGACTTGAAAAAAGCTTTTGCAAAAGGTGTTGAACTAAAAGGTAAAACTATAGGAGTTATTGGTATTGGACGTATTGGACAAGCAACTGCAAAAATTGCTTTAGGTGCCGGAATGAAAGTTATTGCATTTGATCCATACATAAAAAATGTAAACTTAGAGTTAGAGTTTTATGACGGACAAACAATTGAATTTGATATTGATACAATTACAAAGGAAAATGTATTAAAACAAGCTGATTTTCTTACGCTGCATGTACCTGCTCAAGATGATTATGTAATAGATACCGCAGAATTTGATTTAATGAAAAAAGGAGTAATAATGGTTAATGCAGCACGTGGTGGAGTTGTAAACGAAGTTGCACTAGTCAAAGCATTAGAACAAGGTAAAGTTGCTCAAGCCGCATTAGATGTGTTTGAAAAAGAACCAACACCAGAAATTCAATTACTAATGAATCCTAACTTGTCTTTATCTCCACATATTGGTGCTGCTACAGCTGAAGCACAGGATAGAATTGGAACTGAACTTGCTGAGCAAATCATTACAATTTTAAATTAAAAAATGGCTAAAGTCCTTCCTTTTAAGGCAGTAAGACCACATAGAGAAAAAGTCTCTCTAGTTTCATCTCGTTCTTATGAATCATATACAGATTCTGAATTAGGAGCACAATTGGAATTTAATCCATACTCGTTTTTGCACATTGTAAATCCTGGATATAAATTCCAACATGAAACACCTTCAAGCGAACGATTTAAAATGGTGAAGAATCGCTATACTGAATATAAAGAAAACAATATTTTATTAAAAGATAAAAAAGCGAGTTTTTATATATATAGGAAAGTTTCTAAAAATCACGAATATTGTGGAATCATAGCAGCAACTTCTTCAGAAGATTATGAGAATAATAGTATCAAAAAACATGAAGAAACTATAAAGGATAGAGAAATTTTATTTGGCAAGTATTTGAAAAAAGTTGGGTTTAATGCAGAACCTATACTCCTAACCTATCCAGATAATTCTGAAATTCAAAAAATTATTGATAAGTATAAGAATCAAAGATCAGAATATGAATTCACTTCTCAAAACATGAATTCTCATCAACTTTGGCTAGTTTCTGATGATGTTGATATTGAAAAAATTACTTCAGAATTTAAAAAAATAAAAGCTCTTTATATTGCAGATGGCCACCATAGAAGTGCTTCTTCTGCAATAGTTAGTAAAAATCTAAAAGAGAATAACCCAAGTCATAACGGAACTGAAGACTATAACTTTTTTATGAGTTTTTTAATTCCTGAATCAAGTCTTAAAATTTCATCATTCAATAGATTTATAAGAGATTTAAATGGCTTAACAAAACATCAATTTTTAATTGAATTAGATAAGTTGTTTAGAATAACAAATCTTGGTCAACAATTATATAAACCATCAAAAAAACATCATTTCAGTATGTATCTAGATGGTGAATTCTATTCTTTGTATCTAAGGAAAACTATCTATAAAATAGAAAATCCATTAAGTGATTTAGATGCACAACTTCTTTTTGATACCGTATTAAAACCAATTCTAGGTATCACTAATTTAAGAGACGGAGAAAAAATAAAGTACAAGCCTGGAAAAAATGCTGAAATAGATTTAAAAACTGAAGTAGACTCAGAAAAATTCAAAGTTTCTTTTGGTTTATTTCCGGCAACTGTTGATCAATTGAAAGCAATTGCTGATGCAAATCTTAAAATGCCACCAAAAAGTACGTATATTGAGCCAAAATTAAGAAGTGCATTAACCTTGTACGAATTTTAGACCCCTCTATATGATAATTGCTGAGAATCTGCAAAAAACAAATATATCTCTTCCTAAATCAGTTACTCTTGTAGCTGTTTCAAAAACAAAACCAATTTCTGATCTTAAAGAAGCATATGATGCTGGCCAAAGAATATTTGGTGAAAATAAAATTCAAGAAATGGTAGAAAAGTATGAAGCGCTGCCAAAAGATATTGAATGGCATATGATTGGCCATTTGCAAAGAAATAAAATCAAATATATGGCTCATTTTGTTGGTTTAATTCATGGAGTTGATAGTTTAAAAACACTTAAGGAAATTAACAAGCAAGCAAAAAAACATAACCGAGTTATTGAATGTTTATTACAGGTAAAAATTGCTACTGAAGACACAAAATTTGGTTTAGAATCATCAGAAATTAATTCAATTTTGTTTTCAGAAGAATATAAAGAATTTGAAAATATTTGCGTAACTGGATTCATGGGTATGTCTACTTTTACAGATGATAAAAATCAAGTTAGAAATGAATTTAAATCATTAAAAACTATATTTGATTCTCAAAAAAAAGGAAATCCAAATTTCAAAGTTATATCAATGGGAATGAGTGGAGATTATACAATAGCAATAGAAGAAGGCAGCACAATGATACGCATAGGAAGTTCAATCTTTGGCTCGCGCTAAAAAAATTAACAATAGTTTACAATCAAACACGAGATTAATAAATAAACGATTAAACACATAAACAATATATTGTACGCAATACTAGATATAGAGACTACTGGAGGGAAATTTAATGAAGAAGGAATTACTGAAATTGCTATTTATAAATTTGATGGACATGAAATTGTTGATCAATTAATAACATTAGTAAATCCAGAACGAGAAATTCAGCCTTTTGTGGTAAATCTTACAGGGATAAATAGTGATATGCTACGCAATGCACCAAAATTTTATGATATAGCAAAACGAATTGTTGAAATAACTAAAGGTTGTGTACTTGTCGCTCATAATACCACATTCGATTATAGAATTTTAAAAACTGAATTCAAGCGATTAGGTTTTGATTTTGAAAGTGAAACACTTTGCACTGTTGAATTAAGCAAAACATTAATTCCAGATCAAGATTCGTATAGCCTTGGTAAACTCTGTAAATCTCTTGGAATTGCAGTCTCTAACAGGCATCGTGCAGAAGGAGATGCACTAGCAACGGTAAAACTTTTTAAATTGCTTATTGATAAAGATGTACAAAAAACTATCATCTCAAGTAACATCAAGAAACATATAGAACGCAAATTATCAGGTAAATTTCAAGCGATTTTAGATGATTTACCTTCAAAAACGGGTGTTTTTTATGCGCATCAAGAAGATGGTGAAATCATATATATTGGGAAAGCTAAAAACATCAAAAACATTGTAAATAAGATATTTCTAAAAACTTCAAAAAGAATTGTACTTCTACAAGAATCTTTGGCTTCAATTTCTTATGAAGAAACTGGAAATGAGTTAATTGCAAGACTTAAATTTGATATAGAAA
>CAWVTS010000164.1:0-5564 GCA_963933045.1 uncultured Lutibacter sp. | reverse complement strand
AGTCAATTGCTTCAGTATGAATCCCTGCAAGTTTCTCAACACATGTAATTCCCTCAGCAGAAGCAACATGTGCTAATGCAGGTCCAGGAGTTACATCTCCAATTGCATAGTATCCAGGAATGTTAGTTTGATACCAATCGTTCACTAATATTTTATCTCTGTCAATTACAATTCCAACATCTTCTAGACCAATATTTTCAATATTTGTTTTTATTCCAACCGCAGATAATAAAATATCTGCTTCTAATTTTTCTTCTCCTTTTTTAGTTTTTACAGTTGCAACAACTCCATTTCCAGAAGTGTCAACAGCTTCTACAGAAGAGTTTGTCATCACTTTAATTCCAGATTTTTTTAACGACTTTTCAAATTGTTTAGAAACATCTAAATCTTCAACAGGCACAACATTTGGCATAAACTCAACAATAGTCACATCAGTGCCCATTGAGTTATAAAAATGCGCAAATTCAACTCCAATAGCTCCAGAACCAACAATGATCATTTTTTCTGGTTGTTTTGGTAGTGTCATTGCTTGCCTATACCCAATAACTTTTACGCCATCTTGTGGTAAACTTGGTAATTCTCTACTTCTCGCTCCAGTTGCAACGATAATGTTGTCTGCACTATATTCAATTACTTTACCATCAGCATCAGTAACATCAACTTTTTTACCAGTTTTTATTTTTCCAAAACCATTAATAATGTCAATTTTGTTTTTTTTCATCAAAAATTGAACACCTTTACTCATTCCATCTGCAATTCCACGACTACGTTTTATAACTGCTCCAAAGTCTTTATCAATCGCTTCAGCTTTTAATCCATAATCGTCTACATGCTTTAAGTAATTATACACTTCAGCACTTTTTAAAAGCGCTTTTGTCGGAATACATCCCCAATTTAAGCAGATACCTCCAAGGCTTTCTTTTTCTACAATTGCAACTTTGAAACCAAGTTGTGAAGCTCTAATACCTGTTACATATCCTCCAGGACCACTTCCGATAATGATGATGTCATATTTCATATTGCGTATATTTTGATGTTTTATAGTTTTTTTTTGTACAAATTTAATTAATAAATTTGATTTTTACATACGTTCAGGAACATCGATTCCTAAAAGTTTAAATGCAATTTTTATTGTTTCTCCAACTTTTTTTGAAAGCTGCGTTCTAAATATTTTTTCTTCTAGATTATCACAACCTAAAATTGGCACACTTTGATAAAACGAATTGTAACTTTTCACTAAGTCATATGTATAGTTTGCAATCAAAGCTGGACTATTATTATTCGCACTGTTTTGAACATTTTCCGGGAATAATTGTAATGTTTTAATGACTTCTCTTTCCTTTGGATGTAGGTTAATACTTATAATTTCCTTAGAATAATCAAAATCTGCTTTTCGTAAAATTGATTGAATTCTAGCATATGTATATTGTATAAAAGGCCCAGTATTTCCATTAAAGTCTATAGACTCTTTTGGGTCAAATAAAATTCTTTTTTTAGGATCTACTTTTAAAATATAATATTTTAAAGCACCTAAGCCAATGGTTTTGTATAGTTTTTCTTTTTCTTCATTTGAGTATCCTTCAAGTTTACCTAAATCTTCAGAAATTTCTCTTGCTGTATTTGTCATTTCAGCCATTAAATCATCGGCATCTACAACAGTTCCTTCACGAGATTTCATTTTTCCAGAAGGTAAATCTACCATTCCATAAGATAGGTGAGATAGATTGTCTGCCCATTCAAAACCTAACTTTTTTAAGATTAAGAATAATACTTTAAAGTGATAATCTTGCTCATTTCCAACAGTATATGTCAAAGACTCTAGATTGTAATCTTTAAAACGCTCAATGGCTGTTCCAATATCTTGAGTCATATAAACGGCAGTTCCATCAGAACGTAAGACGATTTTTTCATCTAGACCATCTTCAGTTAAATCTATCCAGACTGAACTATCATCTTTTCGATAAAAAACACCTTTCTCAAGGCCATGTGCAACAACGTCTTTTCCTAATAAGTAGGTGTTGCTTTCGTAGTAATTTTTATCAAAATTTACACCTAACGCTTTATGTGTGATTTCAAAACCAGCATACACCCATTCATTCATCATTTTCCACAAGTCAACGACTTGAGGTACATTTGCTTCCCATTTGATAAGCATTTCTTTGGCTTCTAATATAATTGGAGCAGTTTTCTTAGCGTCTTCTTCGGTACTTCCTTTAGCGATTAAATCAGCTATTTGTTTTTTATATTCTTGGTCAAATTTCACATAATAATTCCCGACCAGTTTATCTCCTTTCAACCCTGTGCTTTCTGGAGTTTCACCATTCCCAAATTGTTCCCAAGCAAGCATACTTTTGCAAATATGGATTCCACGATCGTTAATGATTTGTGTTTTCCATACTTTTTTACCTGTTGCAGCAATAATTTCCGCTACAGAATATCCTAAAAGGTTATTTCTAATGTGGCCAAGGTGTAAAGGTTTATTAGTGTTTGGTGAACAATACTCAACCATTACTTCTTTTTGATTCGGAATTAACTTGGTTATTCCAAAGTCATCAGTGGCAAAAACTGTATTAAACGCTGCTATAAAAGTGGAATCAGAAATAGAAAGGTTTAAAAACCCTTTTACAACATTAAAATCTGAAACTTCTAAAACATTTTCTTTTAAATACTCACCAATTTTAGTACCTATTTCAACTGGATTTCCTTTGACAGTCCTTAATAGTGCAAAAATCACAATTGTAATATCTCCGTCAAAATCCTTTCTAGTTGCTTGAAATTCAACAGCGTTTATGTCTACATCAAAGATGTTTTTGATTGCTTTTTTAACTGCGATTTCAATTGTGTTTTGAATATTCATTTTGTTCTAAAAATTGAATTGCAAATTTAATGGAATATATTATATTTTATGATATTTATTATATCAAAAATATCATAACTTTATAGTCTAAATATAAGTAATGTTAAAACCTACACCAGAAGAATTATCAATATTAGCAAAAGAAACATTTGTTGAGACGAAAAAATATTTTCAGAAGTTAAAAAAACGTCAGCAAAAAAGATTAGATCCTTTAATGCAAGAGATACATGAAAATGAATTTAAAAAGACAGATTGTTTAGATTGTGGAAATTGTTGTAAAACTTCGAGTCCGATAGTAACAGATAAGGATGTTCAACGTATATCTAAGCATTTAAAAATGAGAGAAGTCAATTTTATTTCGCAATATTTAGAACGTGATGGTGATGATTTTTATGTAATGAAAACAGTTCCTTGTGTGTTTTTAGACACTGATAATTCTTGTTTTATATATGATGTTCGACCAAAGGCATGTAAAGAATATCCGCATACCAATAGAAAAAAGTTTATTCAGATTACAGATTTAACCTTAAAGAATATAGAAATTTGTCCAGCTACGTATAATATTATTGAAGAACTAAAAAAGAAGTTACCTATGTAATTATTCGTAAAACAAATATTTCTTTCGAATTTCTTTAAAGGCTTCAAGATCTTTATTCCAAGAATTTCTAATTTCTGATGCTAATAATCCTTGCTCAATTTGTTGTTGTAGTTTTTCTGTTCCTGCATGAATTGTAAAAGTTGAGCCAAAGAAATTTTCATTTTTTGGTGTTTTATTATATGCATCAATCAAATAATTAAGATTTAATTTTTTTAATTTTGGCACGTCACTTAAATCAACACCATTACACAATTGTCCTTTATGTTTTGGGTGTTTTGCGCCAAAATTTGTAATTGGAGTGTAATTGAAATCACTTTTAGGAAAAAAGGGTGCGCCATAGCGTTGAAACTGAAATTCAGTACCACGACCAGCATTAATAGAAGTTCCTTCAAAAAAACCAAGACTAGGGTATAGGTTTACAGCCTTATCATTTGGAATATTTGGTGATGGTCTAACGGTTAAACTATACTCAGAATCGTGTGTGTAATTTTCTAATTTAATGACTTTCAAATCACACTTTAAATTATTTTTAAGCCAATTTTCACCATTTATCATTTGTGCATATTCTCCGATTGTCATTCCATAAACCACAGGAACTTGGTGCTTTCCAACAAAACTTGCATGCTCTTTTTCTAAAACAGGACCATCAATATAATGACCATTTGGGTTTGGTCTATCTAATACTATCAATGGGATATTTGCTTCAGCACATGCTTCCATCACATTATGAAGCGTTGAGATATAAGTGTAAAAACGCACACCAATATCTTGAATGTCAAATACTACAGCATCTAAACCTTTTAGTTGTTCTTGAGTAGGTTTTTTATTTTTTCCGTATAATGAAATAATAGGGATTCCTGTTTTTACATCTATTCCGTTAGAAACTGTTTCACTTGCATCAGCCTTTCCTCTAAAACCGTGTTCAGGCGCAAAAACGGTTTTAACTTTAATACTATAATTAGTACTAAAGTAGTCAACGATATGGTGAGTAACTTCTATTAGTCCTGTTGTGCTTGGTCCTCGAGAAATTTTTTGCTTCAATTTCATTATTGAAGTCTGATTGGCAACAATTGCAATATTTTTACCTTTTATTAATGGTAAATAGGTGTAAAATCTATCAGCACCAGGAATAATTGGTTTTTCAACGTGATTATTATTTGTAATTTTAGTTTGAACATTCTCAACACTTGAAGTTTCATTTTTTGATACTGCTTGATGTTTATTTGCGCAAGAAATCATTAATGAAAGCATTAATAAAACCGAAAAGAAATATGTATTTTTGAAACGAATAGTTATCATCTTAAAATTTGAATTACGAATTATTTATAGCAAAGAGGTTAACCGCTGCTAAACAGGATAAAAGTAGCATTTCTTCACCAATTATAAAAATTGCAATTGTAGCGATAGCATTGGGAATTATAATTATGATGATCGCTATAGCGACAAGTATTGGCTTACAAGAGAAAATTCGCGAAAAAATTACTGGCTTTAATGGTCATATCCAAATCACAAATTTTGATAATAATAATTCAGAAATTTCACTTGTACCAATTTCTACAAAACAAGATTTTTATCCTAATTTTAATAATGTTGAAGGTGTCAAAAAAGTTCAAGTATATGCTACAAAAGCAGGAATAATAAGAACTGAAAATGATTTTGAAGGGATAATTGCAAAAGGTGTAGGGGAAGATTATGATTGGAGTTTTTTTGAAGAGTATTTAGTTGCAGGTGAAATCCCAACATACACCACTAAAAGATCAAATCAAATTTTACTATCACAATTTGTATCTGATAGAATGCAATTTAAAATAGGAGATGAATTCAACACCATTTTTTTAAAAGAAGATACAAATAGACCGCCAAGTATTCGCGTTTTTAAATTGGCAGGGATTTACAATTCTGGTTTTCAAGACTTTGATGAAAATATTATGATTATTGATATAAAACAAGTTCAGAAACTCAACAATTGGGAAGAAAATCAGGTTGGAGGTTTTGAAGTTTTTTTAGATGATTTTAATAAAACAATATATTGATTCATCGCTGTGTTTAAACTTGCGTTATCAGAATTTTTAATAATATTTTTAGCTTCTATAATAATATTATCTACAG
>CAWVTS010000163.1:0-5676 GCA_963933045.1 uncultured Lutibacter sp. | reverse complement strand
TTTATCAGATAGGTTTTCTGCAAAAACTTGTAAAGTCTTAGTTTTTCCAGTTCCTGTTGCTCCTGCAATTAATCCGTGTCTATTTATTGTTTTTAAAGGAATTTTGACATATGCATCTTTAATTGTTTCTTCACCCAACATTGCTGCTCCAAGAGTTATAAAATCTCCCTTGGTTTTATAGCCTTCATTGATATAATCTAAAAATGTTTCCTTCTTGGTCATCTATAGTATTTTTTTGATAAAAATACTCCAAAAGTTTTAAAGTATAAAATTAAACTATCCTTACATTTGCAAAATAATTTAGAACGAGTGAATAACGAAACAGCAAAATTAGTAAAAGAAGGAAAAATGCTTCCATTGATGGAAGAATTTTATACAATACAAGGAGAAGGGTCACATACAGGTACTGCTGCCTATTTTATCCGAATTGGAGGATGTGATGTTGGTTGTCATTGGTGTGATGTAAAAGAAAGTTGGGACGCGAATCTACATCCACCAACACATGGAGATCTAATTGTACAAAACGCTAAGAAATATGCCAATACAGTTGTAATTACTGGAGGCGAACCTTTAATGTGGAGTATGGATTACTTGACTAAAAAACTACAAGATGAAGGTATGAAGACACATATTGAAACTTCTGGTGCTTATAAGTTATCAGGAACTTGGGATTGGATTTGTTTATCTCCTAAAAAAAATAAATTACCACTAAAAGAAGTTCATGACAATGCACATGAATTAAAAGTAATTATTTTTAATAAGGATGATTTTAAGTTTGCTGAAGAACAAGCTTCAAAAGTAAACGGAAATTGTCAATTGTTTTTACAACCAGAATGGAGTAATAGGGAGAAAATGACACCGATGATTGTAAACTATGTGATGAAAAATCCGAAATGGAAGATTTCATTACAAACACATAAATACTTGAATATCCCTTAAGATTTAAAGAAAGAACCCTTTAAATACGTGTAGAAATCAAACTCATAATTCTACCAAACTGTTCTTCTAAGCCCATATCAGAGTTGTCAATTTCAATAGCATCAGCAGCCTTTTTAAGTGGTGAATCCAAACGCGTAGAATCTATGTAATCTCTAGATTCAACATTCTTGAGAACACGTTCATATGTCACCCCTTCATCTCCTCTATCCAACAACTCTTTATAACGCCTTTTTGCTCTTTTATCAGCAGATGCTGTCATAAATAATTTTACCTTGGCATTAGGAAAAACGACAGTACCAATATCTCTACCATCCATCACAACACCTTTTTTAACACCCATTTCTTGTTGTTGCTCAACTAGTTTCTTTCGAACTTCTGAAATGGTAGATACTTGACTTACTAATTGAGATACTTCTAATTTTCGTATTTCATCTTCTACATTTATCCCGTTTAAATGCATTTCACCAAAACCTTTAGTTTCGTTAAATACAAAATGTAATTTTATATTATTTAAATCAGAAATTAAATCTAATGCTTGAAAATAAGTGTCAGTAATATATCCTTTTCTCATTGCATATAAAGTAACGGCTCTATACATAGCACCAGTATCTACGTATATGTAGTGTAGTTTTTTAGCAAGTTGTTTTGCAAGAGTACTTTTTCCTGTTGAAGAATATCCGTCTATGGCAATAATAATTTTACTCAAAATAGGTTGTTTTAATAGCGTCTATCTAAATTTATCTGCAAACTAAATGTACTCGTGTTTTCAGCAGGATGATATTTAGTGAAGGCGTAATTTAACTTTATTCTATTCATTTTTAATCCAAAACCAGCAGAAAATCCTGCAAAAGTTCTAATTCCTTCAATTTGTAATTCTTTAGCACGTCTAAAATTGTATCCTAAACGTAAATTAAATCCACCTTCTGGAAAAAATTCCGCTCCAACTACCATATGTCGCATGGTATTGTCTAAAAAACTAATATCTTCTGGAATTACAGTTCCGTTTATATCTGTTACTGAATTAGAAGGATTCTCCTCTGAGACATTCCATTTTTGAAGATTATCAACCGTTAGATACCATCTTACTGGTACATTTTCTATCCTATAAGATGCGCCAAATAAAATTTCTAAAGGCACTTTTTCTTGGGTTCCATCAAATGTAGTAATTTGAGTTCCAACATTTCTTACAGCTAAAGAAAATACATAGGGCTGATTATCATTCTCATATAAAATTCCAAAATCAGCAACTACACCAAATGAAGAGTAATCTTGAATTACAGAATTGACTAATTTTGCATTTGCTCCAATACTGAAATTTGAAAAAGGCACTTGATAAGCATAGCCTAAAGATAAAGCCATATCATACGCTTTAAATGTCCCAGTCTCATTCCCATCTTCATCTGCTTCTATAAATTCTCCAAAATTTGCATAGGTAATTCCACCATGTATTGTTCCGAAATTTCGATTGATCATGTGAGCGTAAGAAACTGACGCATAACTAACATCAGTCAAGAAGTTTAAATAATTAACTGCTAACTTATTATCAAGTTCAGCATTAATAGTAGATGGATTCCAAAGTGGTTGATTAATATCATCCAACAATGTAATTACTTTACCACCAAGTGCTGCTTGTCTTGCTGATGTTGGTACATTCAGAAAATTATATACACTTGATCCTCCTACTTGAGAAAAACTTGTAAATGACACCAAAAAAATGAGTTTAATTATCAATTTCATAAGACAGTTGCAAACTTAAAACTTATTTTATTGTTAGCCTTAAAAATTTTATACTAATACAATAACGTAATAAGTTGCTAAATAGTGTTTATTAAAAACTTGAAATATCAATATTTTTCACATATTGTTTTAGAATATTGATGTCTTCTTTTGAAGTTAAATCTGGCACATGTTCTGCCAACGGAATTGTAATAGTAGAATTCGGACTATCATTAATCATATTAAGTAAAGCCGTTGGTAACTCCTTTTCATTTCTAGTTTTATTTATAGGGCAGTTTTCTAAATAAGAAAAAAGAAATTCCCCGTTAAATCTAAAAATATTCATGCTTACTCTCAATTTTCCTTGACTATCTTTAAAACTTGAGAAAACATCAAGTTCTGGTTTTTCTATGATTGATTTTAGGTAATTATTTTCATCAATAGATAGTAGAGCAAATCTTGAAATTCTATCCATAGAAAATTGTAAATAATCTCTATCATAACTTATTAAAGAATTTGGGTAAGAATCTGTATTTCTCAAAAATTCAAAAGCATCAATTGAATATAAATTATCACTATTACAAACGGTAAAAGAAACTGTTTTTAAAATTGGATATTGAGTCATAGCTTGGTATAAAGCATCCGCAGTTCCAAAAGGCTTGTCTCTATCTTTTTGTATATATTGAATGGCGTAATTTATAGAGAGTCCATTGAATACGTTTCCTTGGTTTTCATTTCCGTAAAAAGATTTAAACAAAAAGTTGTCTTCTCCAGTAATAATATATATCGTTGTATATCCTGCCTTTTTAGCATTGTATAATAAATAATCTAAAATTGGCCTGTTATTTTTATCAATTGATATTAAAGCTTTACTTCTATTATTTGCCTGTGAGTTCTCATCTTTAGATATTAAAACACTTGAATGAAGTTGCTTTTTCATTCTCGTTGATGCTCCTCCTGCCAAAATGACTAAACTTAAATTCTCCTTCATCATATTAAATTACAGAAATTCCTTTTGAGATATTTACTTTATAAGCAGCTTTTGCTCCGCTATCAATAATTCCTTGAATAACTTTTGATTCATTTTCTGATGTTGATATCGCAACAATACATCCTCCCCCTCCAGAACCCACAATTTTTGCTCCTAAGGCACCATTTCTAATTGCTCCATGAATCATATCATCAATAATTGGAACGGTAATCTTTAAATTATTTTTTAACTCGTTATGGTGTTCATTCATCAATTTTCCAATTAATTCAACATCAAATCTTACTTTTTTCAATTCATTATATGCATTTTTTGTGATATGGTAATTTTTAATTGCTGCATAAAAGATTGGTTGCAACTCATCAGAAAGCAAATTATAATATTTATAATAATCATCCCTTTCAGATGTCTCAATATTAAAATTTGGGTGATGAGATTGCACAACAGAAATTGCATCTTGAGCAAATTCTCTTAGGTTTTTCAAAACAGACAATGTCTTTTTTGCTACTCCCGACTCACCAATAATCAATGACATCTTTGGTTTATTTAATCTTTCATATTCACCAGAAACAGTATTTAAAAAAATAGTATTCCCAATACTTATCGAATATTGATCCATTAAACCTCCTGGACTATTGAATTCAAGTACTTCAATTCGATACGTAAGTTTCGCAATAAGTTCAGAAGTAATATCAATATGTTCTCCAAAAGTTTTTAATAAAAAAGTGGTCCATACTACAATAATTGCTGACGAACTCGACAAACCTGCATTTATTGGAATATCTCCTGAAATAATAATATCATAGCCCATATTCGGAATGCAATCGTACTCTTTTAAGACTTCAAGTGCCTTCACAAAATAATCTTTTACATTTATTGATATAAATGGCTCAACAATTGGAATAATTCTTTCTTTTCCAATATCTGGTAAATCAATTTTTAATAATTTCTCTTTATTCTCTACTGCAGATAATTTTATATATCTATCAATAGCACAAGCAATTACTGGCAATCCTAAATAATCTTGATGATCACCAAAGAGGCAAATTCTAGCAGGAGCAAAAATTTCAATCATATAAATTAATAGGTATCTTTCATCCAGTTATACGGCTTTCTTTTTATCCAATTTCCTCTTGTAAAGTCTGGAAAATTTTGTGGTTCTCCATTGTTTTCAATAGAAACTTCAGACAAAGGAGTTATTGAACTCCAAGCAGCAGCGTCATAGACATCCAAAGGAGGCGCAATGTTGCGCTTTGCAGATTCTACAAATGCATTGATTACAAAAAAGTCCATTCCACCATGACCTGCTCCTAAAGCATGTTCTCCATATTTTTTCCATAAAGGATGATCGTATTTCGCTAACCAATCATCTGCTTTATCCCATCTATGAGGGTCAGATTGTCCCTCAATATATATTCTGTTTCCATCTACTTCCCAAAGGCCATTACTTCCTTGAACTCTAAAGCCTAAAGAATACGGTCTTGGTAAATTACAATCGTGTGTTACAATTATTGTTTCACCATTTGTAGTTTCTATTGTTGATGTAATTACATCTCCTTGCTTAAATTTTACTTTTGCATTCGGATGATCTTCACCACCATTTTTAACAATATAATCGTGTAGTCCAATACCTTTAGTAGCATTTGATGTAATTGATGAAAATCTATTTCCACGATTTACGTTACACATTGTTGCCATTGGGCCAACACCGTGAGTAGGATATACATCGGCATTTCTAGTTACAGAATGTTGTGTTCTCCAAACTGATTCAGATATTCCTTTTTCGCCAAACTCGACACCTTTTCCATAAGCAGTTTTACCATCATTTAGTTTAACAAATCTTAAATCATGTTGATAACCACATCTAAAATGAACTAATTCACCAAAAACATCTTGCTTCACCATATTTAGAACTGCCATAATATCTCTACGATAATTTACATTTTCTAAAATCATTAAATGAGAGCCTGTTTCTTCATGAACATTTACTAAATCCCAACATTCTTCTATTGTATTTGCTGCTGAAACTTCAA
>CAWVTS010000162.1:0-5724 GCA_963933045.1 uncultured Lutibacter sp. | reverse complement strand
GTTTAAAACCGCTGTTTTAGTAAATAGAAATCATAAAAAATATCCTGTAAAGGCTGATTTCAAAGGAGTGTCATTGTCAACTACACTTCAAGATAATATTACCGTTGAATTTAATGCTGGGAAATCTATTGCTTATTTAGACTAATTTTGTTTTTATTTCTTCAACTATTTCTTCAATAGTCCTGTCATCAATTTTTACAATAAACTTTGCTTGTTCATAAAAATAAGCACGCTCAAACAAGTGCTTGCCAATAAATTCACTCATTTTTTCTAAAGATAGATTAGCAACTAAAGGTCTATTCTTTTTTTCTTTATTCAACCTATCCACCAAGGTTTTTATTGAGGCCTTTAAATACAATGCAGTAGCTGTATCATTTATCAATTTCATATTTTCTCCATAACAAGGTGCGCCACCACCAACTGAGAGAATTATATTTTTTTCTAAACTTAAAATTTCTTTCAAGTATTCTATCTCTTTTATACGAAAATAAATTTCCCCTTTTTGAGTAAATATTTCAGTAATTGAAGCAGCCTCTTTATATTCAATATATTCATCTAAGTCAATAAAACTGTAGCCAAAATTATCTGCCAAAACTTTTCCGACAGACGATTTTCCTGAGGCCATATAACCTACTAAAACTATTTTCATATATAGAGATTTAAAAAAGGTAAATATCAGATAAAAAATTTATAAAAATTGGTTTGTGTTCTAAATATTAGATAGTATATTTGCACTCGCTAAAGAGCACTGACTTGGTAGCTCAGTTGGTAGAGCACCTCCCTTTTAAGGAGGTGGTCCTGGGTTCGAGCCCCAGCCAAGTCACTAAAAAGTCGAGTTTTAACTTGGCTTTTTTAGTTTCATAAAGTCTGCGCGTATGGCGGAATTGGTAGACGTGCAAGCTTGAGGGGTTTGTGTCCATTAGGACGTGCTGGTTCGACTCCAGTTACGCGCACTATAAAAATCTGTTAATTTTAGCAGATTTTTATATTTTTATAGCGATGTTTCACAATTCTTTAACTTCTTCTTGATTATTTATTCCTATAATTGCATATGCATAAAAAAATAATTTTCCTATCAATTATTCTAAGTAGTATAATTGGTTATTCTCAAGATAGCCTTGTTGTTAAAGAAATTCAAAGTATCGATTTAAAAGGTGAAATAGTGAATGGTTTTGATAAAAAACCCCTTGCGGGTGCACATGTTTATAATATGAATACAGTAAGAGGAACGGTCAGTAATAATGACGGAACCTTTTTAATTCCTGCTAAACTAAATGACACCATCTTTTTATCACATATAGGTTTTCAATCTATCAAGATTAAAATCACCAATGATTTACTAAAGGGTAATGAGTTAGAGATTGCCCTTTTTGAAAAAGCTGAAAATATTGCAGAAGTAACTGTTAAGTCAATAGATCTTATTGGAGTTTTAGAAATAGATGCTAAAAATGTGCCTAAAGATAAATTTAGAAGAATACATATTAATGGATTAGCACAAACTTATGAAGTTGGAAGACCTACTAAGAAAGTATATGATTCACCCGTAGACGCTCTCTTCCATCCTATCGACTTTGTATATAATCTGTTTGGTAAAAAACCAAAGCAATTAAGAAGATTAAAACAATTAAAGGAGGATAATCAAATACGCGATATGCTTGATACTAAAGTGAATCGTGAAATTATGCTTGAGTATTTGGAACTTAGTAGACAAGAATTAGATGAATTACTTGATGAATGTAGTTATTCAGATTATTTCATAAAAAAGGCTAGTGATATTCAAGTTATTGAAGCCGTTTTAGAATGCTATGAAAATCATAAGGCAGTCAAAAAAGGAAGTACCAAAAGAAAAGAATAAAAAAACTCCGCAAATGCGGAGTTTTTAGTTTTTATAAAGTTTTTATTTTTTAGTTATCCCCTAAAATTAAAGGTAGTCCAGATTCTCCTCCTCCAACAACTATTACTTTAGTATTTGGAGATCCCGCTAATTTTAAAGTTGCATCTATCCCTTTATCCTGTAAAATTTTATCCGTTAAAGAAGCACTTAAGATTCTATTTGATTCCGCTTTACCTTTTGCTTCAATAATTACTTTCTCAGCTTCTTTTCTAGCACTTTCAAGTCTAAATTCATATTCTAATGATTCTTGCTCTTGCTTTAATTTACGCTCAATAGCTTCTTTAATTGTAGGAGGTAAAGTTACATCTCTTACTAAGACCTCATTTAATTGAACATATTGTTTGTCAAGTATTTTCTTAGTTTCTTCATAAATTTCAACCTGAATGGCGTCACGTTTCGTTGAATACAAATCATCTGGCGTATAACGCCCAATAACACTCCTAGCAGCACTACGAATTGCAGGCTGAATAACGCGCTGTAAATAACCTTGTCCAAGAGACTGGTGTAAATTACCTAATTCATTATAAACAGGTTGATACCATGCCGAAGCATCGATTTGAATTTCTAATCCGTTTGAAGATAATACTTTCATTTTTTCGAAAAGTTCTTGCTGACGCACTTCATAAACAAATACTTTGTTCCAAGGTGCAACAATATGAAACCCTTCTCCCATTGGAGGTTCATCAGTAACTACACCATTACCAAATGTCTTAAAGAGAACTCCAGCCTCTCCAGAGTCTATTGTAACTGCAGATTTTGATAAAAAAACCAATGCAATAATTCCTATAATAATAAGCCCAAATAATCCTTTGGGTAACTGTAATTGTGGTTGTGCCATAATATTTATCTATTTTAAATTAATCCGTTATATTTTCTAATAACCCATTCTATGCTCAAAGATACTATAATTAGTCCTAATAACCATTCCCAATCAATCAATGAATTTTGTTTATTTTCAGTCCTTTGAATAGGTTTAAATCTGTCATCATTTATAAGATCATTTATCAATACTGGAATTGTAGTGTTAAAATACGTTTTACCTAAAGACCTTTTACTTATCGCATTTAATTTTCTATGATTTGCGTTCACAAATTGCTGCTCAACAGCAAATTCTAAAATCTTGAAGCGACCATTGACTTTTTCAGTTTCGTTGTCAACTGAAATAGTGAAATCATAATCACCAGATGACAAACCATCCAAATTAGCAAGGTAATTATTGTTAATCTTTGATAATGGAGACTTCTGGTGTTTATTAGTCAATCTATTTTTTACTGATATCCATAATTTTGCAGTTGAATCGAACTGATAATTTTTATTTAGATATTTTGCATTAACTTTTATATTATTTCCAGCATAATAAACAGGTTTGTAATCTATTAACAAACGGCTAGATCGTATATTTGAAGAAAGGTATTGAACCATTTTATTTATCAAATTGTCAAAATTTTCAAAAGAATTATTTTCTAATTTAGAAGTCATCCGCCAACGCCAACTATTCTCACCAAATAGAACTGCTACTCTACTATTATCAATCTCATAGGTAGCTAACAAAGGGTTTTTAGTTGTATAACCATCTGTTTTTTGAAATAACAAACTTTCAAATGGAACATTAAACTCAATAGTTCCAAACTTATCTACTAGAGGCGAAAGGTTATCAAAACCGAAATCGTCAGTTGCAAAAGTTGAAAAATCAGAATTAAAAATTGGAGCGTAATTCTCTGTATTTTCAATCCAATTTTTAGAGAAATTATTTTGAATTGTATTTAAAAATTCCCAATCAGTTTTTGAGCCAGTAATAATAAAATGATTTCTATTATTTGTTTTTAATTCAGAAAAAATATTTTGAAATTCACTTGTTGGTTGGTACAGTATAACTAACTGATAATCTTTTATTTGAAATTCATCTTGAGTTGACTTAATTGTAACCTTTCGTTGTTTATTTGACTCTATAGATTCTTTTAACATTCCAGCATCTGGATGTGAAAATGAAGTGACAATTAACACTTTTGTCTGTTCATCTATTACTTCTACCACAAAACTATTGTCATTGTTTATCGTATTCTTTTCGGTATCTAAATAACTAATTTTTGTAGTATAGTAATGAGTTCCAACTGAATTAGCAGTTAAGTAAAAAGATAAATTTTGAGAAGTATTATATGAAGAAAAATTAAGTTTTTTTGAATATACCTTTTGAGTTCCTTTAAAAACTGAAAAAGTAGGATTGACACTTTTTACTCCATCATAGTTTAAGAAAACTTCAACAGGAAATTTATTTTTCAAATATGTATATCTATTCACATTTTGTTGTGAAATTTTCAAATCGTCAAATTGAATTGTATCACCTATAACTATTGGAAAAACAGGTTGTTTATAGTTATAATATTCGTAATCAGGTCCAAAAGTCTGATTTCCATCAGAAATTATAATTACAGGTGCAATTTCATTTCTATATAATTCTTCAAACTGTTTAAAAGGCTTACTAATATTAGTTTGGTTCTGATTAAAACTTATTGAATCTAAGATTGTAACATCAGTACCAAAAGAATAATAATCAATAGCAAATTTATTATTTAACTTTTTATGAGTTCTAAGAGTTTCTAAACTACTATTAACTTCATCAATACCACCTAAATGCTTTATTGATTTAGAATTGTCAACTGCAACAATGAGATTTGGTTTAACTGTGTTAATAATCTCCTGTTCAAACTTTAAATTCAATAATAATAAAAACAAAGAAAACAAACTTATGAAACGCAAAAAAGTCAATAATATATTGACTTTTTTATTATTTTTAGATTTATACATATAATAAAAAACAGCAATTAGCATGGCTATGATTACTGCTCCAATAATGTATAAAAAATTATTTATTTGCATCTATTTATGACATTCCACCATCTACACTCAAAGTCTGACCAGTAATATAAGAACTCATATCTGATGCTAAAAATACACAAGCATTGGCAATATCTTCAGTACTTCCACCTCTTTTTAATGGTATAGCAGCCCTCCAGCTTTTTACAGTTGCTTCATCTAGTTTTGCAGTCATTTCAGTTTCTATAAATCCAGGAGCAATCACATTACTACGAATATTTCTAGATCCTAATTCTAAAGCTACTGATTTAGAAAACCCAATTATTCCAGCCTTAGAAGCTGCATAGTTAGCTTGACCTGCATTTCCTTTTAACCCAACAACAGAACTCATATTTATAATTGAGCCAGCACGTTGCTTCATCATTGGTCTTATAACGGCTTTGGTTAAATTAAATACCGATTTTAAATTTATTTCTATCACTTTATCAAAGTCATCTTCAGAAATACGCATTAAAAGGTTGTCCTTCGTAATACCAGCATTGTTTACCAACACATCTATACTACCAAATTCTTCTAAGACTAGAGCAGCCAACTCTTGTGCAGCATCAAAGTCAGCAGCATTTGATTGGTATCCTTTGGCTTTTACACCATATGCCGTTAATTCTTTTTCTAATGCATTTGCAGCATCAACAGACGAACTATATGTAAATGCAATATTTGCACCTTGTTTTGCAAAGGTCTCTGCTATACCTTTACCAATCCCTCTTGTAGCACCTGTGATAATGGCTGTTTTATTTTCTAATAATTTCATTTGCTAAAAATTAATTTTAAGACTCAAAGATATAAAAAAGAACTTGGACTTTATAAAAGATAGTACACTTAATAATTTTAAAATCTCAACTTCGTTTATCAATTTGAATTACACATTAACACTACTTTAAATTTATAAAAACAACATATTTAAGCGTAAAACCGTGCAAGGATGCAAGGCTTCATTTAAATAATTATATTTTCTC
>CAWVTS010000161.1:0-5768 GCA_963933045.1 uncultured Lutibacter sp. | reverse complement strand
CATTCGACCGTTAAATTTTCAGCCGCTAAATAACTTTTAACATTCTTTAGTTTCACCCAATCCACCTTATTCCCTGTTTGGTGATATTCGATTTCAACCAATCCAGCAGGCGACTCCATTCTTATTTTTCCTGGAGTTTTTGGAGTTATCAACCCTTCTTCAATAGCGATTGTAACTGTACCTATTGTCCCATGACCACACATAGGTAAACAACCAGAAGTTTCAATAAATAAAATTGCAAAATCATTTTCAGGATCGTGAGGCGAAAAAAGAATACTTCCGCTCATCATATCATGACCGCGAGGCTCAAACATCAACCCTTTTCGTATCCAATCATACTCATTTAAAAAATGTTGCCGCTTTTCACTCATATTCAATCCAACCAATTTTGGACTGCCCTCTTTAATTACTCGTACAGGGTTCCCACAAGTATGAGCGTCAATACAAACAAATGTTGATTTACTCATCTTTAACTCTTTCAATATAAGCGTTAACTCTATCTTCTAATATTGAAAGTGTAACTGTTCCTTGTTCTAAAACAATTTCATGAAAATCACGAATATCAAATTCAGAACCCAATTCTGCTTTTGCTTTTTTACGCATCTCTCTGATTTTTAATTCTCCTATCTTATAAGAAAGTGCTTGTCCAGGCCATGAGATATATCGATCTGTTTCTGTATTAATTTCATGTAGTGACAAGGCAGTATTAGACGCCATAAAATTCACTACTTGGTCTCTTGTCCATCCTTTGGCATGAATTCCAGTATCTACTACCAACCTACATGCACGCCACATTTCATATGTTAACTGACCGAATTTCTCATATGGAGTCGTGTACATTCCCATCTCATCAGCCAAAAATTCAGAGTACAATCCCCAACCTTCTCCATAAGCAGACAAGTATAAATCTTTTCTAAACTGAGGAATACTATCTCCTAATTCATTATTCAAACTTCCTTGCAAGTGATGTCCAGGAACCGCTTCGTGAACCGTTAGAGCTGGCATAGTATATAGTGTTCTACTTGGAAGGTTATGTGTATTCACCCAATAATAACCTGGATCTTTACTATCCTTTTCTGTTCCTATATATCTTCCAGTAGTATATTTTGGCGCAATTGCGTCAGGAACGGGAGCAACACCATATGGTTTACGAGGCAATGTTTTAAAAAACCGTGGTAATTGCGCATCAGCACGTTTCGCCATATCACGAGCAATCATTAATAATTCGTCACCCGTTTTTGCATAAAATTGCTCATCTGTTCTTAAAAACTTGAAAAAATCATCAAAAGAACCTTTAAACTCAAGGTCTACAATAATTTTTTCCATTTCTCCTTTAATTCGAACTACTTCACTCAATCCTATTTTATGAATATCGTCAGCTGTATATTGAGTGCTTGTTGTATAAAAATTGATCCTATCTTGATAGAAAGCCTCTCCATTTGGAGTTTCAGAAATACCTATCGTTGTTCTAGTTTTTGTGAAATATTCAGTCTCAAAAAATTGCTTAATTCGTTTAAATTCTGGAGTTACATTTGTTTCAATTGCTACTTTTGCTGCAGTTAAAACTGAATCTTTCAACTCTTCTGTTAACTCTTTTGGAAGAGTTTTAAATGGAGAATAATAATAACTGTCCTCATAATTATCTACGATATTAGAATCATAAGTAGACTCGTAGCCCTTAAAAATTACTAAAGGTTGAGAAACTCCTTTTTTCAATCCTTCACGAAGGTTCACAAAGTGTTGATTCACATATTCAGGAATAGCATTCAACGTATTAAGGTATTTTTTAACGTCTTCATAATTATTTAGTGGTCTAACATTATACGTTAAACTACTATGAAAACCATAGTCAGATAGCAAAGGATTTAAGTATTGTTCAAATTCATAATAAGCAATTTGATCTTTAAGTTTAAACCTTAATAAATCTAAAGATATTCTATCTGTCTCGCTTAATCCATCACCATTAATTTGGTTTAATTTATCTAAAATAGTTTGTGCATATTCAGCCTCTGATTTATGGTGCTTTTTTGTATAAACACCTAATGGGTATTCCTCTTCATCATACGTTTCATACTCTTGATATTCAGTAATTATTTGGTTCAAAATAGTGGAAGAATCTTTAGTATCACAACCAATTACTACAAGCACTAATACTACATAAACAATCTTTAAATATTTCATTTTTTCAAATTTTACTCGTTGTTAACTCCCCATTTATATGTCTTAAAATCTCTAATGAGTTTTCATTTTTTAATTCATCTGGCAATAAATGGTTTGGCCAATCTTGATAACTAAATGGTCTCACCCAACGCTTTATTGAATTTACTCCAACTGCAGTAAACCTACTGTCAGTTGATGCAGGATACGGACCTCCATGAACCATTGAAGGGCACACTTCAACTCCTGTCGGAACTCCATTAAAAATAATTCGCCCTACTCTATTTTGCAAAGCAGAAACTACATTTGAATATTCTGAAACCTCATCATTAGTTGCAATTACTGTTCCCGTTAATTGACCTTCTAATTTAGAAATAACCTCTTCCAGTTCATCAGAATTTTCACATTGTACAATAATAGAGAATGGCCCAAAAACTTCTTGATGCAATTTTGTGTTTTCTAAAAATGTTGAACCATCAACTGTAGCAACAACTTGTTTTGCATAGTTTGATTGAACATTATCAGTAAATTCAGCCGTCACATTTATTTTTTCTTGTGATAAAACAGTTGATTTACTTTGTTCAAAGGCTCCAACAATATTAGGATGCAACATACATGTTGGATCTATCTCTAAAATATCATTTGATAAATTTTTGACAAAATCAGATAGTTCACTTCCTTTAATTCCTACTATTAATCCTGGATTTGTACAGAATTGACCTGTCCCTAAAGTAATAGAACTTGCATACGTCTTTGCCAACGCTTCTCCTCTATCTTGCAAAGCATTTGGTAATATAATAACTGGATTGACACTTCCCATTTCAGCAAATACTGGAATAGGCTCGTCTCTTTGTGCTGCAAGATCATATAATGCTCTACCTCCACGAATACTTCCTGTAAAGCCAACTGCTTTTACATCAGGATGTTTTACTAAATAGACTCCAACTTCAATTCCACTACTATTAATATTTGAAAACACACCATTTGGCATTCCCGTTTTTTCGGCAGCTTTTATAATTGCAGAGGCTACCAATTCTCCAGTTCCAGCATGCATTGGATGAGATTTCACTATCACAGGACAACCAGAAGCCAAAGCAGCCGCTGTATCTCCACCTGCAGTTGAATATGCTAAAGGAAAATTACTCGCCCCAAATACAACAACAGGACCTAAAGGCATCATCATTTTACGAACATCCGGCCTTGCCATTGGCTGTCTATCAGGCTGAGCCTTATCAATTGTAGCTTCTACCCAAGAACCCTCATCTACAAGTTTAGCGAACGATCTTAATTGACCAACAGTTCTTCCTCTTTCACCCTTTGCCCTTCCTTCTGGCAAACCAGTTTCAGAACAATAAGTTTGAATTAATTCATCATCTAAAGCTAAAATTTCATCAGCAATAGCATCTAAAAAGACAGCTTTTCTTGCTCCAGAAATTTTACTAAATTCTTTATAAGCACTTTTAGCTTTTATTACCGCATTGTCTATTTCATCAGTTGTTGCTTCTACAAAAACAGAATCGTTTTCTTTATTTAATTGAGGATTAAATGTTTTGTACGTTTTATTTCCTTCAGCTATTAATTTATTTCCTATATAGTTTTTTCCTGTAATCATTTATAAATTTTTATAATTTGGTAATGTTGGTCTTGTTCTCATTCCTTCTTCAATAATATGTAACACATGTTTACGCTCATCACCAAACAACGGTAAACGAGGGGCTCTCACATTTTCTGTTCCAATTTTTGTATAGACTTCAGCCAACTTAATATTTTGCACTAATTTAGGATTTATATCTAACTCTAGCAAAGGTAAAAACCATCTGTAAATTTCAATAGCCTCTTTAATTCTCCCTATTTTTTGTAATTCATATATAGCAACCGTTTCTGCTGGAAATGCACACACTAAACCTGCAACCCAACCATCTGCGCCCATCAATAAACTTTCAAGCGCCAGCGTATCAACTCCAGTCATTATTTTTAACCGATCTCCAAATCTGTTTTTTATTCGAGTCACATTAGAAATATCTCGTGTTGATTCTTTAACTGCTTGAATGTTTGAGCAAGAAAAAATCAACTCATCAAACATATCTAAAGAAACTTCTACCTTATAATCTATAGGGTTATTATACACCATAATAGGAAGTGATGTACTATTTGCAACCGCCTTAAAATATTCGACAGTTTCTCTATCTCCTGCTTTATATCTCATTGGAGGTAACATCATCAATCCTTTCGCTCCATCTTCTTCTGCTATTTGTGCTGCTTCTATTGCACCTTTAGTAGTTTGCTCTGCAATATTTAATAAAACTGGCACTTTACCTCCAACAATACTTACTGTATCTTTTGTTAACGTTCTTTTTTCATCGTCAGTCAAAGTACTTGCTTCTCCTAAGGTTCCTCCAAGTACTATTCCATGAACCCCAGCATTTAATTGTGCTTGAATATTAGTTTCAAACATTTTCATGTCTAATGTATCTTTTTTTGTAAATTTTGTTGTGACTGCAGGCATAACACCTTTCCATTCAATACTCATAATTCTTATTTTTTATTTTATGTAAAAATATAAGACAATTATATTTTAAAATAATCTGTTCTTATCAATATATAATACTATATTATCTTAATATTCTATTTTATAGTAATAATTGAATAGTATTAATGTATTTTTGAAATAATGAAAGTGCTTCCTTTTAAAATACCTAAACCAGAAAATAATGCTATCGTTTATCAAGAGGATATCGAAATTTACTTCTATGATAAGTTGCATCAGCATGAAGAAATTCAATTAACATTAATTAAGAAAGGCAAAGGAACTTTGATTGTTGGTGATTCAATAAACTATTATGACAAAGGAGATATCTTAGTCATAGGAAGTAATATTCCACATGTTTTTAAAAGCGATACTGTAGAAAATTCTAATTCGTTTATGCAAAGTTTGTTTTTTTCAAAAGACTCCTTTGGAACTAATTTTTTTGAACTTGAAGAACTAAAAGAATTAAAACCATTTTTCAAACGCTCAAGACATGGTTTTAAAATAATTTCTTCTAAGAAAATCATTTCAAATTTGTTTTCTAAATTAAATGTTTCTTCTAAATTTCAATTGTTTACAACCCTTTTAGAATTATTAAAAATCGCCTCAAGAGCAAACTATAAGAGCCTATCATCATTTATTTATGAAAAAAAATATACGGACCTTGAAGGTAAAAGAATGCAAGTCGTATTTGATTACACAATAAAACAGTTCCAAAATGAGATTTCATTAAACACTATTGCTTCTATTGCAACAATGACTAAAAATGCTTTTTGCAAATACTTTAAAAAACGAACGAACAAGACATACTTTCAGTTTTTAAATGAATTGAGAATTGAACATGCTTGTAAATTATTAGTAGAAGAAAAGGATTTTTCTATTGCTGATGTTGCTTACAACTCAGGATATAAAAATATCTCCAATTTCAACAGACAGTTTAAAACAATTAAAAAGATAAATCCCTCAGATTTTAAGAAAGTGCGTTAAGTTCATCTCTGAGTCTATTTCATTCAATCTTTCAGTTTATAGAAACAAAGCAAATGCATCCTTAAAAATAGATAGAACAAAATTTGATGTAAGATAT
>CAWVTS010000160.1:0-5824 GCA_963933045.1 uncultured Lutibacter sp. | reverse complement strand
AGAGCACATAGGATATCGTAATATTCTATTTTACATAATATAAATTATAGGACAAATGTATTTCATCCATTAGATAGCTATAATGTAGTATTATGTAAAATATCCCACAGTGTTTACGTTTCTATTAAATTCTTTGTACTTGGGTCAGAAACTAATTAAATCGGTTTGCTTCGCAGCGTTTATAAAACATTTGTCCCATAATTTGCCATTATGTAAAATTGCCGCTGCCTTTGCGCTTAAAAGCCAACCGCAAAGCCACCGCCAAAAAAAAGCTAACTTTTCAGATATTATTAAAATTTTCGTATTCAATTAAGTTCTCGTTGTAATTTTTTTCACAACATTCACGTTAATTTCCCCACAAGAGTATAAAATTTTCCCACTGCTTCAGCCTTTCTAAAATTTCTATACACTTGTTTTAAATATGATTATTATTCATCATTTTTTCTTTTATTCATTATCTTTTGTCTTGATACAAAAGAAACAAAAATCAAGACTTTATACAATTTTGGAAACAATTACGGTTCGTTACGCTATATTTTAGGATGCTTTTTAGATTTAAGAATGTTGTGAATTAATTCAATAATCTAAGTTATAAAAAACATCTTGCTAGACCCCTAAAATATTACGCTCCTCTCTCCTATTGTTTTACCAAAATTATATGAGGTCGAAAAAACATTCTTACTTCTATTTTAACATAATATAGGAGTGCATCTATAATTTTTTTAATCCTCGCAAAATCATATAAGCTATAAAAGCCTCATCTCGTAAATGAATTCCGAGCCTATTATTTGTCATATGAATATAACTATCATAAATAATCCATAATGTTTGTTTCTCTTTGCTTAATTTAGAGTCAGCCTCTAGAATTATCCATTTAGGTAAAATAATTTTATTAGATTCTTTTATTTGCCTCGATAGTTTTTTACAATATAATGACCAATCTTTCAACTGAACTTCTTCCAATTGTTCATCAAACCACACCTTTTTTGTAATAAAGTTTATATTCTTTTTTTGCTTTTCATAAGAACTTTTAAAGAATTGATTTACTTTAATTAACTCATTAGCAGTTATTTTATTTTTTTTATTAAGTTTAACAGAATGTTGAATCCAGTTTTTGTATAAAAAATCAAAGAAAAGTTCTGCTTCATTTCGAGTGTTTATAATCTGTTTGGCAAAAATAAGATGCATTTGTATAGCATTTACAATTGCCATACTATAATCCCATTCTAAATAATTATTATCAATACGATTTAAAACTATATTAGAAGAATCTTGAAAGTGATTTTCCGCAATTGTTATAGCTGTATTTCCACCGAAACGCTCAATCTCCTGAATATAATCATTAAATTTTATAGAATATTTTGCTTCATTTTCTGGAAGATTAAAATACCTCTTAATCACAAATTTAATGAGTTTTTCAATTTTATTTTTGAATTTATTATCTATAAGTAATAATCTCAACCTTATATGCGGACCATTTTCCCAATATCTAATAAAAAAATATTGTTTTATAAACTGATCCTTATTTAACTTTTCAATAAGTGGTTTTATAAGTTCTGTTAAAACTTTTTCAAAAGAAATATTATGGAAAACATAACAAGATACCCAATCAGTTTTTTCTGTCATCTTAAAAAATTAGTTTATATTTAACACATATTCTTTAGCATAGCCTCCAGTTTGGTTTATTTGAGATACATTTGGATACATTTCACTAATTTCAACAATACTGTCAGATTTTTCAATCATACTAAGAAATAACAATATAAAAACAGGGGATTCAAAATTTATATATTGTGGCTTGTAATTATCGTTTTGTGAGTTTGTTAAATCTCTTTGTGCAATTTTTACAAAAACTTTTAGAGGTATTTTATTTTGTAAAATCCATTGATTTATTATTATATAGTTTTCATCTAAACTTTGTGTCACTTTATTAAGTAGTTTTTTGAGAAATTCTTTTTTGACTATCCATTTTTCGCGCTGAATAATAACCTCTTCTTTATAAATTATTCTAGGAATATGAATTAGCTCTTTATATTTAAGCTTATTAATGAATAATTGATTGATGTTTTGTATATACATTGTACAACCTAATATGTCTACAGGGTTAAAAATATCTAAAAATTGTGTGAATTTTGATTTTCTATTTAACCCTTCTAATGAAAAGCTATTGGGCTGTATTTCTACGCCTTTTTCGTTCTTTAAAACAATACCCCTTTTAGGGTCACTTACTGCGTAAATATTTAATAAATTGATACAATGATAATTCTTTTTCAATGCATTATCACCCATAATATTTATAACATAATTAGATAGTGGAGGATACGCATTAACATTATGTATAGACGCATCTTTAACTTCAGTTAATATTTTATTTTTGTGACGATCTTTATTGTATTCTAATACTTCCTCTGAGTATTCTTTTGGTAGAAAGTTTAGAAACCGAGATATATTTGATCCATTCCCATTTGAAAACGAGTTTACTACTATTTGATCCCAATTTTGATTTGACACCTGAATATAGGCTCCAAATGGAGTGTCACAATTTCTATTCGGTTTAATATACTTTGATAAATCGATTGCTCCTAGAGATTCATTTTCGTTGATATCCTTTGCAATCTTTTGAAAACTTTTTTTAAAAATATTTAAATCACTCTCGCTTAACATAAATTTTTTTGAATATTTTAGATATATTTTTTCATAAAATAATAATATAGGTAATTTGCCATTATATTTTTCTTGAAGATGATTTCCTAAACTTTTTTTAAAAGCCTCCTTGTATTTAATATTATTCAAGCTAAAAAAAACTTCTTTTAAAGCTTCTGAAGCATTATTAATGATTTTGACTGAGACGATATTATCACATTTAGAAAATGTATCTTCGTAAAATAAATCTTGAGGTTTTACTTTATTTGAAAAGTTTGTTTTATTGTCTAATAAATGAAAATACGTTAAAATACCTTCATATGATTCTTTTATAAGTTTAGCCCTTTCATTAACGTTAATAGAATTCTCAAGATCAAATATTGTTTTTTGAATACTTTTTAAAAGCGAGATAAGTCCCCCCTCTTTTTTGTAAAGTTGAGTGTGTTTTAATATAAAACTTAGTAATTCTTCAATCCAGTTTTTATTATCACTAGATACAGGGTATTCAATATTTAAAAAGCCCTCATCAATAAGATTGTTAATAAATAGATCTATGGTCTTTTCAGTTTCTTCTGTTATTGTTTTTAATTCTGTAACAAGTTCGTTATGAACTAAATTATTACTTAACAGCTTACTTTTAATGTATATTAATATTGGAGATTTTTGTAATTTTTTAAAAGTTTCATGATTGCTGTTATTTATGAACAAGTGAAACTCGTCACTATTTTCTTTATCTTCCCAAATGGTAGTATTACAATTAATATTTAAGTGATTCTTAAAGCCCTTATTTTGAATTAAAATTTCTTTTAAAAAATGAAAAAATAAATTCGTTATTTGAAAACTTGAAGTTTTAATGTCGTTAATTATAGGTGCGAAGTGATTACTCCTGCCTTCTAAACAAAAAACACTGTTGAAACTACTAAAAGGAGTCGTCTTTGTTAAACTACGTGATAAATACTTTAAAACCGAAATTAAAAGGCGTTTTTTATTTTTATTTATGGTGCTAAATTTAAAATCTGTTTTACTAATTTCTCTACTTAATATATGAGATGAAAAAAGCATTCCATTTTTGAAAAAATAAGTGTCTGTTATTTTTTTTAATTGCTCAATTGAAGAAAAAAACTCTTGGTTGAATACTTCTTTATAAACTTCTAGTTCCTTTTTGTAATTTTTCTTTTTTTGGGAATACAATTCAAGTTTTTCACAAAACAGAATGTATTCTTTTATTGTTAAGTCATATTTTTCTAGAGATCTATTATTAAAAAAATCTCTTTTAAAATTGAGTAATTTTTTTCTTGTTTTTAGATCGTTCTCTAAATCGATAATCGAATATAAATCATTTATTAAAACATCTTTAAAGTTTTTAATTTGTTGGAGTTTCTCTAAAAGACCAACAAGATTATTTTGAGTAATAGGAGTAGATAAGGAGCTTAGTATATCAAATTTTTCTCCTCCTTTTCTGCCAAAAATTAATGGAAATTTAGTTTTTAGCATGCTATTGGTTATTCGAAAGTTACATTTATTATTTCAATATTTTTTTCTTGTTTTTTAAAAGATAATCCGTAATTTTTTTGTAATACAGATAAAAGATGTTTAAATGGAACACGATTTATATCTATTGAATATCTAAAACCGTTATCAATATTTGTATAAAACATCAACTCTTTTTTATATGTGTCATTTAAACCAGAAATAAAACCTTTTACTTGTCCGTTAGAAATTCTAACTGAATTTTCACCTGTACTCAACGTAGATTTATCATGGTTTAAACTTTCTATATTTCTATTAAACTTAAGGCTATCTTGTATGTACAATCTATATAACATTTTAGTTTCTCTTCTAGTAGTCAATGTAAAACTATATGCCTTTTGCAATTCTATTAAAATATTTTTTTTTGATGAAAGTGAATCGTTAACTTTTTTATTTTTTGATTTATACTCTATTCGTAACAAAATATTAGCTTTAAGTTGCGGTAACCCCGTAGCCATAAAAGAATCATCAAATTCTATAGATTTCTCTTCCTTATCAAGTAATAAACTTAAACATTTTTTAAAGCTATAGCTATTGATTGTAATAGAGTCTTTAGAGATTGTTTGAAAATCATCATATTTATAATTTGATGCTACTTTTTCAATATCTAAGTTATATTCTTTATTTTGTATACTAACAGCTGGGAATGCCGTAGATAAGCTTATTATTAATGGAAGCATTAATATAGCATTACTTGCCATGTGCAAAGTTACTCCCCAAATAAATCCAGCTTTAACTCTTAAATAACCAATAAAAAAACCCCCAATAAATTGAGGTAATATTAATATAGGTGCTAATAATATTACAGTTAGAGAAAGTTCATAATTGGTAATATGAATCAGCGCAAAAAGTAGAGTTGTGATATAAAAAACAAGGTTGAATTTTCTAATCCAAATTCGTTCTATATAGTTAGTTGTTTTTTGATTAAAAACAATATAAAATATAAGGGCTAGTAAACAAACGATTATAATGCAGATACTCATTATTGAGCTGTTAAGACTAATTAAGAAGCTGCATGTTAAAATAAGTACGATTGGTAAATAGATATTTATTACCCAACGTCTATATTTTAAATGAAATCTAAATACAAACTCTTCAATTATTGGAATTAAAACTATAATTAAAAGTGCATCTAACCAAAGTGGGAATTCATTGAACAATTTAATAGTTTCGTTATTTTTTAATATTTCGTCTAAACCAAAAAAGTATACAACATAAAATAACACAGTTGTAAGAGCTAATAATATTAAATCTAGCAACAACACAATACCAAAACGTTTTAAATTTGGATAAAAACATTGCTTCTCATCCTCAAAGACTGGTTTCCTTGTAAAGGCAATTAATGCTTTAATTTCTGTTTTGAGTAGTTGCATCATATTCGGGCTTATTTAAAAACAAAAAAAGTTGTTTTATTTATTTTTTAATGTGTCTATTTTTATGAACAAAAGGACAATAAAAAAGATTAAAAGAATTAAATTTCTATGCTTAAAATCGAAGTTTATCATTGGTGAAACCAATAAAAAAATAATCAATATATATATGCTCATTGTAAATACTATTTTCATTGATTAAAATTATTAATTTAAACTAAGTGAATTTTAAATATAGAGTTTGGATTTAGAAATACTGTTGATGGAATTAGATATATAAC
>CAWVTS010000159.1:0-5851 GCA_963933045.1 uncultured Lutibacter sp. | reverse complement strand
AATAATAGATTCTAAATTACCAACAATTTTAGTCTATGGACATTATGATGTTCAACCAGCTGATCCAATAGAATTATGGACTTCCCCTCCATTTGAACCCGTGATTAAGAAAACTGAGATTCATCCTGAAGGAGCAATTTTTGCACGTGGTGCTTGTGATGATAAAGGACAAATGTACATGCATGTAAAAGCCATGGAATTCATGACTTCTACGAATCAACTCCCTTGTAATGTGAAGTTTATGATAGAGGGTGAAGAGGAAGTTGGTTCGGAAAGTTTGAGTTGGTATGTAAAACAGAATCAAAAAAAATTAGCCAATGATGTCATTCTTATTTCAGATACTGGAATGATTGCCAATGACATCCCATCAATAACCACAGGGTTACGTGGATTGAGTTATGTTGAAGTTGAAGTTACAGGTCCTAATCGTGACTTACATTCTGGTTTATATGGTGGAGCAGTTGCAAATCCAATCAATATTTTAACAAAAATGATTGCTTCGTTGCATGATGATGATAATCATATTACGATTCCAGGTTTTTATGATAAAGTTGAAGAATTATCTAAAGAAGAAAGAGCAGAAATGGCAAAAGCACCTTTCTCTCTTGAAAATTATAAAAAAGCATTGGATATTGAAGAAGTATATGGTGAAAAAGGATATACAACCAATGAACGCAACTCAATTAGACCTACACTTGATGTAAATGGAATTTGGGGAGGATATACTGGCGAAGGGGCTAAAACTGTAATTGCTTCACAGGCATTTGCAAAGATTTCTATGCGATTGGTTCCAAATCAAGAATGGAATGAAATAACTGAGTTATTCAAAAATCATTTTGAAAGTATTGCTCCAAAATCTGTGACTGTAAAAGTGACACCTCATCATGGTGGTCAAGGGTATGTAACGCCAATTGATAATATTGGTTACAAAGCAGCAAACAAAGCATATACAGATACGTTTGGTGTTCAAGCAATACCACAAAGAAGTGGTGGAAGTATTCCAATTGTATCTTTATTTGAGCAAGAATTAAAAAGCAAAACTATCTTGATGGGATTTGGGCTAAATAGTGACGCAATTCACTCTCCAAACGAACATTTTGGTATTTTTAATTACTTGAAAGGAATTGAAACTATTCCATTATTTTATAAATATTTTACAGAATTAAGTTCTAAATAATATTTTAAAAATTGAGTTCATATATTTTTACTTCATGTCGATTAGGCTTTAGAGAATGGTCAACTACTGACTTAGATGCGATGGCAGAAATTTGCGCAGACAAAGAAGTGATGGAGTATTTTCCGTTCACATTATCTAGAGTGAAAACTGCAGAACTCATTGTAAAAAGGCAAAGAATATTTGCATAAAATGGTTTTTGTTATTACGCAGTAGAAATTATTGAGTCTAAAGAATTAATTGGTTTTATTGGCATCATTTGTGTACCTTATTTTACAATTATAGTTTTCTTAACAATGGTTATGGTTTAAAACTATATTTTTGTTCCAATCATTAAAATTTATATGAATCAGCATTTTATAAAATTTGGTATTTTTTATTGCTTACTGCTTATTGGCAGTTTTACTTCTTTTGCACAAATAGACACCAACACCAAAGGTGTTAAAATTACTTTAGAAATTCCGCCAGAAATAGAAGTTGAAAAGCATGATTTTAATGATCCAAGAGCGACAAAAGAAGTTGATGATTCAGAAAAAGAAGAATTGCTTAACGACAAAATAAAAAAACTAGTTGATGAAGAAAATAGAAGAAACTCTCAAGTAGATGGGATTTTAACACCCGAACAACTACACAGTAAAAAGGTAGCAAAGCAAAGAGGAGAAATAAAAAAGGAGTACGTAAAAATAGACAAGTATTTAGGTGGTTTTAGCAGCACTTCTAAAAAAGTATTTATCCTATGTAGAGATTTTCAATATCCTGATGGCGATGAGATTACCATTTATTTAAATGACGAACCAGTAATAAGAAACCTTGTTTTAGGTTCAAGTGTGCAACAGTTTGTGTTGCCATTAAAAAAAGGGTTAAATGTGATTTCTTTTAAAGCCATCAATCAGGGTTCTTCAGGGCCCAATACAGCTGCTTTTGGAATATATGATGAGAATGCTAATAAGATCTCAGAAAACTCATGGAATTTAGCAACAGGAGCCAAAGCAACACTTTCTATTGCAAGAGTCGACGAAGAGTAATTATAACTTCTTTACGTACTTAGTAATAATAACTATTTGAGTGGGTCCAACTTTACCTTCTATAAATTCAGCATTTTCTTGATCTAAAGAAATTCTACGGACAGCAGTACCTTGCTTTGCAACTAAACTAGACCCTTTTACTTTCAAATCTTTTACAAGAACTACAGAATCTCCAGCCTGTAAAATAGTCCCGTTTACATCTCTATGAATTATTTTTTCGCTTTCATCAAGACCTTCACCTGTTGCTTTAGCAAACTTTAAAACTTCATCATCTAGATACATTATGTCTAATAAATCTTGAGGCCAACCTTCTTTTTTCAAACGAGATAACATACGCCAGGCAACAACTTGAATTGCCTGAAACTCACTCCACATACTATCGTTTAAACAACGCCAATGGTTTGCTTCTGTAGTTTCTGGATCGTCAATCTGTCCAATACACGTTTCACAAGCCAACAAACTCCCATCAAGTCCACCAGTAGAAACTGGCTTCACATCATATATCTTTAAGTTGTTTTTTGATGTGCATAATTCGCATTGACTAACACTTCTTGCTTCTAAATCCTCTAATAAACTCATGCTATATTTTTATATTCACAAAATTACACTTATAAAATTTTACCAACAACTATAAGTTATATTAAAGCAATTAATTACTTTTAAAGTATGAAATTTGAAACAGATAGATTATACATTTCAGAAATTACAGTTAAAGACGCTCCATTTATTTTAAAATTATATAATGATGAAGCATATGTGCGTTTCATTGGCGATAAAAATGTAAGAACGTTAGGGGATGCTAAAAAAAATATTGAAGAAAAATTCATTCCAGTTTATAAAGAAAATGAATATGGATATTATTTAGTTTCCTTAAAAAGTGATAACACTCCTATTGGCACTTGTGGATTAATAAAAAGAGATGGACTAGATAATGTTGATCTTGGTTTCGCATTTTTAAAAGAATTTAGAGGGAAAGGCTATGCATATGAAGCTACTAAAAGAGTCTTAGACTTTGGTCTCGAAGAATTAAAAATGAGTCCAATTGCAGCAATAACTACTATAGAAAATATTAGTTCTTCCAATCTATTAGAAAGAATGGGGTTTAAACATGAACGAAATCTTTTTATTCCTAATGACCCTGAAGAGTTGCGATTATTTATACATTATTAATAAAATAATCAATTGAAATGTAATATTTTGTTTATTAATACTGCCTGTAGTTTAAAGTCAGTTTTTTGAATACTATAGAAGTTCTCTAAAAACAAAAAAATATCCTGTCTGGATATTTTTTATATTTTAAGAAATAACTAAAAATTAGATTTTTGGTCTATCAATTATACTCATCTAATTCGACAAGCATCCAACGCCCATCAGCCTCAATTTCGGTAGAATAGATTAATAGACTAGACCCATAATCTATCATCTTATCTTCCTTGGTGTATATTTTAATTCTTCTTGATGCAACTGCTTCATTACTTTGATTGATAAATTCAATATCCAAACCAGAATCATTAACAATACGAAGAGTACGACCATCATATCCTCCAGTTATTCCTTTTATTATAAGCGTATCACCGTTATTGGAATTAGCTCTTCTTACCATCGAAGAAGTTGGATTAGAATAAAAAGGATTGTAACTTGTTGTGCTTGAAAAATTCACACTGTGCAGATTTGTTAATTCCGTTCGATGCCTAAGGGTTATGACATTATTATTACTCGTATCTTGAGATAACATTTCTTTAGGAAAAGAAGCTTCAATTAATGTACCGTCAGCCTCTGCCAGCAATAACTTAATATTATTAATACTAGAGTCAGACCTGCTAAAATCACGAACTACAAGACTACCATTTATATCCAATGCCCTGCCTGGATTTGGGGTAGTAGTCCCTATACCTACCTGTGATATTGCTATGATAGGTATGATAATCACGATAAAAAATAATATTTTTTTAATAGCCATGTTTGCTTACAAGTTATTTACCTTTCTCTAACTGAACAACACACCAATACCCATCACTATCAACCGTAGTAGAATAGATTAATGTAGCAGTCCCTTTCTCTTCCATTTTATTTTCTTTGGTATATACATAAATTTTATTTCCCGCAGTACCAGAATTATGATCCTCTTCAAATTTAATCTTTTTATTACCTGAATTATTGATAATACGAAGAATACGACCTTCATAACCTCCAATTATACCTCTAATTTTCAATTCATTACCTCCACCGCTACTATTGATTATTAAAACAGTAGCCTCTGGAGCGTTGGCAAAAGCATCATAGTCATCTATAATGCCAAATGATTCATTCTTAACATATATTTTTTCTAAACGTGGTCTAATGGTTATCGCATCATTATTACTAGAATCTACAAAAATCATATCGGATGGAATCGTGGCTTGAATCAATGTTCCATCACCCTCTGTAAGCATAATTTTAACACCAGTTGAACCAGTGCTTGCTCGGCCAAGATCCTGAATAATAACTTTTCCGTTTACGTCCAATGCCGAATTTGGGTTAGGAGTAGAGGTATTGATACCAACTTGAGAATAAGAACTAAAGCAGGTAATTAAAAAAACGCATAAAGAACTAAAAATTTTCATAGCAAATAAAATTAATCAATAACAAACATAACAACAAATTAGTTGCCAAACAAAATTATTTATGGAAAAAATGTAAATATTCTAAAATAGAGATAACAGATTTCTTATTTAACCTAATTAAAGCCATTATTTTAACAGACAGTTACTTACAGAAACCAACACTCAATTTATTGACTTAATTAAGACTCTAAAATAGGCTTTTCATCAAATGCCCTTTTAGATTCCAATACGTCTCATCATGATTTTCCAAACCTAAAAACAGCAATACACTTGACATTAATATTGATGCCTGATTGGAATCCAAGGCAAGATAGTGGGTTAAAATAGTGATTGTAGAGCAAAAATTAGTTTTAAAAACGGACATTCTTCTCTAATAAAACTACTTTAAAGAAGGTTAGCAATAAAAATATTGATCTGCAATTAATTCGGGATATTCACAAACTTCCGCAGATAAAATATCGCTTTGAATAAATAAAAATATAAATTGATTCAAAGAATACTAGTATTAGAGAGTATTTAATTTTCCTTAAATACATCGATGGTCTAATAGTGGGAAATTTTCAATACACAACTAAAAAACAATATTCATTTAACAAAAACAACTCTAAAGGGTAGCTATTAATCTATAAAATAATCAATTGAGATGTAACATTTCACGTCTGAGTATCGTTATATAAAAAACTCACTTCAATGTTAAAACAATTTTTCTGGATGTGCTCAGGCGCAGATACCGATATTCTTTCTAACAGTTCAAAAGCAGAACAAACTAAGTTTTCCGGAATCGGAGGAACTGTGTTTTTCACTGCAGTGATGGCAACAATTGCTGCAAGTTATGCACTTTATACAGTATTTGACAATGTCTATTCTTCTATTTTCTTTGGGTTGATTTGGGGATTATTAATTTTTAATTTGGATCGTTTTATCGTTTCTACAATTAAGAAAAGTGATAACAAATGGAATGAAATATGGCAGGCAACACCTAGAATTATTTTGGCAATTATCATTGCTGTTGTGATTGCAAAGCCATTGGAACTGAAAATATTTGAAAA
>CAWVTS010000158.1:0-5884 GCA_963933045.1 uncultured Lutibacter sp. | reverse complement strand
TAATCGAATCAATAATACGTTCAAATTTAACAAAAGGTTTTTCATAAAAAGTAATTAAAGAAACATCATCAATTGAAATACCTGCTTCTTTCAAGCAAAAATCAATCGCTTTTTTAGGGAATGATGCATCGTTTTTTTCTCGAGTAAATCGTTCCTCTTGAGATGCTGCAATAATCTCCCCGTCCTTTAACAGACAAGCTGCTGAATCATGATAAAACGCTGATATTCCTAAAATATAAATCATTCCTTTAATATTTTTTGTTCTAAAAACTCTCCTAAAACTTTTTGCCCTAAATTATTAAGATGCGGGTCGTTTTCATAATATAGAGGTCCAATACTATCTCTTTTCTTAAAATATGCTAATGGGTTTAAAACAGTAACATTTTTATATTTTCGAAATTTCTTTACTGTTTCTTCATAAAAAGGATATTCAATTTTCGTGAAACTTGTTTCATTTGGAAATTCTCCTCCAATTTCTTGCATACGCTTTATATATTTTTTGTTAAGTTGAGCACAATATGGCACTAAAACTATATAAACAGGAACGTCACCACTTTGTTGTATAAACTTAACAACCTCTTTTACCCAAATACTATATCTTTCTTCAAAATTATCCTGAAGTAATACTGTTTTATGTAAATATAAACTATCTGCTAAAAAATATAATTTACTTCGATTACTATATTTTTCTTTAGCATATTTTTTATCAAAAAGATGATTCCTACTAAATTGAGTCTTTACTACACTTAATCTTTTATTTACATATAAAAGGCTAATAAAATAATCCGATAAATACCAATAAACATTTCTTAAAAAAGAATACCACTCGATGCCGCATTAATAAATTTATGATTTGTCTTAGACTCTAAATATTTCACATATTGATTAGAAGCAGTAAAAGAATCTCCAAATACTAAAAAAAATGTTTCTTGTCTATTTAACTTCCCTACATTTAACCCCTTCAACTCAGCTTTATAGAAATCTATAACATATAATCTATAACAACCTTCAAATAGAATTAATATGAGCAAAAACACTCCTAAACCTTGGATTATATTTCTAAAATAATTTTTCACTTTTTCACAAATCTAAACCAATGAAAAGGGGTATCCTTGGCGAAAATATTTTTTAGCAATCCTTTTTTTTTGTAAATATAAATACTCAAAAGACTTACTATTATATACATAATTTTCAATTTTATTTTTATTTAAATAACTCGACATATAAAACAAACCCAAAGGAGCACATGGGCGCATTATTTTTGGCCTCTTATCATCTTCTAATAAATAATATAAATGGATTAAGAATATGTTCATTTCTTCGTTAGTTCAATTAAGAAATGATCTGCATACTTCGCTAAAAAACGATTTGACAGATTTTTTTCAATCATTTTTAAAATATTCCAAATAGGTTTTTTGGTTAGAAACGATTTTTCTAAATAAGATGGAGGTACAGTTATTCCAATAGGAAAACATTTTGTTGTAGTAAAATTTTCATTAGAAGCCTTAATTATCTCTTTCGGATTAAAATACCATGTTGGTACGGCTACTCTATTTACATTTACTAATAAAGAGTTATTTGTTTTTCTTCTTTGAGCTTTTTTAAAACGTCCTTTAAACGAAAAGTATAGTTGTTCCCAAATACAGTTCTTAGGCATTAACACCATAACTAATTTCCCGCCAGGTTTTAGTATCTCATAAACTCCTTGTATTAAGATTTTCAATTCATCGAGAGAAAGACAGTTTAGTCCTCCAAAATTTGAAAAAACAACATCAAACTCTTTTTCAAAAGAATCTGAAGTTAGTTTTTTGCAATCCAAAACTTTAAAAATTAAATTATTATAACTATTTTTTTTATTTGCTACGTTAATCATTTCTTCTGATATATCTGTAGCAATAATAGAATGTCCTTTTTTTGCAAAAGCAATTGCATCTACACCTGTTCCGCAATTCAACTCTAAAACATTTACTTTTTCTTCTGAAAAAAAGATGTGGCTGATGCTCTTATACACTTTTTTACGTTGTTCTCTGCCAATCTTTGTATTTGTAAAAGTATGGTCATATGTTTTTGCTACACCATCGAAAAAACTACTCATTCGTATTCTCTAATTTATTTAATTGCAATTTATTTACCATTGAGCCAACTATGTAATATGGCAATAAAAAAACTAAACGCCACTCATATATTTTTAAGCTAAAAGGGTTTCTTAGAACTTTTTTTAAGTTAAATTTTCCTTGAGTTTTTCTAAAAATTTTATGAACATACCGTTGAAGTTTTTTATAAAACATTGAATTAAACGTTCCTTGAAACATCATCGCTAAATCATCGGAATCTGTCCAATTGGCTTTTATTTTTAAATCATCTTTTACTTTTTCATAAAATGCTGTCCCAGGCAACGGGTAAGACACAGAAACGCCTATATTATCGGGTAATAAATTTTGTATCATATTAATCGTTAAATCAATATCTTCTTTAGTTTCGGTTAAATATCCAAATTGAATAAAAAAAGCTACTTTGACATTTTTTCTCTTCAACAAATAAGTAGCTTCTTCTATTTGCGCTATGGTTGTTCCTTTATCCATAGCATCTAGTATTTTTTGAGAACCACTTTCTGCTCCAATCCAAACTTCAGTCAATCCACTTTCTACTAAAGCATCTATATTGTCCTCTTTCAACAACAAATCAGCTCTGCTTTGTATGTAATATTCTATTTGTATATTTTCTTGTTTCAAGAGAGCATTAAACTCTTGCACCCATTGTGGTTTTAATCCAAAAATATCATCACACATCCAAAACTTATTAACACCAAAATTTTTCTGTAAATAACTGATATTTTCTACTATATATTTTGGGGAATGGGAATTGTATCTATTTCCATAAATTGGTTTTGCACACCAATTACACTTAAAAGGACAACCTCTTGTGGTCGCAATATTTAAGGTAAACTCCTTACCCCCTTCTTTCCATATTTTCTTGTAATCTTCAATATTAACTAAATCCCAAGCCGGAATAGGAAAGCTATCAAGATCTTTATAAACAGCTCTTTTTGGCGTTTTAATAATTTCTCCTTGCTCATTTGCATAAACAGTACCATTAACTATTACTGCATCATCTTCATTTTGAAACTTATCTATTAACTCTTTTAAAGTCACTTCACCCTCTCCTTGAATTATAAAATCTGCTCCAGCTTTCAAGTATTTTTCATAATGGTCAGTAGCATCAGAACTATTAACTATAACTTTACAATTATTATTTTTCGCTTTTGAAATCATTTTAAATGCCGCTTCTCGCATATTCGTTAAGCACATTTTAGTGAGGTAATTAAAACCGTCATCATAAAGCACAAAAATGTCGGGTTTATTCGTCTTTAAAAAAGAATCTAAAGAAGCTACATTTTTCAGTAAACTTGTATCAAACAAACTAACTGCATGACCTTTTTCTCTTATAAAAGACGCTGCATAAATGGTTCCTAGCGGAGGAAAAGGAGTTTTGTTATTCCACTGCTTTTCGTCAAACTGGTAAAAATAAGAATGTGAGAAAGCAATATTAAGCATATTCTTGTTTGAGTTTTATATTATGTATTTTTTCTATTTCTGTGTATTTCTTATTTAATCGTGATATCACCTTTTTCTGAAAATTATTAGGGTGATGCTTTGAAATATTTTCAGAAGACTTAAATGCTAATTCAAAGTCTACTTTAGATAAATGGTTAAATTTACTATTCCATTTTTTAATTGTTATTTTCATGAAAAATAGCTCTAAAAAATCGCCAAATTTAGAATCTAATAAGTTTTCAATAACTTTAGGCAAAGCACTTTTATAACTAGTTTTAATGTTTTTTTGCCCTATTTTAATGTTTGGAAAAAAACGATACACCCATCTGTTTTCTTGAATAAATCTATTAAATGTAGTTTCTCCATACAAAGGAATTAATGTAGCTATTTCTGTAGCTGTAAACCTATTTTCTTCATCTACCTTTAAATACCCGCTACTCATAAAATAATTTACACAAAAGTATTTTTTGGAATTCAGTAAAAATATTTTCTTATATAAAATTAATAAAGTTCTTGCCATCCAAACTCTATTCTTCTTTGTAATGATAAAAAAATCAATATCACTCTTTTCGTCAAAAGCTCCTTTAGACAGTGATCCAGAAATACATACACTTTCAATATAAGGAAAATTTGATATAAGTTTAGCAATTTTCCATGCTTTTGGCATTATATTTTCAGCGCTTTTATTTCCCTCTAACCGTTTAGCTATAATATTCTCATCATTAATAGCTGAGTAATATCCATTTATATTATAAACAACTCCTTTTTGCTCTAAATTCGACAATTCTTTAATCATTTTTTCTTTCTCTTTAATATTAGAAAATTTGAAAATTTCATCAGAAGTTAAAGGGTAATTAAAAATAGAAAAATATAATATGGGTTTTAAAATATTCATTTTTTAATTTCTATTTGAAGACGTGTTCTTTTATTAATTTCCTTTCTTTTTTCATCGAAAAGCCATCCCCACTTATTAAAGTATTTAATTGTCGAAATTAAGTGGTAAAATAAAAGCTTACTACTTCTATATGATTCTTTGTTATACACATGATAAACAAATGTTTCGTGAGAAAAAAAAATTTTACATATTTCTCCAACCCTTCTAGTTAGATCTAAATCTTCAAAATAAAGAAAAAAACGCTCATCAAAACCATTTAATTTTTTCAAAACACTCGTTCTAAAAAACATAAAACAACCCGATACATAAGGTATTTCAATAGTACTATTATAATCAAAATCTCTTAATTCATACATCTCATTATTCTTTTGAATCGTCTTTTTTATGAGCGAAAAACGCCTAATGATTAAATTTTTTGGACTTGGAATTAGCTTACATAAAAATTGTAGTTCTCCAGATGGATATAACACTTTAGGCGCACTCAATCCTATTCCTTCATTTTTGTCCATAAGAAGAACTAATTGACTAATAGCGTTTTTATCTAGCCTTATATCTGGATTAACTACTACATGGTATTTAGAGTTTAAATTAATTGCTTTTCTTATACCAATATTATGAGCTCTACCATACCCTAAATTTTTATTATTATATATATATGTTAGATTTTTATATCCCTCAAAAGAAACCTTATTATTTTTAATAGAGTTATCGATTACATAGATATATAAATCTACCGGTGATGTTAAAAAATCGCTTATTAATTTTTCTACCTCACTAATTATATTATTGTAAAGAACAATTGAAATTGTTAAAGTGATCAAATTATTTTTCGCTAATCTAGTGAAATTTTTAATAGACAAACAAATTTTATTTTTAAAAATAAAACAGACTCACTTAGAAAAGTGTTTTTAACAAAACACAAAACTAAATAACAAAAAAAGCACTCATTTCTGATTCCTCAGTTATAACAACGAAAACTAGACTCGAACATGTGACCTTTTGGTTTTGAGTCCGATAAAACTGTCAAAAAAAAATGTTTTTTTATTACTTTAACAAAAAACGTGCACATAAAGATCTCTTACACTTGATATTAATTTTAGTAAAACAACAAAGAATATTTTATAAAATAAGTCTTGAAAGTAGAAAATCAAAACATCTCATTAATCCTTAAATAATACCACTCAACCATTACTCATCTTATTCATATTTTTACACATAATAGCTTGTAGCAATTCTTAATTGCGGCTTTGCTTCTAAACAACTCTATAAAATTAAAGTAACGTAATCGCTGATAACAATATTAAAACATATCAATAAATTTTAAAAGGAAAATGCGACCTTAAGCCTTATATAATTTAATTCTAGTTCTAGCCTATTTGCGGAAGTCCTCGCGGACTTTCTTGGTCAGTAATTATTTAGTAAATACAGCTACACC
>CAWVTS010000157.1:0-5912 GCA_963933045.1 uncultured Lutibacter sp. | reverse complement strand
CAGGAAATAATATAGAACAGTTTTTAACAACAACTGTTACAAGTGGTTGGGAAGAATTAACATTCCCTTTCACAGCTGCAGATAGTAATAAGTTTGATAAAATTGTAATGTTCTTTGATTTAAATGCAAACAATACAGACACATATTATTTTGATGATTTAATGTTATACGGAACAGGTAATGGAGGCGGTACTTCTTGTACCACGGATGCTACTCAATCTTTAAGCGCCTCTAACTTTGATTTAACATTTATGTCAGACCCAACTGCTAGTATTATAAATGATGGTGCAGATTTTAGTTGGATTGATAATCCGGATTTTGATAACACAGAAAATGCTTCATGTAAAGTAGGACAGGTTACAAAATTAGGAAACAACCCATGGGATAATACTCAAATAGATTTAGATGCTAAATTAGATTTTAATGCTAATTCGGGATTAAAAATTAAAGTTTGGTCCGGTTTAGCAGATACACAAGTTAGAATTAAACTAGAAGAGATAGGAAACCCAGGAAATAATGTTGAACAAGAGTTAACAACATCGGTAACAAGCGGATGGGAAGAATTAACATTTCCATTTTCTACCGCAGACAGTGATAAGTTTAATAAAATTGTAATGTTCTTTGATTTAAATGAAAATAACACGGATACATATTATTTTGATGACTTAAAGTTATATGGAACTGGCGGCGGTGGCGGTGGTGGCGGTGGCGGTACTTGCCCAACACCTCCAGCGGGTGAGTTTATTGCCGATGGAGATTTTGAAGTAAATGGAGACTGTTGGGTATTGTTTGATAACGGAGGTACAACTACAATTTCTACTTCAGTTAGTAATGGAGGAGGTACAAACTCTGGTCAGATTCAAACGAGTCAAGGAGCAAATCCTGGTATAAAACAAGAAAGATTTGGTGTTGGTACTATTTCACCTAATACAACTTATATTGTTAGTTTTGATATAAAAGCAGATGCTGCTAACCCTTTAGCAGACGGTGCTGTTTTTCAAGCATTTACTTTTTCTGAACCAGCAGATGGTTCTGGATTGCCTGCAGCTCAACATGTGCTTATCGCGGGGGACTCAAATGTAGCGGCTACTTGGACACCAAGATCTTATACTTTTACTACAGCAGGTAATGTTGATGGAGGAGTGTCACTATTATTTGAATTAGTTTGTGGAGGTGCTGCAACTTGTGGTGGAATTATTAATATCGATAATGTTTCTTTAACAATTCAGTAATCTAATTAATTTAAAACTAATAAACCATTAAACGATATGTTATTTGAATTTGTTTATTAATAAAGTACGGTCTTAATTTATGCAAAATTAAGATCGTACTAAATTAACAGGTCGATTAACTATTTGAATTTAAAATACTTAATAATAACTAACCTAATATAAATCTCTAGTAAAAAAGATTACGAAACTATAATATGAGTAAAAATTCAATATATGTAGGGAGCAACTTAGCTTCATTTGAAGAAAACGAAATCACAGGAGAACTAATCTCTTTTGAAAACGAAAACTATTATAAAATATCTAATTGCGACCAAATGAGGCCTTTTTTTATAAGTCTTGTTAGCAATTCTAATCATTGGATGTTTATCTCTAGCAATGGAGGTTTATCTGCAGGTAGAAAAAATGCAGAAAACGCATTATTTCCTTATTATACAGATGATAAAATTACAGAATCTGCTGAAATAACAGGAAGTAAAACGATACTTCAAGTTCATAAAGAAAATAAAACGTTTTTATGGGAACCATTTTCAGATAGATACCAAGGTGTTTATACTATTAAAAGAAATCTCTATAAAAACAGGTATGGAAACAAACTTGTTTTTGAAGAGACAAATGAAGATTTAGGAATCACTTTCAGATACCATTGGAATACTAGTGATTCGTTTGGATTTGTAAAAAAATCTACTTTGATTAATAATAACGATTCTGATGTATCTATAACTGTTTTGGATGGGTTACAAAATATTCTTCCTTACGGTGTTGGAGAAGATTTACAAAATGCTTCAAGTAATTTAGTTGATGCTTATAAAAAAAGCGAGTTAGAACAAGAATCAGGCTTAGGAATTTTTGCTCTAAGTGCTATTATTGTAGATAAAGCAGAACCTAGTGAAGCACTTAAATCTAATATTGTTTGGTCATTAGGAATTGAAAATCCAACGTATTTAATTTCTTCTTTACAACTTAATAATTTTAGAAAAGGGAAAGAAATTCATCAAGAAGTAGATATTAAAGCAGAAAAAGGAGCCTATTTTATTTCTACAGATATAACCTTAGCCGCTCAAGAAAACAAGAATTGGATGCTGATCGCTAATGTTAATCAGAATATGAATGACATTTGTGAAATTTCAGAAAAAATAAAAAATGAATCTAATCTAATAAACTTTGTTCAAGAAGATATTGAAGCAGGTACAAAGCATTTATTAGAATTGGCAGGAGCATCAGATGCTATACAATTAAGCACTAATAAATTACGTAATACGCGACACTTTGCAAATACGCTTTTCAATATTATGAGAGGTGGAATTTTTGATGATAATTATAATATTGACAAAAGTGATTTCACTAAATATATTGCAAACGCAAACAAAAAAGTATTCAAGAAAAAAGAAAATATTTTGGCAAAATTGCCAACGGTATTTAACTTAAATATAATTAAAGAGATTGCTGAAAATGATGATGATAAAAATTTCAAACGACTATGCTTTGAATATTTGCCATTAAAATTCAGTAGAAGACATGGTGACCCAAGTAGACCTTGGAACAAATTCTCTATAAACACACGAAGTGAAGTTGACGGTTCTAAAATTCTTGATTACGAAGGAAATTGGAGAGATATATTTCAAAACTGGGAAGCGCTGGCACACTCATACCCAGAGTTTATTGAAAGTATGATTCATAAGTTTTTAAACGCCTCTACATTCGATGGATACAATCCATATAGGGTTACTAAAGGGGGTTTTGACTGGGAAACTGTAGAAGAAGATAATCCATGGTCGTATATCGGCTATTGGGGAGATCATCAAATCATATATTTACTTAAGTTTTTAGAATTTATAGAAGATCATTATCCTAACAAATTAGCAAGTTATTTTAACAGAGATATTTTCGTTTATGCTAATGTACCTTACAAGATTAAAAGTTATGAAGACATCTTAGTAAATCCAAAAGATACGATTGAGTTTGATGAAGAATTGGATGAAAAAATTCGTCTAAAAAGAACAGAACTAGGAGTAGATGGAGCATTATTAAGAGATGAAAATTTCTTTATTCATAAAGTGAATTTAGTTGAGAAATTATTAGCAACAGTTCTTGCAAAAGTATCCAACTTTATTCCAGAAGCAGGAATATGGTTGAATACGCAAAGACCAGAATGGAATGACGCAAACAATGCCTTAGTGGGTAATGGAGTGTCAATGGTTACTTTATATTATTTAAGACGTTTCCTAAACTTTTTCGAAGATGTTGTCGTAAAAATGCCTGAAGGCGATTGTGAGATATCAATTGAGCTAGCAACCTTCTTTAAAGAAGTGTTAGCAACTTTTAATGAAAATAAACATATTCTTGCGGGTTCATTCTCTGATAAAGACAGAAAAACAGTAGTAGATGGTTTAGGAACTGCTGGAAGTACCTATAGAAATTTTATTTATAAAAACGGATTTACCAGCGATAAAGGTGTAATAACTAAGAAAGATTTATTAGAATTTTTTGAAGTTTCTAAAGCCTACTTAGAGCATACAATTAATGCAAATAAACGAGAAGATAAATTATTCCATTCCTATAACTTAATGACAGTTGTTAACGATTCTGAAATATCAGTTTCTTATTTACCAGAAATGCTGGAAGGCCAAGTTGCCGTTTTAAGTTCAGGTTATATTTCTGGAGAAGCATCATTGGAATTATTGGATGCATTAAAAAATAGTAATCTTTTTAGACCCGATCAATACAGTTATATTTTATATCCAAATAAAGAACTTTCTCGATTTGTCGATAAAAACAATATACCATCTGATGCTGTCGATAAATCTAAATTATTACAGCAACTTTTAAAAGATGGAAACACACAGATTATCCAAAAAGATACTTTAGGCAATTATCATTTCAATGGGAACTTTAATAATGCAGCTAGTTTAAAGGAAGCATTGGCAATTTTACCAGAAGAAAAATATGTGTCACTTGTCAATAAAGATCGAAGTTTACTCTTGGAAGTATTTGAAGATATGTTTGACCATAAATCATTTACAGGTCGTTCAGGAACATTCTTTGGATATGAAGGTTTAGGTTCAATCTATTGGCACATGGTTTCTAAATTATTATTAAGTGTTCAAGAAACATGTTTGGTAGCAGTTCAAAATAATGAAAGTGAAGTTACAATTGGGAAGTTACTAGATCATTACTATGAAATAAATGAAGGGATAGGAGTGCATAAATCACCGGAATTGTATGGTGCGTTCCCAACGGATCCTTATTCCCATACTCCTGGAGGAAAAGGGGCGCAACAACCAGGAATGACAGGTCAGGTAAAAGAAGATATATTAAGTAGATTTGGAGAGTTAGGTATTTTTGTTAAGCAAGGTTTGTTGCAATTTAATCCAAGATTATTAAGAGGAGAAGAATTTATTGAAACAACAAGAATATTTAGATATACTGCATTGAGTAAAGAAGTAAAAGCAATTGAATTGGAAAAAGGTTCAATATGCTTTACCTATTGTCAAATTCCAATTATATATAATCTTTCTGATCATAATGGGATTCGTGTACTTCTGGTCAACGGAAATACAATTGAATTAGACAGTTTACATATCGATTTAGAAACTAGTAAAAAGGTTTTTGAAAGAACAGGCGAAATTGATCAAATAATAGTTTCATTAAAAAAATAAATTTTGAGTATGATAAATTATGTGAAAATAATTGTTTGCTTTTTTTTAGTACTACTTGCTTTTTCATGTAATCGTACTATTAAAAAAGAAATTCATAATACAGTGAATGAACAATTAGATTTAAGTGCAAAAGATATTTTGGGTAACCCAGAATATTTAGCAATGTCCTATGGAGGTTATAGGCATAATGATCATAATATTGAGCCAACTTTAGCAGAGCTCAAGGAGGATATGAAACTTCTTGCCGCAATCGGTGTTAAATTTATTAGAACTTATAAAGTCCATAAACCACAGGCTGAAAATGCTTTAAAAGCAATCACTGAATTAAAAAAGGAAGATCCAAGTTTTGAGATGTATGTGATGTTGGGAGCTTGGATAGACTGTAAAAATGCATTTACCGATCAGCCAAGAGACCATAATGTAGAAAGTGAGGCTAACATTCCACAGATGGAAAAAGCAGTTGCTTTAGCCAATCAGTATCCAGATATCGTAAAGGTCATTGCTGTAGGGAATGAGGCTATGGTTAAATGGGCTGAATCTTATTATGTTGAACCATGGATAATTTTAAAATGGGTAAACTACTTACAGGACTTAAAAAAAGAAGGAAAACTTTCTAAAGATTTATGGATTACAAGTTCAGATAATTTTGCTTCTTGGGGAGGAGGTGGAGATGAATACCATGTAGAAGATTTGAATAAATTGATTCATGCTGTAGATTATATTTCTATGCATACGTATCCTATGCATGATACTCATTATCAACCTGAATTTTGGTTAAAGTCAGAAAGACAGGGAGAAATGACCGATTTAGAAAAAACAGATGCTGCTATGTTAAGAGCAAAAAATTATGCTCAGATGCAATTTGAAAATGTTAAAAAATATATGAAAAGCCTTGGCATAGATAAGCCAATTCATATTGGTGAAACAGGATGGGCAAGTTTATCAATAGGTCATTATGGACCAGATGGATCTAAAGCATGTGATGAATATAAAGAAGCACTCTATTACCAGCATATGCGAGAAT
>CAWVTS010000156.1:0-5941 GCA_963933045.1 uncultured Lutibacter sp. | reverse complement strand
TCCTCCAGGTTCTGGAGGGAATTCTGAACTAACAATCAATACTTTTTGTTTATTAATCATTCATCATCATTTTTGCTTGTTTTAATCTTCTGTTCAATACTAATAAAGTATTTGGTAAAATGAGTAACGAAGATAAAAATTTTAAAAATTTTTTAAAAATTCCATCATGTATAATAAAAGTTCCTCTAATATTTAAAAGCAAAGATTTTAGTACTTGCTCTTTTGAAAAATGTTTTAAGTTTAAATAAATTTCAGAATAATGTAAAAATCGTCTTTGAAATACACTTTTTCTTGATGACGCAAAAGTTATTTTCCTAACATTATGGTTTCTCAACCCTCCCCTATTTGCTCTTAAATGCACAATTCTTAATTGATTATTTTTCACACTTAATGCTCCGTTTTTCATCAATCTCAATCCTATTTCTTGGTCTTCACTTTGTTTTTGATCCATTTTCACGTCAAAGCCACCAGCATCTAATAAAAAATCTGTTTTTACCAAAACATCATTTGTTGGAAAACTATCTGATAATTCAATTTTCGGAATGGATCTATCAATATAATTTGTTCCTATTTCATCTGGTATTCCACAAGAAATATCTGCATTCATTGAATAAATAGTTATCAAATGTTTTTCCAAATAATTTGTTGGAATTTCTTCCATATCATCATCTAAAAACCAAATAAACTTGCTTTTTGCGACTTCTATTCCTTTATTTCTAGCAGTACATTGTCCAATTTTATCTGTTTCTAAATAAACTATAGGTAAATCATCAAAAGATTGTAAAAACTCTTTACTTCTTTTTTCTTTTGGGGTTTGATCTACAATTATTATTTCTTTCATTGCTGGTTCAAGCAACCTTAATTCTTCTAATTCTTTCTCTAAATAATGATAACGCTCAAGTGTTGCAATAACAATTGATACAGAAAGATCTTTGTCTTTTAATACATCTTGAGATGCATCTTGATTAAAAATATTCTCGCTATAGTTTTCTTTATTTTTATAAGCTTTGAAAAAAGTAAATGGTGATATTTTAAAAAAAGACAATAAGTAGCTCCAAAAAAAAGCTTTGCTATCAAAATTATTTCTAATAAATAATAATTCATCTAATTTTCTTAGATTGTTAGAAGTCTCTTTGATTGCATCTGATAATATTACCGAATATCTAGTTATTACCCCCAATTTCATAGCATTGTAACCAAAATCTAATCCTATGATATCTAAAGAATTTGAATAGTTGGAGATAGTAACATTTGTAAAGACTCTTTTTTCTAGTAAACACCCTTTAAATGTATTCTTCCAAGAACTATGAGTAATTGTAGAACTTATATTTAAATGAAGCATGCTTGTTGGTTGAATAAAATCTAATAAGTATGGTTTTGCATTTAGTCCTAATTTAGTTCCAATATGCCATAGATTTCCATTAGTTTTCAAAACTTTTTCAATAGTTTCTTTTTTTGGAATTGGATTCGTACAATCCCAAAATAAAATATAATCTGAAGTATCTTTTAAAATCTCTTCTCTTACAGAAAGCAAAGACTTTACAGAATAATCTATTGAATATTTAGATCCAAATTCCCATTCAATGTTTGAGATTTCATTAAATATTACTAAAGTAATTGTTACGTTCATTAATTAGGGTATGAGTTCATTAAAAATTGTTGTAAATATTTGAGTTTTATCCTTCTTAAACTCATCACCAAAAAATTTATTTACAAGATTTTTTCTTTCTTCCTGTAAATAACTTGGGTTTCTTATATATGTTTTCAACTCTTTTTCTAATTCTTTAGTATTCTTTACCAAAGATATTGCCTTACTTTCAATAATTGGTTTGTAATGATCAAAGTCATAAATCTTCTCATAATCATTTGGGTAAATATTTTCCCCCGGCGGATTAAAAGCAATATTGATAACTGGTTTATTTAAAATTACAAGGTCTAAACTAACTGTAGAAGCAACATTTATTCCAATACTGCAATGATTGATTAAACTATTAAATAGTGTTATGTCTTTTATTGTTGGTGTTAGATGATTTAATTCCCAGAAGTGATCAGGTATACTAATACTTTTATTGTTTTCTCTTAACTTATAATATTCTGTATTATCATCTTTTGCGTAAATTCTTACAACAAGTTTTAAGTCGTCATCAATATCTCTGAGAACTTTTTCTATTTCTTTAACAATAACATGCTCTTTAGGTGTATAATAAGCCATTCCTGTTGAATATAGTACTATTTTTTTATGATGAGGAATTTCTAAAAAATCGTATAATTTTTCTTTAGAATTAATAAATTTTTCATCAAAATGAAAATCAAATTGAGGCGTGCCAGTTACAAAAACATTTTGCTTTTGAATTGCTGGGTAAAATCTTAATAAATCCTCTTTAATTTTTTGATTCCATGTAAAATAATAATCATAATTAGGTAAGATTCTTCCTTGTGAAGTTAAGTTATCCCAAGAAAATAGAAATGTAGAGGATTTAATGTTTAATTTTTTTACAGCATACATAAGCTCTAAAGAAATCAAATTATGAATATGTGATGTGTTAAAAACTATATCTGGTGAAATATTTTTCAGTAAAACTTCGTATTCTTTTACTTTAAGGTTCTTGAAATTTGCTTTTATAAAATGATTCGTTAACTTAATTAAACCCTTTTGTGATGTGTAAAAAGAGGCGAGTATTTTTCTAAGTTTTCTAAGTATATTAAATCTTAAATTCTTTCTACTTTGGATATCATCTTTTGCTATTTTTAAATTACCCGTAACAGAATTTAATTTTTTAATATGTGCAATTTGTAATACTTGTTTTACTTCTTTTGCATATGTATTTTGATAATTACTATCTTTAAGCTCATAAAAGTTATCACATTTAGACATTAAATATTCTTTAATTTCTTTGTTTGGCACTACAGAAAAAAAGGTGATTTGAAAATGAGACCTCAAAGCATCAGTAATTCCAGAATACACAAAATTCTTAATAGATTCACCTCTAGGTAGTATAATTACTAATTTTTTCATTTACACAAATCAGTATTATCAATATAAGTACTTAGACTTAACCATTGCCAAATATGAAAACTAGACTGATTGTCTCCTTCTACATAATTTTGCCACTCCTTTTTTAGTTCTTCTATATCAAACCAAGATTTATAGTTTGATTTTTCTATTTTTTCTATTTTTTTATCTACCAATTCATGCAATTCATTAGCTAACCATTCTCTTTGCGGTGTTTGTAAAGGTCTTTTGGGAGCGTATGTAATTGAATCACTTAAATATTCTGACACAATATCTCTCAATACATATTTTTGAATTCCGTCTTTTATTTTATACTCTAATGGCTGTGCAAAAGCAAGTTCAACCAACCTATAATCTAAAAAAGGCTCTCTTAATTCTGTACTATATGCCATAGATACACGATCGTTAAAACGCAAAGCTCTTGGTATTTTTGTGTAAAATAAATCTCTATATTGCTTGTTTAAAAGCTCATCTCTAAATGGTTTAGGATATATTGGTTTTTGAGACAAAGCAATCATTTCTTTAGACAAAACTTCTTTTTTAAAAGGAGATTTCTTTACCCCTTGTATTGTTGCTTCATTTTTTTGAAGATAATAATCGTAGCCTGCCCATTGTTCATCCATTCCCTGACCATCTAATAATACTAACGTGTTTTTTGCTCTTGCTTTTTCAAATATTTTTGCATATGCTAAGGTTGGTATTCCTCCATAAGGTTCATCTTGATGGTAATCAATTTTAGCTGCTAATTCTTTTACCTCTTCAGGTTTTAATAATACTTTCTGCAGCGAATTTTCTGTTAAAGAAACCATTTCTTGAACCCAAGGTAATTCATCATATCTATCATCATTCGTATAAAAAGTAAATGCTTTTATATTTTCTTTATTTTCTTTATTTTCTTGTTGATTTACGAAAGCTAATAATGCAGAGCTATCTAAACCACCACTCACATTAAATCCAACAGATACATCTGCTCTAAATCGTAATTTAATACTATCTTTAAGGAGAACTATATACTTATTTTTAATCTCTTCATAAGATAATTTTTCTTTGTGCTTTTCAATCTCTTTCTCAAAGAAATACCATTTCTCTATTTTTAATGTATTCTTTTCGAATTCTAAACAATGTCCTCCTGGAAGTTGATCAATATGTTTCCAAAATGTTTCATGTGGCATTCCGTAACTACCAAATGAAAAATAATTTGCCCAGACCTTCTTATTTGGCTCTTTTTCAATGCCAGCAGAGTGTAAGGTTTTTATTTCTGATGAAAAATAGAGCGTATCTTCTGATTGATGGTAATAAAATGGCTTGACACCAAAACGATCTCTGGCTGCAAATAATTTTTTATCAACAGAATCCCATACGGCAAAAGAGAACATTCCATTTAACTTATTTAAACAAGCCTTTCCCCATTTTAGGTAAGCAGCAAATAGAACTTCGGTATCAGAGCTTGTCACAAAATTATAATCTAGTTCATTCTTTAATTCAAGATAATTATATATTTCTCCATTAAAAATTAATTGATATCGTTCTTCTTCATCTTGAAAAGGTTGATTTGCATTTTCTGATAAATCAATAATAGACAACCTATTATGACCAAAACAAACATTTTCATCTAACCAAAAACCTGTATAATCAGGTCCACGATGCTTCTGAGCATTTGTCATCTTCGATAAAACATCTTTTGAAGCATTTTTTCCTATAATTCCAGCTATTCCACACATTTTTAATTCAATTATTCTTTAAGGGTTTTAATCAATTCTTTTGTACGCAAAATCCTTCCTTTTCCGTTAAGATGATAACTGCTATCGTAAAATAGATCAGCGCTATATAGATAATCATTAGGATTACCAAAAAATGTAATTCCAGTTTCTCTTTTAACTTTATCAATATCTTTCAAAAACCGATTATCAAACTGTGATTTTTCTAATGGTGGGTATGTAATTATTACATGTAATTCCTTTTTTAACATACTCAGCATTAATCTTTTTTAAAAAAATAATAAACTCTTTACTTACTTTCTTACTTTTTAATTTTTGGTATCTATTTTTTAATGTTACTTCTATTTTTGAATTTATTGAAGAACGTAAACTAATATTATCTCCTAAATAATCATACGATTCTCTTTTGTATTGTAATGATTTACTTCCTTTGTCATTCTTTTTATTCAAAGCCCCGATATAATATTCTATTGATAATCGAAAAGCTTTTTCAAAAAAAGCCTCTTTTTGTTTAATAGTAAAATCTTTTACAACTTTAGGACAATAAAAAGCTGTTGTGTATAAAAAATCATCTCCATTTTCTTTTCCATAATAATATTCATACTCTGGAATATATAAAATAACGTCTCCTTTATGTAAATAATCTTTTGTAATATTTAAATGAAATTTACTTCCTAAGCTCATTGCCAAACTGGTATTTACTACAGGTTTTTTTAACGCTTTTTCAAGCAATTGACTATCAATACTATACGAAGAACTAGATCCTCCACAAATAATAATTTTGGCCGTCTTTTTTAATGAATCTAGTCTCTGATATTTATTTATAATGGCTGCTGGATAATCTATTTTATGATTGTAATTGAAATAAAAAGCCCCACCTACAATCAAACTAATGAAAAATAGGAGTATTATTAATTTTAATAATATGTTTTTAAGAAATCTATTCATTAATAGATAGTTGATTAATGTCTTTTGCTAGTTTCTCAGAAAACTTTTTCCCAGATTCTTTATATAAATGAATTCCGTCAATAAAAGTATAATTAGCCACATCTGTCTTATAATTTAAATATGGTATGTCATTAAATTTAGTTTTTATAATTGAATCAAAGCTTTTACATATTTTATTTTCTATCGTTAAAATTTCTTTGTGAACTGGAATACGAACCAAAACTACTTTTCCATGTTTTTCTAATAGGCGAATTGTTCTTTC
>CAWVTS010000155.1:0-5950 GCA_963933045.1 uncultured Lutibacter sp. | reverse complement strand
ATTACATTGGCACAAATGGGTAAAGGCTCATTGGTCTCTTCAATTGCTACTAATGATGATACAATTGCAAAAGAATATGTTATCAATGCAGCAAGTCATCATGGAAGAATATTAGTACTAAATAGAGAAAGCGCTAAAGAAAGTACAGGTCATGGTTCTCCGCTACCTAGTTTAGTTCACGGTGGTCCAGGGCGTGCTGGAGGCGGTGAAGAAATGGGTGGAATACGCGGTATAAAACATTATTTACAGCGAACTGCCATTCAAGGTTCGCCGACAACTCTAACAGAAATTACAGGTATTTATCAACCAAATGCCAAATACAAAGAAGCAGAACAGCATCCTTTTAAATATCATTGGGAAGACATTCAACCAGGAATGTCTATGAAAACACATAAGCGTACGTTTACCGATACTGACATTATCAATTTCGCTAATCTTACTTGGGATCATTTCTATGCACATACGGATATAACCTCACTAGACGGAAGTATTTTCGAGAAGAGAACTGCTCATGGCTATTTTATAATTTCTGCAGCAGCAGGATTATTTGTGTATCCAAATAAAGGTCCGGTTTCTGCAAACTACGGCCTAGAAGAATGTAGATTTTTGCGTCCATTATATCATAACGATACAATTTATGTTCGTTTAACCTGTAAGCAAAAAATCGATAGAGATGTTGCTTCAGCAGAACATCCTAGTGGAATTGTAAAGTGGTTTGCTGAAATTTTTGATGCTAATGATGAACTAGTTGCTTTGGCTACTGTTTTAACAATGGTTCAAAAAAAGCAAGAAACTTTTGTTGAACTCACTGAAAATAAAATCAAAGAATGTCTACATGCTTTAACTGAAACTACGAAGCCAAAATGGGGAATTATGACACCTCAACATATGATTGAACATTTAGAGTATACATATAAAATTGCTTCTAGTGAAATTCAGGATTTTGAAATTTCTACACCAGAAAAAATTTTAGAGAAGGTGAAAAATAGTTTATACAACTATAATAAATTTCCAAAGAATTCTAAGTTTCCATTGCTAGAAAAGGACACTCTTGACTCTTTAAAATATTCAGATTTAGAAACTGCAATTTTAAAGTTTACTGAACAAAGAGAGAAGTATCTAAATTATTTTAAAGAAAATCCAAAGGCAATATTAAATAATATGGTTTTTGGCGAATTGAATAAATATGAATGGTACCTTCTCGAAAGAAAACATTTAAATCACCATTTTGAACAATTTGGATTAATATAGATAAAATAAAAATGAGTGAACCATACGTTAAAATAGACATCGAAAGCGAAGTAGGATATATAGAGTTTTTTCATCCTGCACACAACTCTTTACCAGGAGATATCTTGGCAAAACTAGCACAGACAATAACTGATGCTGGAAACAATGACGCTATTAAAGTCATTGTTTTAAAAAGTGGAAAAGACAGAACTTTTTGTGCTGGAGCCAGTTTCAAAGAGTTAGTAAACATTAGTGATGAAAAAACTGGTAGCGTTTTCTTTTCTGGATTTGCCAATGTGATAAATGCAATGAGAAAATGTCCAAAATTTATTATTGGGCGTATCCAAGGAAAAACTGTTGGTGGAGGAGTTGGATTGGCAGCTTCTACAGATTATTGTATGGCATCAAAATTTGCATCTATTAAACTAAGTGAATTAAATATTGGTATTGGACCGTTTGTAGTTGGACCAGCGATTGAACGTAAAATAGGATTAAGTGGAATGTCACAAATTGCTATTGACGCAAATTCATTTTATCCAGCAGAATGGGCAAAACAAAAAGGTTTATATACACATGTCTTTGAATCTAATGAAGAATTGGATGAAGCAGTAAAAACGACTGCAGAGCATTTATGTACCTATAATACCGAAGCGATGAAAGAAATGAAATCAGTCTTTTGGAAAGGAACTGAAGATTGGGATTCATTATTAGTAGAACGTGCTCAAATAAGTGGGCGATTAGTATTATCAGAGTTTACAAAAGAAAAATTAAAAGGTTTTAAGTAATGATTTATAGTTTCAACGGATACATACCTGTCGTAAACGAAACAAGTTTCGTACATCCTTTGGCTGCTGTAACTGGCAATGTAATCATTGGAAAAAACTGTTATATCGGTCCTGGAGCAGCAATTCGTGGAGATTGGGGACAAATAGTTTTGGAAGATGGTGTAAACGTTCAGGAGAATTGCACAGTGCATATGTTTCCAGGAAAGTCAATTGTTCTGAAAAAAAGTACGCATATAGGTCATGGAGCCGTTATTCACGGTGCTAATCTTGGTGAGAATTGCTTAATCGGAATGAATAGTGTCATTATGGACGATGCCGAAATAGGAGACGAAAGTATTGTAGGTGCAATGGCGTTTGTAAAAGCAGAAACTAAGATTCCTAAACGAAGTTTGGTCGTTGGGAATCCAGCAAAAGTAATTAAACAAGTTAGTGATGAAATGATTGCCTGGAAAACCAAAGGCACACAATTGTATCAGCAATTACCAACAGATTGTTATGAAACTTTAAAAGAAGTAGAGCCTTTGAGAGAGGTTCCGCATAATATGAAAATCCAAGAAGATGTTTATAAAACACTTCAAGATTTTATGAAAAAATAAACTAACAAACATTAGTTCATATAATGTCAAGAATAGAATTTAAAATGCCTAAACTAGGCGAAAGTATAACAGAAGCAGCCATTATAACATGGTTTAAAAATGTAGGTGATACCATTGAAGAAGATGAGATGCTTTTAGAAGTAGCAACAGACAAAGTAGATTCTGAAGTTCCATCTACTACATCTGGAACAATCTCTGAAATTCTTTTCAAAGAGAACGATGTTATAAAAATTGGTGATACCATTGCTATTATCAATACTGATGGAGGTGCTTCAACAGCTGTAAAGAAAGGTTCAAAGTCTGAATTAAAGACAGAAAAAAAAGAAGTCAAGCAAAAGAAAACTACTCCAAAGAAATTAGTGTCAGCAAAACAAAATAACAATACTTTCTTTTCACCTCTTATTGTTTCAATTGCTAAAGAACAACATATCAGTTATGAAGAATTAGCAAGGATTCCAGCGACAGGAACTGAAGGTAGAATTAGAAAAAGTGATCTGTTCCAATATATTGAAGATGGTAGACCTTTTCAGTTTGTTCAACCAACAACTGAACATGATCCTACTGCTTATCGTATTCCGCAATTAAAACTTGATAAAGGAACTGGGAAAATTGTGAAAATGGATAGAATGCGCAAAATGATTGCTGATCATATGGTGTATTCAAAGCATACCTCTCCTCATGTAACTGCATATGTTGAAGCTGATTTAACAGAAATGGTGAATTGGAGAAATAAAAACAAAATTCCGTTTCTAGAAAAACACCAATGTAAATTAACGTTCACACCATTATTTATAGAGGCTGTTGCTAAAGCAGTAAAAGATTTCCCGATGATAAATGTCTCATTAGATGATGAGAATATTATTGTAAAAAAAGAAATAAATATTGGAATGGCTACGGCATTACCTTCAGGAAATTTAATTGTTCCTGTTGTAAAAAATGCGGATACTAAAAGCCTTCATGAACTCGCCGTTAATGTAAATAGTTTATCAAAAAAAGCGAGAGAAAACAACTTAAAAGCTGATGATATTCACGGAAGCACCTTTACAATTTCCAATGTAGGAACTTTTGGAAGTTTAATGGGAACACCAATTATTAACCAACCAGAAGTAGCCATTTTAGCACTTGGAATTATCAAAAAAAGAGCCGAAGTGATGGAAACTGAAAATGGTGATGAAATTGCAATCCGAAGTATGATGTACTTATCATTATCATTTGACCATAGAGTGGTTGACGGATATCTAGGAGGTTCATTCTTACGAAGAATTGCTGATTATTTAGAGAAATTTGATTCAAATAGAACAATTTAAAACATGTCGCACAACGTCCATATTACAAAAATTAATGAGTCAAAAGTTTCAACTATTGACTTCAATAATATTCCATTAGGAACCACTTTTACAGACCATATGTTTATCTGCGACTATGAAAATGGGGCATGGATAAACCCAAGAATTGAACCTTTAGCATTAATTCCTACGCATCCAGCAGCAATGGCATTGCACTACGGACAAGCTATTTTTGAAGGAATGAAAGCAACAGTTGACACAGATGGTAACCCTATGCTTTTTAGACCTTCTAAAAATGCAGCAAGATTAAATTTTAGTGCAGATAGAATGGGGATGCCTGATTTTCCGGAAGATTTATTTGTGGAAGCTTTAAAACAGCTGGTAAGTTTAGAGCATAACTGGATTCCTTCTAAAGATGGAAGCGCTTTATATTTAAGACCTTTTATGTATGCAGATGAGCCTTTTATAGGTATGCGTGCTGCAACTCATTTTAAGTTTGTAATTATGGCTTCTCCATCAGGTCCTTTTTTTAGTAAACGTATTAAATTATGGGCAGAAAATAAATATATCCGCGCTGCTTCAGGAGGAACAGGAGAAGCTAAAGCCGCAGGAAACTATGCCGCTGCTATAAGACCAACTGAATATGCAAAAGCTAAAGGTTATGACCAAGTTCTTTGGTTGGATGCTGTTGAACATAATTATATTCAAGAAGTTGGAACCATGAATATCTTCTTTAAAATAGATGGAAAATTCATAACGCCAAAAAGGGATGGTTCCATTTTAGATGGTATTACAAGAATGAGTGTAATGGATATTTTAAGAGTTAAGGGGTTTGAGGTTGAAGAAAGAGCTATAACCATACAAGAAATTCGAGACGCTTCATTAAACGGTAAATTAGAAGAGGCTTTTGGAACCGGTACTGCAGTAGGAATTGCTTACATTCAAGAAATTGCAATGGGAGATAAGACAATTCATGTATCAGATGAAAGTCCAGTTGGGTTATTGGTTAATCAAACTCTTAATGACATTAAAACGGGTAAAATTGAAGATGTATTTAATTGGATGGTGAAAATTGAAAAAGAATTGGCTTAAATGAATAAAGATATTTTAAAAAAAGGGTTTCAAAACCTCTGTACAGCAAAATCAATGACTGAACTTTATGAGGCCAATTTCAAACAGGTTTCTAAATATGTTCATGCTACTTCTAGAGGTCATGAGGCGATACAAATTGCTTTAGGAATGCAATTATTGCCGCAGGATTATGCCTTTCCTTATTATAGAGATGATGCTATGTTATTGTCTTTCGGTTTAGAACCTTATGATTTAATGTTGCAATTGATGGCCAAAAAAGAAGATCCTTTTTCTGGTGGAAGAACTTATTACTGTCATCCGAGTTTAAAAGATGATGATAAGCCAAAAATACCTCATCAATCATCAGCAACAGGAATGCAAGCAATCCCTGCAACTGGAGTTGCCATGGGGATGCAGTATAAAGAGTTACAAGGTTTAGATGATAAAACACTTAAAGATTTACCATTTGTAGTGTGCAGTTTAGGAGACGCATCCGTAACAGAAGGAGAAATTGCAGAAGCATTTCAAATGGCCGCCTTAAAGCAAATGCCAATCTTATATTTAGTCCAAGACAACGGTTGGGATATCTCTGCCAATGCTGCAGAAACTCGTGCTCAAGACGCCTATCAATATGCTCAAGGATTTCACGGTTTAGAAGCTATTTCTATTGATGGTGCAAATTTTACTGAGAGTTATGAAGCCTTAGAAAAAGTAATTGAAACTATTCGTACAGAACGACGCCCCTTTTTAGTGCATGCGAAAGTTCCATTATTAAATCACCACACTTCTGGAGTACGAATGGAATGGTATCGTGATGACCTTGAAGAAGCACGTTCTCGTGATCCATATCCAGTTTTAAAACAACAATTGTTAGATTTTGGTTTTACATCAAATGAAATCGAAGAAATAGAGAACAATACAAAAAACAAAGTTGTTGAAGGTTTTAAAAAGGCTTTAACTGCCGAAGATCCTAAACCCGAAG
>CAWVTS010000154.1:0-5972 GCA_963933045.1 uncultured Lutibacter sp. | reverse complement strand
ACTTAAACTAATAAATAATTTATCTGCTATTTCTTTATTTGTAATATTTTCATTCATCAATTCAAACACCTTTTGTTCTTGTGGAGATAAAACAACTTTATAATTCACGTTAGACTTTTTCTTTCTCTTTTTTTGAATCAAATAGAAATTTATTAGTATTGAAATAATTAATAGTGAGGATAATATGCCAATTATAATATTAAAGTTGCCAATATGATCATGTGCTTGATCTCTATATAAATCTTCTTTATATTGTTTTGTATAATGTGAATTAGGGTAAGATTCTTCTAACTTGTCTTCTAAAATCGAATAATAATCTGAAGTTTTTAAATCTTCTAAATAAGTTACTCTACTAAAAGATTTTTCATCAGAGTACAACTGATATGCATATAGTTCAACCAAAGGTTCATCAAGTGTTGCACTAAACTTTTGAAGTTTTTTAAAGGCATTCTTATAGATGATTTTGCGCTGTTCATCACTCTTAGAATCCTGTAGATTTACTAAAAGAGTTTCTTGTATAGAATCAATTTTGTGAATCGCAATATTTTGTGTTCTAGAAAATTGAACCGAACAAAACATTTGCTCAAAGTCGTTTAATGGGAAGTAAATTTTATCAGTATTATTTGCAATAAAAATAATATAATTACTGTCATCACAATGGTCAAGCAAGTGGTTGTAATCAGTAACAGTTTCATTGCACTTATCTATATAGATTTTATAAAACTTATTCTTATCGGATAAAAAATCTCCTTTAAAAAGAAACTGTCCTAGACTATCAATTTCACTTTCTTGAATTATTTGCTCTGTTAGAAATATACTACTTCTATTATAGTTATCAATTGCAGTTAGATATACTGTAGAACTAATAAATTCTTCATTTACATCTCCTGAAAATTCAAACTGTGAGAAACATGGTATAGATAATAAAAAGAAGAATAGTAAATATAGATGTTTGGTCATAGTTTAAATTTCATAGCCAAATATAAACAAAATTAAATTTCACAGTTAAAATAGTATTAACCGTGAAATTTATAAATCTATCTTGTTGCTGATAATGTTTTAGAATTACTTTCAGATGACTTTAAAACTATTCCCTTAATTCTTAAGACTTTCCTTTGCATGCTTGCATCAGAAGTAATAGTTACAGTTTTAGAAAATCCACCAACTCTATTAGTTGCATACTTTATACCTATTTCAGCTGTTTCTCCAGGCAAGATTGGTTTGTTTGGCTTTGTTGCAACTGTACATCCACAACTTCCTTTTACATTTGCAATGGTTATTGGGGAATTACCAGTGTTTTTAAATTTAAACGAACGATTTCCATCATCATTTTGTTTTATTTTCCCATAATCAATCACTTCTGTTTCAAACTCTAGAACACCAGCAGTAGTATCTTTAGTTTCTTGAGAGAAGGCAATTGAAGTAATGAATAATGTAGCGGCAATTAATAAATTTTTCATAATTAAAATTTTAATGATTTATAGTTGGGCAAACATCTATAGAATCATTAAAGTTTCAATAATTTATTGAGTTGAAAAAGGGACTAGACCTAGATTGAATTCACTTTACATGAATGACCAAGCAACAATTCTTGTTATTTTATTACCTAATTTAATAGATTTAGTTTCAATTTGAGTGGCGTTTAGTTTTTTTAGGGAATCATACATTGGTTGCACATTTTCAGTTTTAGAAACCAAAGAGGTGAACCAATGACATTGCGTTTTAAATAATGAACTCTGATATAAATAATTATGTAAAAACGCTTTTTCACCACCTTCATACCACAATTCGTTTTGACTTCCGCTAAAATTTCTTATTGATGAATCAATTCCTAGGCCTTTCATTTTTCTATTATTAGATTCATTCGCTTCTTCTTGCGAACTATAAAAAGGAGGGTTGCACATACTTGCAGAAAACATATCAGTTTCTGTAATGACATCATTTAATATATTAGATTTTTCACTTTGAAATCTAAGTTTTATTGATTCGTTTAGATTATTCTCATTGATAATTTTTTGAGCACTATTGAGTGAGTTGTTGTCAATTTCTGTTCCAATAAATTTCCAATTGTTAACTGCATTTCCAAGTAGTGGATATATACAAGAAGCCCCAGATCCAATATCTAAAATTTTTATGTTTTGAGTAATTCCAGATTCATTTAACAAGTCATTAAGTTGATGAATATAATCAACTCTACTTGGTATAGGAGGGCATAAACTGTCATCAGAAAAGCTCCAATAGTTAATATTATAATACGTTTTTAAAAGTGCTGTATTTAAAGCTTTTACTGCTTTTGGATACGCAAAATTGATCGTTTTCTTTTCATATTTACTGGTGAAAACAAATTCTTTTAATTGAGGATATTCAGAACATAATTTTTGGAAATCATAATCTTGAATGTGTAAATTATTTTTGTGCATTAATTTTTTTATTTATCTCTTTCAATCTTTGGTTAGTAAGTTTTTTTGTTTCTCGCAATTTGTTTTTTTTACGATGTATCATTTTAGAATGTTTCGCTTTGTTTTTTGTGTTTTTTTCTTTTCCTTTTTTTGACATTTTAATGGAAATAGTTTTCTAAAAATATAGCAACTCCATTATCAACATTTGATTCAGTTATGTTATCAGTAATGGATAACACCTCTTTTTTGGCATTTTTAACCGCAACACCAAGTCCAACGGACTTTAGCATCTCAATATCATTATAATTATCCCCAAACGCCAAAACATCTTTCAGTTCAATTTCATAATATTTACTTTTTAGCAAAATGTCTATCGCTGTTTTTTTTGAAATATTCTTATGAGATATTTCCAAGTATGTAGGCTTTGATCTATATCCAATCAAATCGCTACTATATTTTTTTTCAATAAAATTAACTAAAGAATCAATCTCATTTTCTTCTCCCATACACATTATTTTATGTGCACCTTTATCTTCATTTCTCCAAGTTTGTAATGTTTCTTTAATTGGTTTTGTAATTGGAGTAACTTTGGTATTGTTTTGTTCTCTCTTAGCCCAATAATCCATTTCAGGAACATACCATTCGTCATTGTGATATAAACTTAAATGGATAGCTGTATTTTTACAAAAAACAGAAATATCTTCTGTTACAGAAGGAGTTATTTCAGTTGTCTCAACAATTTCACCATTCGCAATTATTAACCCACCATTATATGCAATTAATGGTAAATGAGTAATGTCTAATTGATTTTGTATATGGATCATGGCTTTTGGCATGCGTGAAGAAATCAAAATAAAAGGAATTTTTGATAGTCTTTTTATTTCAGTGATAGTCTTATCAGATAATTCACGATTTTTATTTAATAAAGTGCCATCTATATCAGAGCAAATTAGTTTTATTGCCATTTGGGGAGTTATAATATTTTTAGCAATATCTTAAATGTAATTGAATTAACCTTTATTAAATCATAAAAAAAACAATTAAAGAAACTTATTTTTCAATACAATATATTATTTACTTTTATTTTAAAAGAATTATAGGCATTATGGTAGACGATAGGTGTAAAGTTTTTTTTAAAACTATATTTTAAGTGATAAAATAAATTATTTAGAATAGAGTTTATAATGATAAAAACTTGATATTTTATTTTATGAAATCAGTGTGTTATTTATATTTATTATGATAATTTTTTTTAGTTAAAAAAGAAGATTAAACTTTGATTTCTCAAGCAGATAAATATTATTCCTTTCCAAATGATATCACTCTATTTTTTTAAATATAAAGTTTAAAAAAAATGTATACTTTTACGGAATGAGTTATAATAATGATGCTTTAATAGCAAGAATAAAATTATGTCTTTGCTTCATGTAAAATTTAAAGTCTAAGACGAAAAAAATACAGAAACACTAATTTTTCTTCAAATGTCCAAAGAATTATTTTTGGTTTAATGGAGTAAAAAAGAGACTAAATATTTCATATGTATTAATAATTTATATTGATTAAAAAAACTTGAGTAATTATTTGTTTTTAAGTGGGATAATATAAAAGTTATTTTTCCTTTTTAATTTTTTTTAAAATGACACAATCAGAGTATGATTACATAATTATTGGAAGTGGCTTTGGTGGCTCTGTTAGTGCATTGCGTCTTTCTGAAAAAGGCTATAAAGTTCTTGTTATAGAAAAAGGAAAATGGTTTAAAGCTAAAGATTTCCCTAAAACTAACTGGAATTTAAAAAAATGGTTGTGGTTTCCACAAGTAGGTTTACAAGGTTTCTTTAAAATGACTTTTTTAAATCATGTTACTGTACTTTCTGGAGTTGGAGTTGGTGGAGGTTCCTTAACATATGCTAATACATTACCAATTCCAAAAGAAGAATTTTTTAAATCAGGAAGTTGGTCAAATCTTAATAATTGGAAAAGCCTTTTAGAGCCATTTTATGAAACAGCATATAAAATGCTGGGAGCAGAAACAAACCCAAAGTTAGATGCATCAGATTTAGCTATAAAACAATTGGCTAAAGATATAGGTAAAGAAGATCATTTTGAAGCAACTAAAGTTGCAGTGTATTTTGGTAAAGCAGGAAAAAGTGTAAAAGACCCATATTTTGAGGGAAAAGGACCGGATAGAACCGGTTGTATTCATTGTGGAGCTTGCATGACAGGTTGTAGATACAATTCAAAAAACACATTAGACAAAAATTATTTATATTTAGCGCAACAATTAGGCGCTGAAATTATTGCAGAAACAGAAGTAGTAAATGTATTGCCAATTGGCAAAGAAGATGGTTCTGAAGGTTATAAAATTAAATTTAAGGCAAAACTTGGTAAGAAATCTAAAGGAGAAGTTACTACAAAAGGTGTTATTTTTTCTGGAGGAGTTATGGGAACGGTACCATTATTATTAGAGTTAAAAGATAAAAGTTTACCAGATCTTTCAGATAGAGTAGGGAGTAATATTCGTACCAATAATGAATCATTACTGGTTTTAACTTCCACAGAAAAAAATCATAAAAATTATTCTAAAGGAATTGCAATAGGCTCTGTTTTACATACTGATGAAAATAGTCATTTAGAACCTGTTCGTTATGGTGAAGGGTCTAGTTTTTTCAGAACATTGACAGTACCAACCATACATAATAAATTCGCATTGTTTAGGGTTTTAGGTGTTTTTGGGATTATTTTAAAACAACCTTTAATTTTTCTTAAAACGTTATTTGCAAAAAACTATGCTAAGCGTACAACAGTATTGCTCTTTATGCAAACTTTAGATAGTACCTTGCGTATGAAAAGAGGTAGGTTTACCAGAATGAAATCTGTTAAAGAAGAAGGAGAAGTACCAAACGCATTCATACCAGAAGCATTAACCTTAGGTAAAAAATTCGGTAAAATGATAAAAGCAATACCGTATGCTAATTTTACCGATGTATTATTAGGAAGTCCAACAACAGCACATATCTTAGGAGGTGCAGTTATGGGGAAAGATTCGAATCAAGGTGTTATCGATAAAAATTGCAATGTGTTTGGTTACAAAAATATGATGGTTTGTGATGGTTCTATGATTTCTGCAAATCCTGGAGTAAATCCATCATTATCAATTACAGCAATATCAGAATACGCAATGAGTAAAATCCCCAATAAAGAATTATAATATCAAAAATTTTTAAATTAGAACTCCACAAATTATAAGCTATGGAAGTTATTAAAGATCAATTAAGTTTGAAAACTATTACTGCTATTTTTAATGCTCAAAAAGCAAATCAATTTGTTATAGCAAACCAATCAATTTTAGAAAGAAGAAGAAAACTAAAAGTTTTAAAAAATGCGATAGAAGTTACTTTTAGAAATGCAATACAAGAAGCCCTTTTTAAAGATATGGGTAAGCCAAAGGCAGAAGTGGATTTAACAGAAATTTACCCTGTTACAAACGAAATTAAACATGCATTAAGTCATTTAAATTCTTGGACAAGTAAACAAAGTGTTTCTACACCACTAGTTTTTATGGGATCTACTTCT
>CAWVTS010000153.1:0-6004 GCA_963933045.1 uncultured Lutibacter sp. | reverse complement strand
CCCTTTGTCAAATTCATTAATTTTACGTTTGCGAAAAAGTGTTTTCTTGATTAATCCTAATATTAATTTGGTAATCAGAAAAATTATCAAAATAGTCACTAAAGTATAAACTAGTATCTTATATTCCCCAACACGAATAAGTTCAAATTCTAAAAATTCTCTTAATATTTCCATATTTATATTTTAAAGTTACACTTTTTATATAAGGGTTTTACGTTTTTGAGTACAAGAATCTTTCATTATTCAACTCAGCAAAAAAGAAAAGTCTTTTATTTAATTACTAAAGTAGCCTTTTTTTTAGACGTTGTTAACAGCTTGCCTTTTTTATTCATTTAAATCTTAGCAGGACTTCGAAAAGAAACTATTACCTCCAGAAAATCCTAAATTATCTCTGTTTTATTTATGTTGTTAGTTTTCTTTCAAACTCAACGACAATGGACTCTAGAAAAAATTAAGACTGATTTTTATCTCATTTTGTTTTAAGTAATTTTTTTCACACTTTAATTGGAAATTATTGGCATCATTATTTTTTGATTTATAATAGCTATTTCTTCAACTTTTTAAAAGGTTTTGTCTTGTCGTCTTTGTTACAGCTTTGAATTAAGGAAATACAAAAAGCTATGATAATTATTTTTTTCATTTTATATTTTTTTTTATGTCACAACCTTTATGTGTATGTTTAGTTGAGTGGTTAAGCAACTAATTTTCCAAAAAAGAAAGGACCAAAGTAATTAATTATACACGTTGTTGTGAGACCTTATTACCCACCAAAGTAATCATTAAAATAGACTAAATGATATTTAATAGCATTTGACCAGTAATCCCAATTATGACCTCCAGGACGTTCAATATAATCATGTGACACACCGTTTTCTAATAATTTTTGGTGCAATTCTTTATTAACTTGATAAAAGAAATCATCATAACCGCAATCAAAAATTATTTTTAAGTTTCCCTTTAATAAATAAACTAAATTAATCACTGTGTTTTCTTCCCAAGTTTCTATGTTATCAGTAAATGGTCCTAAACGCATAGAAATATCCCAATTATTATGAAAAGGTCTAATATCAACACCTCCACTCATACTACCACAAGCACCCCAAATATTCTGATGCTTAAAAGCAAGATATAGTGCGCCATGTCCTCCCATACTTAATCCAGCAATAGCGCGACCTTTTTTATCAGATACAGTGTTATATTTTTTGTCAATTATTTCAATCAATTCTTTTGATATATAGGTTTCATATTTCATTGTATTGTCGATAGGACTATCAAAATACCAGCTAGAATTTCCTCCATCAGGGCAAACTATGATAATATTAAAATCATTTGCATACTTTTTTATAGATGGAACCTTAGATAACCAGTCTGTATAAGTTCCACCAACTCCGTGAAGCAGGTATAAAACTGGTTTTTTCTCATTCTGGATAGCATCATTTTCAGGAGTAATAACTAAATTCGGAATATTTTTATTCATGGCTTTGCTAAAAACCATTAATGTATCAATTTGAGAATTTGCAACATTTATAAATAATAAACTAATTAATAGAATAGCGAAGTTTTTTTTCAAGTCTTTCATTGGATGATTATTTGAAACAGTGTTGGCTAGGCCTTAATTTTTTTGTTGTTCTCACAGTTCATTTTTGAGCCAAGGCTTTTACAATACCATTTTCTAAAAGTGGCTCCATGATTATATATCCTGTGATATTTGGATGCACACCATCGTCTCCTAACTCTTTTTTTAGACCATTAACCTCATTTACCATTGGGCTGAAATAATCAACATAAACAATGCTATTCTGTTCTGCATACGATTTTAATAAAGAGTTTAGTTTTATAACTTTTTCTGCGGGTTTTAATCCTTGATTCCAAGGAAAATCAAAAACTGGTAAAACTGAGCATAATACAACTTTAATCTTGTTAGATTTTGCTAATTCTATCATTGAAATAATGTTATTAGCTATTACTTCTATTGTTGTTGGACCTGTATTGCCAGCGATATCATTAATACCTGCTAATATTACTACAACCGAAGGATTTAAATGGATAACATCTTGTCTAAAGCGTAATAGCATTTGTGGAGTGGTTTGCCCACTAATTCCTCTATTTATGTAAGATTTGTCAATAAAAAAAGAAGGTCTCATTTTAGACCAAAACTCTGTAATAGAATTCCCCATAAATACAACACGATGCTCACCAGATTGAGGATCTATTAATTCTGCATTTTCTTTTTGAAATCGTTTCAAGTTTGACCAATCTTGAGAATAAGCAAATCCTATGTTGCTGAGCATTAGTAAAATAAAAATAAAGTTTTTCATGTGACGTAATATTACTATAGTAGAATTTAAATTATGACTCACAAAGGTTTGTATATGAAAAGCAGCAAATAAATATGCTATTTCTTTTCGAATGTTAAATAAAGATAGCAGAAAAGAACTGCCATTTCAGGCTAGCTCTTAACTGCTATTTTTTATATACTTTGTTGTACAAAGTTATTTTTGTGGCTTATAAATCGCTCCAGTAGCAAAATCGACAATCGCTCCAGGCCAAAAAAGTAAAATATCAGCAATTAATGCCCCAACTCGAACTTGTCTTTGTTCTTCACCAGCTAAAGGTTTTGTTTTTTGGTGTGCAGTTACTTTTCCTCCAAATACGGTTGCACAACTCGACATCATTATTGCAACTAATCCTATTGCAATCACATTTTTCATTTTTTTCATTCTTTAAAATTTAGGTTAATAATTAATTTAAATTTTCTTTAATTCTGTTTTGGATAAAATATCGTGAATTCCATTCGATGAAAATAAATAGGATAAAAAATCAATTGGTATTAATCTCGATATTGTCCTAATAAATATTCTCGTAAAATTAGGGTTTTCACTATTATCTATATTCACAACTCTAGTTTTAGTAGCCATTTTCCCAATAGTCTGACCAATTGTTAATTCTAAAATAAAATAATATTGGTAATATAATAAAATCATTAAATATTTTAAATTTTGCCTTTCAACATATTCTTTTAATAGTATTGAAAAAATTAATACATGTTTTCTCCGTCTTCAATAACAATGAATCCATAACCATAGCCATAATTCTCCCATGCTAAAGGTAATTATTTTGTTTAACATTAAATAAAAAAAATTAAACAAAAAATTCAAATCCTTAGCTTAAACCATTCTATCAGTTTATTTTTGTGCCACTATGAAATTAACGATAAAAGAAGTTATATTACTATCTAGACCAAGATTCTGGATGTATGTGCTTGGAACTTTTCTTGTTGGTGTGATATCCTCGGGAAATCTATTTTTATATGATACTACCACAACACTTTTGTTAGTTGCTTTTGGTGTGTTTTTTACAGTGCCAGCTAATGTTTTTATTTATGGTGTCAATGATATTTATGATTATCAAACCGATATTCACAATGCTAAAAAGATAAAATATGAATCGGTATTACCACTCGAAAAACATAGGGATTTATGGAAGATCATGGTATATCTATTAATTTCTTTTTTGCCGTTATTTTTTATTGTTAATATATCAATAAAATTAGCTTTGTTGTTGTTTTTATTTACGGGGTTTTTCTATTCGGCAACGCCAATAAGAGCAAAAAGTAAACCGCCTTTAGATGTGCTGTTTTCGGCGATAATATATGTATCACCTGCACTCGTTGGTTTTTTTATTACTGGTAACACGAATATAGAATGGTTAGCAGTATTTGGAGGTCTGGTTTGGGCTTTTGGTATGCAAACCTATTCTGCGATTCCAGATATTGAAGCAGATAAAAAAGCTGGTGTTAATACGTTAGCAATTATGCTTGGTAAGAAAAATTCTTTATGGTTTTGTTTAGTAACGTATGTAATCTCTGCGTTTATTGGATTTTATTATGTAGGCTATATTTCCATTATTTGTGGCCTCGTGTATACAGTTATAGTATTATTTAGTATGAGTAACATTTCAAAACTATTTAAATATTATACCTACTTTCCATTAATTAATGCCGTTTCGGGAGCTGTTTTATTCTTCTATTTATTTTTTAAAGAAATCCTATAATTTAGATTATAAAGATTTTAAAGGTTTTGGTGTTTTAATTTTTTGAATCCTTTTATAGACGAGTTCTGCTGAAATTAAACAAATAGGCATACCAATTCCTGGACTAGTACCAGCACCAACATAATAGAGGTTTTTTACTTTTTTACTATAGTTTAATGGTCGCTTTAGTGTTTGCTTAAGCGTATGTGCCAATCCTAAAGCGGTGCCTTTGTATGCATTATAATCATTTTGGAAGTCGTCGCTCCAGTAAGACCGTTCATAAACAATATAATCCTCTATTGCTGGAAGATTTAAATCGGTTTTCATGAGATTTAAAATCTTTTGTCGGTAGCTTTTCATATCTTCTTCGGAAAGTGTTAAACCCGGAGGAATTGGTACGAGAACAAATAAATTATCAGTTCCTTGAGGCGATAAGTCAGGATCAGTTTCTGTAGGCTTACAAATGTAATAACTAGGATCTTCTGGAAGTTGAGGCGTATCAAACAACTCTTTGAAATTTTGTTTCCAATCACCACCAAAACGTAAATTATGATGACTTAAAATATCTAATTCTCTATCTAAACCAAGATACATAATAAAAGCGCTTGGACTCAACACTGCCTTTTCCCAGTAGCGTTCAGGATAAGTTTGATGACGTTTTTCCAATAAATGAGTTTCCGTAAACCATAAATCGGCATTTGAGATGATTAAGTCTGCTTCTAAAGTTGTGCCATTCTCAAGCTGTACACCAGTGGCTTTTTTATTTTTTACTATGATTTTTGACACAGGGCTATTGGTCATAAATGTCACACCATGCTTTTTATTAATCGCCACCAATGCTCTTACAATCTCATAGATACCGCCTTTAGGGTAATACACACCCATATTAAAATCTATAGCATTCATAATATTATACATAGCAGGTGTTTTTGCAGGATCAGAACCTAAAAAAACTAATGTATATTCTAATATTTTTTTAACACGCTCACTTTTAAACCATTTATTTAAATAGGATTGCATGGTTTGAAACGGATTAAGCTCAATCCCTTTTTTAATGACATCCCATTTTAAAAAATCTAATGAAAACCCAAGATTTCGATACATAAACGTCTCCTTAGCCATTTCGTATTGCTCACCAGAACGTTTGAGGTATTCTTTGATTTTTGGCGTAATACCAGGTTCTAACTTTTCAAAAAGTGGTAAGTCTTTTTCTAAATCAGAGTGAATATCAACCACAGGTAATTCTTCATCACCAGAAAAAAATACACGATAAGAAGGTGAGAGTTTTACCAAGTCTAAATGCTCGGTAATGTCTTCATCTATTAAATTAAAATAATGTTCAAAAACATCTGGCATGAGATACCAAGATGGTCCCATGTCAAAAGTATAACCTTCGGCTTCAAAAATATTAGCACGACCACCAAGATTTATGTTTTTCTCAATAACAGTAACCTCATATCCAGATTTAGCTAACAAAGCAGCAGAACCTAAGCCTCCAATACCAGAACCGATAATTATTAATTTCTTTTTCACAATTACAAAGGTAATGAAGCTTTAAATGTCTTGATATTATTTTAGTAGTAATTATTAGAATTAAGAGCGCTTTTTTGAGAAGCTAATTTGATATTTTGGTATAACAAAAGTGTACTTTCTTTTTGATTTGGCACTAATTTAAGCATTTTTATATACGTTGTTACAAACTGTTACGAGACATTTGAGTCATTACGTTTTTTGTTATTCCGCTAAAATTGTTCAATTCCGAGTTAATTTCGCATAAAAATTGCGTTTTATAAATCCGCAAAACTTTTTAATTCCGATTGAGTGGCAATTCCGCATAATTCAATTCAGATTTCGAGTGATTTTTTCAGTGCAAAGTTCGGCATAATTCCGTTCGGTAATTTTTCCGAGTAATTGTTTGTAACGGTTAGTATATGAGGCGTTGTGCATTTAAAAGCACTTCTCTTTCGGTTTA
>CAWVTS010000152.1:0-6119 GCA_963933045.1 uncultured Lutibacter sp. | reverse complement strand
AATTAAAGTTGAGGGTGTTTTATTAGAGTATTTTTTTTATTGATGTTTTTGCTAAAATAAAGTTATGGATAACGAAAAAAAAATTATAGCAAAAAATTATGTCGCTTTACTTTTTATTCAAGGAACAAATTTTATTTTACCCCTTATAATTTTTCCATATTTAGTAAGAACTTTAGGCTCAGAAAAATACGGACTTGTAATGGTTGCCCAGTCTGTGGCTCTTTTCCTAACAATTATTGTTGATTTTGGTTTTAATATAAGTGCAACTAGAGAGGTCGCAAATTTAAAAAATGATAAAGAAAAACTTTCTCAATTTTATTGGAATGTTTTCTCTATTAAGTTAGTACTTATAATTATTACCTTTCTACTATTATTAGGATTGATTATTTATGTAGATAAATTTAGTGTAGATCCTTTGATTTACTTATTTAGTTTTGGACTTGTTTTAGGCCAGGCAATATTTCCAACTTGGTTTTTTCAAGGAATAGAAAAAATGCAGGTAATTACAATTGTAAATGTAGCTGCAAAACTATTTTTTACAATTTCGCTGTTTTTTGTTGTACTAAGTCCTTCAGATTACCAGTATGTGCCAATATTTAACGGTTTAGGATTTGTGATTTCTGGTTTGTTTGGATTTGTATTTAGCCTTCAATATGTGAAGTTTATTTTTCCAAAGCTATCGCAAGTAAAAGAGATCATTGAGAATAGTTCTAGCTTGTTTTTTTCGAATTTTGCTGTTAGCCTTTATACCTCTAGTAATACTTTAATCTTAGGCTTTTTTGCAGGAGATTCAATGGCGGGTGTTTATGCTAGTATGGAAAAATTGATTTTGGCAATAAAGAGTTTGTATAGTCCTTTTTATCAAGCAATCTTTCCAAACCTATCGACAAAACCTTACGACGAGATCCGATCGTACATTGATAAAATGAGAATTCCTATAGGATTTTTAGGGTTGATTATCTCAATAATTATTTTCTTTGGAGCAAAGCAAATACTGATGCTTGCTTTTGATGATGCTCTTATTGTTGGATACAGCGCTGTTTTTCAGATTTTGGGTCTCATTTCGATGTTATCTTCTTTAAATATGTTGTACGTAACCTTGTATTACCCTTCCATAAAAAAATACAAAATAAGAATGAAAATTCTTATCTCAGGGGGCTTTTTAAACTTAATTATCGCACTAAGTTTAGTGAAATTTTATACAATTTATGGAGTCGCTATTTCCGCAGTAACCACAGAATTATTTATTTTACTTTTGGCGGTATACTTCTATTATAAAAAAATAAAAAAAACAGCTATATGAGAAAATTAGTAATCATACATACGGTAACACCAGATTACAGGACTGTTTTTTTTAAAAATATTTACAATTCTTTACAAGGAAGATTTGAACTTTACTCAGGAGATTCTTATTTTGAACCGACCGTAACTAGTCATAAAACGATTAAAAGAAAACGAGTTAAAAATATTTTTTTATTTAATAGAAAACTATTATTTCAAAAAGGTATATGGCATTTAGTTTTTATAAATGATGTTATTGTTTTAGAACTTAACCCTAGAATTATTTCTAATTGGATATTCCTTTTTGTTAGATGGGTTTTTAATAAAGAAACGTATTCTTGGGGGCATGCTTGGGGAAGGAAAGGAATTAATAGCAGAACTGATTTTTTAAGAAGCTTCATGCGTAAACTAAGTGATGGAGTAATAGTATATACAAATAAACAAAAAACTGAACTTCAAAATAAAATGCCTCAGAAAAAAATAATTTCTGCACCAAACTCTTTATTTTCTCGTTCTGATATGATATTATCTGAAGACGAGGGTATTAGGGAAGATATTATTTCGGTGTGTAGATTAGTTCCTACAAAAAAGATTCTTTTTTTAGTAAAATCTTTCATGAAAGGTATAGAAAAACTACCCATTAACACTAATTTAATAATAGTTGGAGATGGAGATGAAAAAGGAAAAATAGAAAAATTTGTTAATGATCATAGATTAACTGATAGAGTAAAACTGTTAGGCCACATTAGTGATTATAATCAGTTAAAAGAGCTTTATTCTAAAGCGTATTTTAGTGTTTCGTCTGGCTATATTGGGCTTTCTGTGACACAGAGTTTTGGTTTTGGAGTTCCAATGTTAGTATCTAAGGATGAAAATCATTCTCCAGAAATAGAAGCAGTCATTGCTGGTAAAAATGCTGTTTTTTTTAAGACAGATGATGAGGAGGATTTTATAAGAAAAATAGTAAAAGTTTTTGAAGAATGTAATTATTGGAATAAAGAAAGAAAAAATATTTTAGAACTTTGTAAAGAAAATTATTCTTCTGAAGCAATGGCAAAGGTGTTTATAGATTTGGTATAATATGAAATTAAAAGGTATTTTTTTAATAGTATATATAGGGTTAACGTTAATTATGTTTATAACATTTAAGGCGTCATTGTTAGTGTTCACATCTTTCTTTTTTAGTGCAATTTTTTTATTTTTAATTACTATTTATCATTTGTATTATGAAAAAGTGTATTCACCTTTTTTATCATCTTTCATTGTTTTTTCTTTTCTATTTTTTTTAGCAGCACCAATTTCTCAAATTAATTCTTTCGATGGGTTAGAAACCCCAAAGTTTGTTAACTTTTTTCCTTATGATGAATATTTGGTTTTATATGCGAACATATTAGTTAGCCTGTTTAATGTTGTTTTTATTTTTGCATATATATATATGAAAAAAACAATCAAAAATTATGTTCCTAAACCTATTAATTTAGTCCAACAAAAGTATTTGCCTTTTACCATTTTAATAATTTTATTACTATGCTTTATAATTTTTATTACAAGCTATAATTTTGTAGAAATCGAATTTTCCCGTCCAGGTTGGGTTAAATCTTCGAGCTCTATAGGTGTTCTTTTAATTTGGAAAAAATTATTGTTTATGATACCTTTCGCTGGAATAATTTTATGTTTTCAGTATTTAAGAAAAGAAAAGAAAAGAAGAGTTAACATTGTAAACATCCTTCTTTTTTGTTTTCTTTTTTTTATACTTCTTTTATGGTTTAAAAACCCATTTACAGAAAAAAGAAATGCCTTAGGACCAATATATTTATCCTTAATATTTTTAGTGTTTCCTAAGTTTTTTAATTCAAATTTAAAAACTATTTCTTTTTTGTTCTTTATAATGATAATTGTTTTTCCATTATCTGCAATTGTAACTCATAGTGATGCCTCTTTTTTAGAAATATATAATAATCCTTTTATTTTGATAGAACAAATGAAAGGAGGAGGTATTTCAGAAGCTTTTAACACTTTAAATTATGACGCTTTTTCTAATATAATGGCTACAATAGATTATGTATATAAATTTGGTTTTTCATATGGATATCAGTTAATTGGAGGTCTCCTATTTTTTATTCCTAGAATAATTTGGGTTGATAAGCCATATTCTACAGGACAAGCTGTTGGAGAACATTTAATTAGTGATTTTGGCTTTAATTTTTCTAATTTATCAAATCCATTAGTGTCTGAGAGTTTTGTTAACTTTGGTATTTTAGGTGTTATTATTGTGCCAATCATTTTAGCTTTCACGTTTATCAAAATGATTAAATGGTTGCAGAGTAATGATTATTTAAAGAAAATTATGGCCTTTTATTTTGCAATGCACTTAATTTTTTTGTTAAGAGGAGATTTTACTAATGGTTTTTCATATTATATCGGACCTTTAGTTTCAGTTGTATTCTTACCTAAGCTTATCGAAATTTTTACTAAACAGTACTTGAGTTATGTTAATAAAAAATCTAATAAGTAATAATACTTTACTTAACCTTATTAAATTATTTTTTGGATTAATGTTTGGAATTATGCTCTTTCCAAGCATTGTTAAGTCTGTGATAATCATTATATTTTCTCTTTTAATATTCTTTTTAGTTTCTAAAAGAGGTTTTGTTATTAATAAAACTTTTTTTGTTATTAATTCGTCTGTTTACATAGGATTTATAATAACGATGCTCTATACTGCAAATTTTTCAGAGGCATCTTTAAAACTTCAAACTTCTTTTTCATTACTTCTTTTTCCTTTACTGTTTTCAATGTTAAAAAGGTCTGATGTATTAGAGGTTTTAAAAAATAGCAGGATTTATTTAGTCGTGTTTATAGTAGCTACGTTTTTATATAATATAATCCCTTTTTTGTGGCATTACTTTACACATTATAGCCTTGAAGATGTAATAAAGCACTATCCTCTAATTATTAATAAGGACATTGGAAAGTATGGTATACATCCAATATACATGTCTATGCATTGCGCTATCTCTATTCTCTTTAGTATTTATCTTTTTAGAGAAATAAAAACGAATCTGATTAAAATTATACTTTTTGTAATCAATCTAAGCTTAATTTGTTTTTTGATAGTTTATTCTAAAAAAGGACCAATTATTGCATTTGTTTTTGTCTTGTTTTTATGGTCTTTTTTTAAAGAGAAAAAGATAAGAAAATATTATTATTTTGCTATCATTGCTATATCAATACTTTTAATATCTATACCAAAAACAAGAAATACTTTTTTAGAATTGATTAAAGTAGAAGAAGCTAAATCAATAAGTTCTAATTCTACAAATATTAGATATAGCATCTATAAAACTTCTTTTTTTTTGATAAAAAACTCTCCATTTATTGGATATGGTATTGGAGATTTTAATGATCAATTAAAAATTGAGTACAAAAAAAGCAATCAGTTTTTGTTAAGTAAAGAATATAATTCTCATAATCAATATTTAAGTTTTTTATTAATTGGTGGTTTTCCGTTATTGTTTCTTTATTTATATTTTTTATATTACAATATTAATTTATCTTTTAGTAATGAAAATTATTTATTGATAGTTGTTCTTAGTTTTTATAGCATTGTAATGCTATCAGAAAATATTCTAGAAAGAGAAAATGGTTTAATCTTTTTTTCGTTCTTAATTAATTTTTTCGCCTTAAAAAATTATACAAAAAATGAGTGTTAGAAAATCAATATTGCTAGTTGGTCCTTTTCCAAAACCAGTTACAGGTCTTTCGCTTGCAAATGAAGTTTTATATAAAGGATTAAAAGATAACAATAAAGTTGATTTTATTGATATGTCTTATTTTAAGTTTGAAGAGGATGTAGGTAAATTTAATTTTTATAAAATGATCTATTTTTTTAAATTAAATTTAAAAGCATTTAATATTTATAACTATGATTCAATTTATATAACGATTGGGCAAAGTTTTTTTGGTGTATTAAAATATGCACTTTTTTTTATTACGGGTAAAATTTTTGGAAAAAAAATTGTAATCCATTTGCATGGTAATCAACTAGGTGAGATGTATGAGAGTCAGTTTTTTCTAAAAAAGAAATTAATAAAAAGTATTCTTTCATTATCTAATTATGGTATTGTTCTTTCTAGTTCTTTAAAGAAAAATCTAAACTTTTTTTTAAGACCAGAAGAGATTTTTGTAGTTGACAACTTTGTTGAAAGCGAATTGTTTTTACAGCCTAATGAAGAGTTGAAAAAAGACTATAGTAGTTTAAAGATAGCCTATGTTGGAAATTTAATGACAGAGAAGGGGGTGTTCTATTTACTTGATGCATTGGTTAATCTTAATAAACAAAATATTTTGTTTAAAGCAAAATTTGCAGGAAACATAGATGTAGTAATTTACAACAAGATAATGAGTTATTTTGATGAAAATGAAAATTTTGACTATTTAGGTGTTGTGAGAAATCAAGAAAAGAAAGAGTTGTTATTGTGGGCAAATACATTTGTTTTCCCCTCATATTTAGTAGAAGGATTACCTTTGTCTATTTTGGAAGCAATAATTACGAGAAATGCAATAATTACAACAGAACACCCAGCTTTAAAAGATACTTTTACAAAAAATAATTTCTATTTTATTGAAAAAAAATCTTCAAAAGACATAGTAAATGCATTAAAAGAACAATTAGCAAATTTTGATGAAAATAGAGTGAATAATAACTATAATAAGGTTAAAGGTTATACAGAAATGAGATTTGTTTCAAAAGTTGAAAAAATATTAAATTTATAATTAATGCAATTACTTAATACATTTAAATTACCAAAAAATTTCAGAGGTAGAAATGCCTTTGT
>CAWVTS010000151.1:0-6217 GCA_963933045.1 uncultured Lutibacter sp. | reverse complement strand
TTCTGCTTGCTTGTATTTAACAGTTTTGTTTTCACCACTCATCACATGCTTAATTATGACACGATCGTTTCGTCCAATTTTTGGTTGGCACTTTCTATCTTTATGCAATAAATTATATAGGTTGTTAGCATACGTTTTTATTCTCTTACATATTCATGTTGAAAGCAATCAGAACATCTGTCATAAAGAATTAAATAATCTATATTTAAATCAGCATGTTGCACTTGTCCATTTTCGTATGTAACTTTCAACCATTGTTCTCCATTATATTCCTCAAATTCAGTTGAGTAATTTAATTCGGATTCCAAATCCCCATTTAAATATCTTTTGATTGAATTATTAGAAATTTCAATTTTCATCGAATTTCCAGTTGAGTTAGGCGTTTCAGTTCTACCGTCAATTCCACCAGATGATTCTGCCCAATTCCAAGTTCCAGCGAGTTTAGATTCTTGAGTATTGTAATCATCGCTTGAGCAACTTAAAATTGTTATTCCAATAAATAAAAGTAAAATATAGTTTTTCACGTAGTACAGGGAATAATCAAATACGTTTCGGTTTATCAATTAGCTAAATATAAAATTTCGTTTTTATCTTAAACACCAAATTTTATATTTAGCGGACTTGATTAATATTCACAGAACTTTCAAATTAGAACAAACGCTCTATGTTATTTATAGGTTGTTAGTTGTAGTTTATCTACTTTATTAAACTTTCAATAATGAAAAAATTAGTGTTCATAATTTTCTATAGTAGCTACATATTCATCCAGTCTATCTTTTTCCTTTTAACAGGTTTATTGGTTTTGTTATAGTTTTTAATATATAGTATATATTCCTCCCATAATTCATCTACATCTTTATCTATAATTTGTTTTATTGCAGCTTTATAGCTCCATGGGTTTATTGTTTTTGATGAAGCATTAAACTTATAAATAAAATCATCATCATAAGTGTCTACAATCCATTTTAAGAAAAATCCAGAACTAGTGTAACCAGAAAGATACTTGTGTTTACCTAAACTTGGATGTCTTGTTTTGTGATAGCCTGCATTAATTCGAACTAAATCTGCTTCACCCTCAAGAAATGCAAAATAATCATAACCCAATTTATATTGATTGTCAGCAGTAGTAGGAGTAAATTGGTATCCATGCGTTAATTCGTGCCATAATACACCATATATTTCATGTTTAACAGCTTCATCTGGTTCATCTTTTAAATTGTTTTGAATATATTTAGTACTAAACCAAAGTTTCATTATAGTTCCATTTCCTTCTTTAGCTGCTAAAATATCACTCCAATTAAAGGCAAAGTGCACTTCTTCAAAATCAGGAACTTCTGACATGTTACGATACAATTGTTTACAGACTCCTAAACTTACTTCATTAATTGCCTTTTTTATGTTAGGAATAACAGATGTTGCTCTTTTATATCCCTCAGAAACTGTATCCTTATGTGATAGTATTATTTCAGGGAAATAGAATCCTTCCCAAGGGTTTTTTGGATCATATACTTTAATTTTTCTTTTTATTAATAAGGTGTCTACTCCAAATTCATTTTTTGAAATTAAAGTAACATTATAGTTTCCTGGTCTACTATATGTAACTTTAGGATTCTGAATATTACTTGTACTAGGTATCCCATTTTCAAAAATCCAATGCCAAGTATCTGGTGCATTTGCTGAAACATCTTTAAAGTGAATAGTATCTTCAATTTTTGTTCTACTCAAATTAGTTGTAAACTCCGTAGTAGGTTCGTTTGTTAAGGCAATTAATTCAACCTCTGCTATTTGTAAATAATCATCACCAAAGACAGAAGTATGGGAATGTTCCATATCTAACTTATAAAAGGAATAAGCTTTAATGTTGCTTTCTATTGAGTAATTGTTTGTTGTACCTCTTTTCTTAAATACCTGATCGTTTTGTGTGTCTAAAACTTCCCAAGAAGAGCCATTTGATGACCCGCTCAATGTCCAAATTTTAGGATCTCTTCCTGGAGCATCAATAGCTGACGTTATTTTATATTTTTTAAGTACAGATACGACTTTATTTTCAATAGTAATTGTGTTTTTTGGATGAGCTACTAAAAACTTAGTGTTTTTGTCAATATCAAATGCTTCTTCTAAACTTTCTGTTTCACTAAATACGGATTGCTCACTATGAAAAATTGTATGTTCAGTTACAATGTTTTTATATCCTTGTTTGAAAGGATTTACATTTTCGACTTTTTTTTCACATCCAACATGAATAATAGTTAATATGGCAATGGCTAGAATGATTTTTTTCATTTTCGTCTATTTCTTTTCAAGTTGAATACTTTATTAATATTATTTATTTACCATTTAAAAAACAATTTCGCCTGCATTTATTTCACAAAAATTGAATATTATCAAACAAAGAGGGAATGTTGATAGTTTTCACATGGTTTTGGTAATTACAATTAACGTGTTTGTGTAAAAGAAGTGGCGCCTGCCTGCGGTAGGCAGGGGTTTTCAGAAGTAAGCGTGAACAAGCAATTACTTATAGCCATTATTATGGGTTGTTTTTTTAGAATAGAGAATATCCAAATATTATTGACAGTGTTTTATATTCTGAACGCCAAAAATAATAGTTTTTTAAAACTTCTCTATTGGTTTGATACCTCACCTCTAAGCTATATCTATCATTTTGCTTGTAACCAATTCCCATAGCTAAATTATTTTTTAAATCAATTTCTAATGAATTTAAATTTGAACCATCATTTCTATTAAATTCAATTGATGATTTTGAACTCAAACCAAAAAGATAAGAAGCATTAATAAAAATTTTAGAACTATTATTTAGAAAGAAATAATGTCTTAAACTTACAGGAACTTCAATAGAACTGTAATCAACATTTACTATTAACACCCCTCCAGACACATTAGTTACATTAGTTGTTTTTTCGAACTTGAAACTTTGATAAGTTGGCTCAATTGCAATTGCCCATTTGTTTTTATTAAAAGGTAAAATAAACTCAGCCTCTAATCCAAACCCAAACCCTATTTTATTTTCGAAATCAGTATCTCTAGAATTAGAAACAGAGTTTTGGATTGTTAATGAAGAACTATTTATACGAGGTCTGATTGTCAAATTAAATAAATCTCTTTTTTGTTTTGGTTCGAAATTAATTAATTTACTTTTATGACATTCAATGTACTCAGTAAAAAATTGTACTAAATCATTTTCCTTATAATCTACACTTTGAATTTTATTAACTTTAAAATTTGGACATTTCAAATCAACCCATAACTGTTGTCTATATCCATTGTTTTTACCAAGATTATTCTCAGTGGTTTTATAAATTTTAAAAATTAATTGTTCAATATTGGAGTTTTCTTTATTATAAAAATATCTTCTTAAGTTACTATCAACGTATTGATACAAATTAGCCTTTCCTTCAACTAATACTTTTAAAAAAAGCTCTTCTTCTTTAAATGTAAGGTTTTTATCATAGCTTAGTTTATTGATATCCTCACTGGATCTATCAATACTTACAGTTCTTCTGATGTATTTTGAAATATTATCAATACCAAATTCTTTAATTGTTTTTATAGTTGTTTTTTTAGATTCACTATTTTTGGATAGTTTATATTCAAATTCAGTTGGATTATTTTTCCAATCAATATTTTTTATTAGACAATTAATTTTTTGATTCGTATTATCAATGTAATATCCTTTTTCAAAAGAGATTTGTGAATAGCAATTAAGACTTAAAATTGCTGCTAAAAGAAATAAAATTCGCTTTTTCATTATTTTTTTAATTTGTTAATATTTGTTTAGTTTTAATAACCCGTAACGGTTGGTATAAGAATAATTGCGGGTTTGTATGCGAGGATTTTCTGCAGGAAAATAAGACGTAATGAACTTGCAACTACCTTTGGTTAAGCCCAAAACTGAACAATTATTTTTATACATTGTTGCGCTTAGTTATTTGTTCGTCCATCAGTTTCAAGTATTGAATACTCAAAATTTTCAATTTTGCGGACATCATTCAAGGCACTTCACTTTGGGTTAAGCACCAAAACCCGTATTAACTATAGCTATTGTTGTGCTTTCGTGTTTTTTATCGAGAAACCCACACCTTAAATACCATCATTAATCTATTTGAGAATTGTTGCCAACTAACTTCAATTCTACCATCAGTCCCTGGCATTGGGTCTCTTAGAACTACCTTATCTGGTATTGTATTATTAAATTGGTCTGTAGAGTAATAAACCGCAGTTAACACATAAGCGTGTCCAACTCCACCATTTGGGTTTCGGAGTCCAACTATCAAAGGCCATTTAGAAGCCAAGGCTTGTGTTATTTCATTTACACTTGTCAATCCGCTTTGACAATAGATATTAGAAATTCTCCCTTGAACATTTGGTGCCCACCCGCTTAATGCAACTCTAATTTGTGATTCATTTGCAGGTCGGTCAACTAAACCACCATAAATTTTTGTTACTATTTGTTCTTGGGAAACATATAGTCCGTGATAATTTAATACCATTTGGGAGCAAGCAGCCCAACACCAATTGGCTTGTCTTTGATTTCCTATAACACTTTCGGCTGCCCAAGCATCAAATTCATTGGTTGGTACTCCTGCTAAAAAGTAATTCGGTCCAAGCCTCTGAATCGATTGTCCATTTACGTTATTCCAAATAGTAAATGTTAATAGTACTATTACTGTTTTAATTAAATTTTTCATAGTCTTTGTTTTTATATGAAGCACAACGCCGCGCTATACGCAGTGACGTTCTGGGTTTTAAATGGATGCATTTTTATGCGATTCATTAAAAAGACAAAAAGAACGTTATCAAATGGCGGTATAACGACATGATATGCACTATTTTGTTTGATATCTCCTCAAGGTGATTGTTAGTTATTCTCTTAATTCATACACCCACCGCAATTTGGAAGCACGCGGCGATATTGCACAGTCCCAAAGGGTGGGAGAGCGAAGCACGTAGCCATTTGGGTTCACCTTTAGGTGAATTGTGCAGGTATCGGGGATGTATATGATTAGTGGCGTGCTTACCCCACTAATTTAGTAAACAAAAACGAAGCAGAAAATCCGTAGGGTTTTACAAGTAATCATTGCCTTAGCAATGAATTATACACGTCTTAAGTTAATCTTTTGAATTTTACTCAGACTTGCTTATTTAATTTTTTTCTGATTGTGAAAATAATTTCAATAGAGTTTCAATATCTCAGCTATATATTATTTTTGTAGTTATATTTATTTATGTTCAAAATATTTAAATTTAGAAACTAAATCATTCTCAAAGTATAGTTTTAATTTATTTATTTTAGGAATGCTGGTTGATTTATAACCACTTTGTCTTTTTCATTTACTTCCAAGTTGAATGTTGGTGTTTCCTCAGTCCCTAAAACATTTACGTAAACCGTATAGCTATACTCTCCATTTGTAAATGTGAAATGGTGATTTCCTCCACTTCCGTCTGGAGTCCATTCTCCATTGTTAATGACTAAATCAGGTTTGTTTGATATGTCAGATTCTTTTGGCCAAGAAGCATATCGATATTTTTGATTTTCTAAAAGGTCAATTCGTACAATAAACGTATTCGTCTCAATAGTAAGAATAGGTTTTTTAAATTCTTTCAGGTTAGCATTGATCAAACCTTTTTCGTACTCAATCCATTTTTCTTCAATAGCCTTTTCTTTGCCAGATTTATAGTTAGTCGTTATAAATCTGCCATCATAATCTAACCACACAACACCATTATTAAGCATAATCCCTCTCCATCCTACATCAGACCAATCTTTTTTAATGTTTGAGCTTGCTATCAATGTAGTCAAACTATCATCAAATATTTCTGAATAGCGATTCTTTAGTTCTTGTTTATTACTTATTGGAGGTATCGGATAAGGTCGTTGAATCGGATAGAATAAGATTGAATCAAGCTTATCAATATCAGTGTTTTTTATACAGTCCACAAAATACTGGACCACATCTTCATATTCGGTTTTCGATAACTGCGAGTAACTCTCAGTCAAACAAAAAATAAAAAGTAGAACTGTCAATATTATTTTAGTCATTTTCTTAATGTGTGCCAGCGTTGTTGTATATGGTTAGTGGCGGGGTTAACCCACTAAATTAGTAAACACAAACGAAGCAGAAAATCCGAGCGCTTGCCTGCGGTCAGGCAGGGTTTTTTCAGATGTAAGCGTTAACTAGTCATTAATTTTATACGGACT
>CAWVTS010000150.1:0-6218 GCA_963933045.1 uncultured Lutibacter sp. | reverse complement strand
CGCTTCTGAATTTGAGAATGATGAAATTCAAATAGTAATGAGTATTCTGTCAAATTACGTTCCAGAATGTTTGGTGAGAGCAGAAGTGAGTTGTAAAGTTTCAAATTTAGGAGAAAGTGACTCTAAATTATTTGCTTCAAAATTTGAACAAGCAGTTAAAATTGCAAATGTAGAACCTCATAGAGCGGTAACTCATAATAAAGGAATTATGAATGGGATTGATGCCGTTGTGATTGCCACAGGAAATGATTTTAGAGCGGTTGAGGCAGGAGCGCATGCATACGCTTCAAGAAATGGTAAATACAAGAGTTTAACCAACTGTGAAGTGAAAGATGGAATTTTTAAGTTTTGGATAGAAATTCCTTTAGCTCTTGGGACAGTTGGTGGATTAACTTCACTGCATCCTTTGTCAAAATTATCTTTACAAATGCTGCAAAATCCTACTGCAGGAGAATTAATGCAAATTGTTGCTGTGGCAGGTTTGGCTCAAAACTTTGCGGCTTTACGTGCTTTAACAACAACAGGAATACAAAAGGGGCATATGAAAATGCACTTATCCAATATTGTTAAACAATTGGGTGCAACAGATGAAGAAAGAAATTACTTATTAAATTATTTTTCTGATAAGCAAGTTTCTCATAGTGCAGTAGTAGATGCTTATAATAAATTATCTAAATAAATGAAGTTTTATAGTAACGGCAAACTTTTATTGACTGGAGAATATCTAGTTTTAGATGGTGCTAATTCTTTGGCTATTCCTACTAAATTTGGACAAGATTTGATTGTAAATCAAATACAAGAATCAAGTTTGATATGGGAAAGTTTTGATGAGTTGGGGAATTGTTGGTTTGAAGCAGAGTTTCGATTGCCTGACCTAAGAATTGTTACTGAAACGTTTGATGCTGATACCGATAATTCGAAAGAAACTTTGGCGATAACGCTCCAAAATATATTGTTGGAAGCCAAAACAATGAATCCTGAATTTTTGAATGATATTTATGGGTATCATATAAAAACAAACTTGACCTTTCCTAGAAATTGGGGGCTTGGAACTTCTTCAACATTGATACATAATATAGCCTCTTGGGCAAATGTAGATGCTTTTCAATTATTAAACAACTCTTTTGGAGGAAGTGGTTATGATATTGCTTGTGCTCAAAATGACACTCCTATTTTGTATCAATTAAAAAATAAAAATCCAGTGATTGAAAAGGTTAATTTTAATCCAAGTTTTTCTGATCAATTATATTTTGTGCATTTAAATGTGAAGCAGAATAGCAAGACTGGAATTAAAAAATATAAAGAAAGTACAGCTGAAAAACCTGCATTGATTGATAGAATTTCAGAAATAACAAATGAAATAGTAGCGTGTAACTCAATAGCTGATTTTGAAAAATTATTAAAAGAACATGAACAATTAATTTCTGAGATAATTGGAAATAAGCCAATTCAAGAAATAGTGTTTAGTGATTATTTTGGGCAAACAAAAAGTTTAGGTGCTTGGGGAGGAGATTTTATATTAGCAACAGGGAATGAGAATACACCTCAGTATTTTAAAGAAAAGGGATTTGAAACAGTGATTCCTTATAATAAAATGATTTTATGAGTAAAATAGTGATAATTGGAGGAGGTGCAGCAGGTTTTTTTGCAGCAATTACAGCAGCAGAAAGTAATCCTGAAAACGAAGTGATTATACTTGAAAAAAGCAAGAAAGTATTACATAAAGTCAAGATTTCTGGAGGAGGAAGATGTAATGTTACACATGCTAGTTTTATACCAAATGAATTGGTGGAGTTTTATCCAAGAGGTAAAAAAGAATTGTTAGGTCCTTTTCATCAGTTTATGACAGGTGATACAATGGAATGGTTTGAAATCAGAGGAGTGCCTCTTAAAATTGAAGAGGATAATCGTATTTTTCCTGAATCTAATTCTTCACAAACAATTATAGATTGTTTAACCCAAAGTGCCGAAAATGCTGGAGTTAAAGTGTGGCTAGAGCAGAATGTGCAATCTGTTGTCAAATCAAATGAGAAATTTGAAATCAAAACAAATACGCAAACTATAACAGCAGATAAACTACTTATTGCAGCAGGTTCAAATCCTAAGATTTGGGCATTGGCAGAAACATTGGAACATTCTATTATTCCACCCGTTCCATCATTGTTTACTTTTAATATTAATGATAAGCGTATTAAAGAGATTCCTGGAATTTCAGTTCCAAATGCTACAGTAAAAATTGTGAATACGAAATTAGAATCTAGCGGTCCATTATTAATCACACATTGGGGGCTGAGCGGTCCTGCAGTTTTGAAATTGTCGGCGTTTGGTGCAAGAATTCTTGCAGATAAAAATTACCAGTATAATGTTGAAGTAAATTGGCTGTCGTCATCTACCGAAGTTGTATTAAAAATCTTAAAATCTATAAAGGAAAATGACCCTAAAAAACAGGTGATTATTAGATCTCAATTTACCGAAATTCCAAAAAGATTATGGGAACGATTGGTGTTGACAAGCTCTATTCAGTTTGATTCAAAATGGGCAGATTTAAGCAACAAGGAATTACAGCAATTGGCAGAGCAATTGACCAAATGTATATTTAATGCTAATGGTAAAAGTACTTTTAAAGATGAATTTGTTACTTCAGGAGGTGTGAGCTTGAAAGAAATTAACTTCAAACGCTTTGAAAGTAAAACTCATAAAAACTTATTTTTTGCAGGTGAAGTTTTAGATATTGATGCTGTAACTGGTGGATTTAATTTTCAAAATGCATGGACTGGAGGTTTTATAGCAGGTAATGCAATGAGTGAAGATTAGCCCAACTCACCACGATGAGGTTTTAGTGCGTCTCTAAAGGTTTTCATGTCTATCTCGTCAACAGTTATAAATGCAATGCTGTGCATGTCAGAAATTTCAATTGAATCGATTTTATGAAAATCCAATTTTTCTATCGTTGCATATTCTTTTAGATGAATACAATGGTGCTTAGCAGTTTGTAGAGAAACACTTCCCTTGAAATCCCAAATCAATTTAATTTTTCTATTCAAAATCTTGTTTTTATGTTGACAAAAGTAATGTTATATTTGCCTAAAATAATAATACATTGACCGAAAAAGATTTCATTTCAACGTGTACTGATTTTTCTACACTTAACTCCGGAAATTATACTTGGAAAACTCCTAGTAATATTGCGCTTGTTAAATATTGGGGAAAAAAGAAACATCAGATTCCAGAAAACACGTCTATCAGTTTTACACTCGATGCATGTTTTACATTAACAACATTGGAGTTTGCTAAAAAGAAAAATGAAAAAGGAGATTTTGAAATTTATTTTGAAGGCAAAAGAAAGGATGATTTTAAACCAAAAATCGCTATTTTTTTCGAGAGAATTAAAGAATATTGTCCTTTTTTAACTGAATATGATTTTATAATCCGTTCTAGAAATTCTTTTCCGCATAGTAGTGGTATTGCTTCATCAGCAAGTGGAATGAGCGCGTTGGCATTGTGTGTGATGAGTATTGAACGATCACTTTTTCCTGAAATGAATGATGATTACTTTTATAAAAAGGCATCCTTTCTTGCACGATTAGGTTCAGGGTCTGCCTGTAGAAGTATTAAAGGAAATATTGTTGTTTGGGGAAGTCATGAAGAAATTGAAGATAGTTCAGATTTTTATGGAGTTGAATTTTCTGATGAAGTTCATTCAAATTTCAAGAACTTTCATGACACAATTTTGTTAGTCGATGAAGGAGAAAAACAAGTGAGTAGTACCTTAGGACATGAATTGATGTTTAATCACCCATATGCACAAGAACGTTTTAATCAAGCAGAGGAAAACATTAGTAAAATAAAAGAAATTTTAAAATCTGGAGATTTAAAAGCATTTGTAAACATAGTTGAAAGTGAAGCATTGACGTTGCATTCGATGATGATGACTTCAAATCCATATTTTATATTGATGAAACCCAATACGTTGAAAATTATTAATAAGATTTGGAAGTTTAGAAAAGATACGAATTTGAATTTGTGCTTTACTTTAGACGCTGGAGCAAATGTTCATTTGCTATATCCAGAAAATGAAAAAGAAGCAGTTAACTCTTTTGTGGTTAATGAATTAATACAATATTGTCAAAATAATCATTATATTTGTGACAGAATTGGTTTTGGAGCAAAACAAGTTTAGGATATGAAAGGACCTCTATTTTACGCAAAAATATTACTCTTTGGTGAGTATGGAATTATCAAAGATTCTAAAGGATTAGCAATACCTTATAACTCATATAAAGGTGCTTTAAAAGTGACTGAAGAGTTTACTGAAGATGCGAAAAACTCTAATAAAAATTTACATAAATTTTATAGTTATTTATCAAATTTAAAAACTGATTTAGTCAATTTCAGACTAGATGAATTTAAACATGATATTGATAGAGGTATGTACTTTGATTCTAGTATTCCTCAAGGGTATGGAGTAGGAAGTTCAGGTGCTTTAGTAGCGTCTATTTATGATAAATATGCTGATGATAAAATTACCGTATTAGAAAATTTAACGCGTGATAAATTGTTGAAGTTAAAACAAGTTTTTTCTTTAATGGAGTCTTTCTTTCATGGTAAAAGTTCTGGATTAGACCCTTTAAATTCGTACTTAAGTTTACCGATTTTAATCAATTCTAAAGATCATATTGAACCAACAGGAATTCCGTCTCAAAAAGAAGGGAAAGGAGCTGTATTTTTATTAGACTCTGAGATTATTGGTGAAACAGCGCCAATGGTAAATATCTTTATGGATAAGATGAAAAATGAAGGTTTTCGTAAAATGTTAAATGAAGATTTCGCTAAGCACACAGACGCTTGTATAGATGACTTTTTACATGGTAATATCAAATCTCTTTTAGGGAATGTAAAGTCGCTTTCAAAAGTGGTTTTATCTAATTTTAAGCCTATGATTCCTAAAGCATTCCATACATTATGGCAGCAAGGAATTGATACAAACGCATATTATTTAAAATTGTGTGGTTCTGGTGGTGGAGGTTATATTCTCGGTTTTACCGAAGATTATGAACAAGCCAAAAAGATACTTAATAAATATAAACTAGAATTGGTTTACCGATTTTAAACTCTAAAAATTCACACTTCAAGTAGTTTGTAATCAATGGAAAATAATTTAGAAAATTCTCCTTACCTATATAAACTACTCAGTCTTTTCTCTGTAGTTAGAGGTTATAATATCATTACCTTAGCCGTTGCTCAATATTTGGCTTCTATATTTATTTTTTCTCCAGAAAATTCTTTGCGCCATGTTCTATTAGATGGTAAACTTTTTTTTATAGTACTGTCTTCTGCTTGTGTGATTGCTGCAGGATATATTATCAATAATTTTTATGATAAAGAGCGTGATTTAATAAATCGCCCTGTAAAATCTAAGATTGATAACTTAGTGAGTCAGAATACGCAATTAAATATTTATTTTTTACTCAATTTCACAGGGGTTTTACTAGGTTTTTTAGTGTCTTGGAAAGCAGTTTTGTTTTTTTCAGGCTATATATTTCTAATTTGGTTTTACTCTCATAAACTAAAAGGTTATCCAATTATTGGCTGGCTTTCAGCTGCTGTTGTTACCATTCTTCCTTTTTTCGCAATTTTTGTGTATTATAAAAACTTTTCTGAAGTTATTTTTATACACGCCATATTTCTATTTCTTTTGTTATTAATTAGAGAATTAGTCAAGAGTTTGGAAAATATGAACGGAGATATTTTGACAAACCACCAAAGTATTCCTATAAAATACGGAGTCAATTTCACAAAAGGATTAAGTACAATTTTGTCTCTTTTGATTCTAATTCCCTTAAATTTTTTATGGCAATACCCTGAAATTGGTTGGATGAAATTTTACTTCTTAGGAACTCTTTTTTTACTACTTGTTTTTATATTGCTGTTATGGAATTCTAAAACAAGCAAGCGCTACATTTTCTTGCACAATGTCTTAAAATTTTTAATTTTCGCAGGTATTTTTAGCCTCATCCTAATGGATACTTCATTGATTGTAAGTAAGCTTATTTAGTCTTTATTGAGGTTTGTTTTAATAAAATTATTATGCTCCTGTTTAGTATTTCTTTTTTAATAGGCTTTGATATAAAGTCATTACAGCCAGCATCTTTTGCCTTTTCTTTATCCTCATCTGATGTATAAGCTGATTGCGCAATTATAGGTAAGTTGGGGCGAAA
>CAWVTS010000149.1:0-6314 GCA_963933045.1 uncultured Lutibacter sp. | reverse complement strand
TTTTCCAGGGTAGCCTTCAGCATATTTGTTAGTTAATACAGAACCCGCGGCTTCCATAACTTGCTCACTCACGAAGTTCTCTGAAGCTATTAGTTCAATTCCGTTTAATTGTCGGTTTTTTTCGTCTTCTATTAAGTCAAAAATTAGTTGATCTCGTTGCATTGAATTGGTACAATTTATATAGGTTAAAAATATTAAGCAAAAATACTAATTTCATTTGTCAAATTATAAGAAACTCATATATTTGAAGTGATTATATTATATATTGTTTTTTTGTTGTTAAAACACACTAATAATTATAATAATAATAATTTATACAATAAGAAATTATGAAAATAACAGCAAACGATCCAAATAAAAAATCATGGTTAAACGTAGAGTCTAATTCTGATTTTCCTATACAGAATATTCCTTTTGGGGTTTTTCTAACAAGTGATGACATTATTACAATTGGAACAAGAATTGGAGATTACGCAATAGATTTAGGTGCGCTACACCAGCTAGGTTATTTTAAAGATATTCCATTAACAGATGATATGTTTTTACAAGATACTTTGAATGACTTTATAGCAGATGGCCGTATTACTTGGAGATTAATAAGAAATCGAATTGCTGTAATATTTGACGAAAACAATTCGACATTAAAAAATAACGAAGCGCATCAAAAAACAATCATTTTTAAAATGGATGAAATTGAAATGCAACTTCCTGTAGATATTGGAGATTATACCGATTTTTATTCAAGTAAAGAGCACGCTACAAATGTTGGAATAATGTTTAGAGGGAAAGATAATGCATTAATGCCAAATTGGTTACATATTCCTGTTGGTTATCATGGCCGCTCTTCCTCAATTGTTGTTTCTGGCACACCAATTAGAAGGCCATATGGACAAACTTTGCCTTTAGGTGAAACCCAGCCAGTTTTTGGACCTTCTCAAAGAGTTGATATGGAATTAGAAACTGCTTTTATTACAACTGCTGCTAATAATCTGGGGGAATCAATTCCTGTAGATGAAGCAGATGAATATATATTTGGGATGGTTATGTTTAATGATTGGAGTGCTAGAGATATTCAAAAATGGGAATACGTACCCTTAGGTCCGTTTTTAGGGAAAAGTTTCGCCTCTACTATTTCTCCTTGGATTGTAACTATGGATGCTTTAGAACCATTTAGATGTAAAAGTCCTAAACAAGAAGTTACTCCTTTGCCTTATTTACAGCAAAAAAGAACAGACAATAGTTATGATATAAAACTACAAGCTATTTTAGAAACAGAAAATGGAGATCAGAATCTATTATCAAAATCTAATTTCAAATACATGTATTGGACCATGGCTCAGCAATTTGCACATCATACAATAAATGGATGCAATGTTAGAGCTGGTGATATGATGGGAAGCGGAACTCTTTCTGGACCAACTAAAGATAGTTATGGGTCTATGCTAGAGATTACTTGGGCTGGAAAAGACCCCCTTACACTTAAAGATGGGACAAAGCGTGTGTTTTTTAATGATGGTGACAATGTGATTTTACATGGTTATTGTCAAAATGAAACTGTAAGAATTGGTTTTGGTAAATGTGAAGGAAAGATATTACCAGCTAAAAAATAATTTTTTATAGAATTTTAAATACCTGAAACTTAATGTTTATTATATCTTTATTTCGGCATTATTATTGATGCCATATTTGAAACTAAAATTGCTATGCTATCTAAAACTAATAGAATAAATCTACCTGTTAGAGTTCTTGTTTTCTTTCTTGGTGTTTTCTTTACAGTTAATTCTTTTTCTCAACAGAAAAATAATTCAATTGCCGAAGATTTTTTATCGTCAAATGAATCTTTACACGATTATCAGTTAGAAAAATTTTTTATTCATACGAATAAGACAAGTTATTATCCTGGAGAAAAAATATGGTTTAAAGTGTATGTTGTAAATGATATAGATAATAAACCTTCTTTACAAACTAGAAATCTTCAAGTAAACTTATTTAACAGTGATAAAAATTTAGTTTTAAGCCAATTAAACTTAGTTGAAAACGGAATTACGAATGGTGAAATAGAACTCCCAAAAGACATAAATACTGGCCAATTTTATATTGAATTAACGACTCAATGGAATCAAAATTTCAAGAACAATTCCTCTATTTCCTCAATAAATATTATAGATAATAATCAAAAAGAAAGTTTAGAATCTGAAACACAAGTTGTATCTAAAGTGAAAAATGGGAATCTCAATGAATCTCTAAACATCCAATTTTTTCCAGATAGTTCAATATTATTAGAAGATGCTGTAAACTCAATTACATTTTCTTCAAAGTTAAATTCTTATCCGATAAAAATTACAGGAGATATTATAGATAATACTACAGGAATTATTGTTTCAAAAATTGAAAGTACTGTTTTTGGTATGGGGAGATTTAAACTTTTTTATCGTTCAAATAGATCTTATTCTGCAATCATAAATTACAATGGAATTAAAAAAACAATTCCAATAGAGAAAGCAATGTCAAATGGAATTTTAATCACTAAAAACGATAATCAAGAAATTGATTCTGTTCTTAGTTTCACTTTAAAAAGCAATAAGAACACTGTAACTTCAAACTCAAAAAATACAGTATTTGCAGTCTTACATAGAAATGGATTTTCGAATACGGTTATTCCAATTAAATTGAAAAAAAAATACCTTAATTATTCTATAAATATTTTAAAGAACAACTTATTTAAAGGAGTAAATAGCATTAGTTTATTTAACAAAAAAAATGAAATCATTGCTGAGTACTCTTTTTTTCATGATGATTATAATAAATTTGATTTAGATATAGTAAAGGTAGATAATGATTTAGATTCTTTAACTTTAGGGTTTAGATTAAAAAACGGACTGAAAGATACAAACTTAAGTGTTTCTATATTACCTGAAGAAACATTGGTTTACACCAATCAATATTCAATTGTAACCTCTTTCTTATTAGCACCTTATTTAAAAAATACTCATTTAAACTTGTCTCTTTTTTTTAATTCAAAAAATTGTGAGTTAAATATTGATTACCTCATTAAAACTGGGATTAGAACGAATACTTTACCTTTTAGCAGTCAATTTAATGTCATAATTGCAGAAAACGGGTTAGCCATAAAAGGAAATGTAAGTTCCAATATAAAAGATTTAACAAATTATAAAATAATGTTATCCTCTGAAGAAAACAATATTTTATTAATTGAACCCATTGGAGATAGCAATTCTTTTTCTTTTAATAATTTAATACTTAAGTATCCTTCAAAATACAAGTTAGCTTTATTAAGTGCTACTGGAAAAATTATTAAAACAGGCTTTAGAATAAAAAAGGATTTGCTAAAGTATAAACCAAATCAAGTTTTATTAAAGAATATTGAAGTAACTGAACTTACTGAAAGTAAGATGCTTACTAACGATGAGATTAAAATTGACTACAGTTATACTCCTACTTTATTTGATGAGACAAACCTTTTAGATGTTGTACATTTAACTAAGAAACAAAATAGAGAAAATGAACTAAAAAAGCTTGGGATAAAAGCGGAAATATTAAATAATGGCTTTTCAAATCTATTTATAGTTAAAGAAGATCAAGCATTAACCAGTGTTTTTGACTATTTATATAGAATTCCAGGAATTAAAGTTTTTGGAGACAATCCTAATATAGAATTTACAATTAGAACTACTAGAGGGCAAGGATCAATTACGGGATCAAACAGTATGACTGTTTTTGTGGATGGCGTTTTAAGTGATACTGAGTATTTAGCCTCAAAAAATATTAGTGATTTTATTGCTATAAATGTGAATTCTAGTGGTGCAGGCCTGGGTGCTGTAGGAATGGGAGGCGTTATTAATTTTTACACAAAAAAAAGTAAATTTTCAGAATATAGAACTCTAACAAATAAAGATATTTATATAAGTGAAACGGAATTAGGTTTTAATCTCCCAAGTAATTATGATAATAATCAATTTACGTTTACAAATCAATTATCTAAACAATATTTCGGAACAGTTGGTTGGTTTCCTAATTTTAATATCAAACCAAGTTCTAAAAACCATTTAAAGTTTGATAAAAATGGAATTCAAAATATTAAAGTTATTGTTAATGGAATGGATTCAGAAGGAAACTTAATTTTTAAAATTGTAGATTTTAATTAAACATACTTTTTTAAATCGATACTCATGATGTCATAATGAGCTGCATGAGCAACCGTATGTTCGTTTTTAATCATTAGTAATTGTGGTGATTGATGTAGAACTTGGAATTGGATTCCAACTTCATTAGATATCTCTCGGAAATTCAATAAATCTAAATAATAAACTTTTAGAGTTGATAATTCTTCATCAAATGAGTTTTCAAATTGACGAACCACTCCTCTACTTATTCCACATCTTGTAGAATGTTTAAAAATACCTATAGATTCCGTTTTTGATTGTTCTTTAATCTCTTCTAATTGAGATAAAGAACTCAATGGAATCCAATTTATAAATAATTTTTTCTCTTCACTCTTTGAAGTATCACTTCCGAATATATTTTTAAACAAACCCATATTTTTATTTTCTTGGTCGGTAAATTTACTACATCCTTTCTTAAACACCAATTTATAGTCAATCGACTTTAGAACAATATATTTTGACTTGTTTTAATACAACAAAAGGTAGCTCAGATTGTGCAAGACCGGTAAAAATATTTATTCAATGAGAAATATTGAATGAATTGTCTAAAGAAATTCTTGCTGGAAAAGTTACTAATGATTCTAGAATTTTCTTGATGCGTTTGATGGAAAGTTTGTATTTCGGAATAAATAACAACAAATAAAAAAACCGCCAATTGGCGGTTTTTTTTAAATAATTTAATTTAAAAATTAATTCTTTACATCAGTATTCTTATAGTTAAATAGATAATCAATATCCATTTCATGAACCTTACCTAATTTCGCAAGTGCTTCCATATCTAAATCTTTTTTATTTCCAATTACAGAAACAGAAAAGTCTTCACCTTTTACATTGTTGTTAAAAAAGTCACGAACATCTTCTAAAGTCATATCTTGAATTTGCTTGTACATCTCTTCTCTATTGTCATAATCTAAACCTCTTTTTTGTAAACCTTCATAATTCCAAAAAATGTTAGATTTAGTAATACGTTGAGCTGCAATTTGTTTTAATGCAGATTCTTTTGCAGTATTGAATTGTTCCTCAGATTCTGGCATATCGTTCATCAAGATTAGCATAGCATCAACAGCCTCAGGAACTTTGTTTGCTTGTGTTCCAATATATGCATAAACAATATCACTCTTTTTAGCATCAGATGCATTCGAATATCCAGCCGATGCCGAATAAGCCAATCCTTTAGATTCTCTAATTTCTTGTACAACTACTGAAGAGAAACCACGTCCAAAATATGAATTAAACACTGTAGATAGTGCCATTTTCTTTGCATCAAATTGATCTCCTTTTGCAATAAAAAACAATTCTGCTTGCACCATATCGAAATCAGCAAAATATACATCTTTTCCTGTTTCTTTTTGAGTATACTCTTTGGCAACAGGATAATCTTTCAATTCTGAAGGAACTTCATGGTATGTGTTTAATGCAGTTTTTGCAGCATTAACATCCTTACCATAATAGAAAACTCTATGTTTGAAATTGTTCAAGTCCTTAATAATTTCAACCAATTCATTTGGATTCATATTCTTCAATTCATCGGCATTATAAATATCTCTCAATCTTGAGTTCTCACCATATTGAGCAAATGAATTTAAACCTCCTCGAAGTATATTTCCTTTATTTGTTTTACCATCAGCTCTAGATTTCAAAATACCAGCTACATACTGATCGTAGGCTTCTTGATCTACAACGGCATTATCTAATAAGTGTTCTAACAACTCTAATCCTTTATCCAAATTTTCTTGCAGTCCAGAAATTGATACATTAGAGCGATCATTTCCAGTTCTAACACTATAGTTAACACCTATCTTATAAAACTCTTTCTTTAATTCTTCAGCTGAATATTGATCTGTTCCAAGGTATTCAAGATAACCAACTGCCAAAGCCATTTTCTTATCATTGTCTTTACCCATATCAAGAATAATATTTAAATCAAATAAGTCATTATTCTTATTATTAATATGAGCTAATTCAACTCCACTATCTAATTTGTCTTTTTGAATTTCTTTCTTATAATCAACAAACAGAGGCTTTAAATCCTCAGACTTCATTGCATTAAAATCTTTTAAGAATTGAGATTCAGCACCTCTATTTATAGCATTTGGAGTAATTCCAGGATTCTTAACTTTTGTAATATTT
>CAWVTS010000148.1:0-6324 GCA_963933045.1 uncultured Lutibacter sp. | reverse complement strand
AGAAAAAAAAGGTGCTACTACTAAAAGTGGAGAATATTATCTAGATACGGTATATTCAAAACTTCATAATAGTAAAGGGAGTTTAGCATCAGTTTTAAATAGCGTAGATGAAAGAAGAGTTCAAAGGGCAGAAATTGCATTAGATATAGATAATTTTATTAAGAATGACTTTTCTTCTATTGCATTTGATTTTTTAGTTCCAAAAACATTTATGGTTGATGATGATAATAATAGAAGAGAAACTATGATTTTTCAAATTCACTCTGAACCAGAAAAGAATCAAACGTGGGATTTTTATAGGCAACACATGCCTTTTAATAGACCATCAATAGCAATTTATTTAGGAAAGAAAGATGAAATATATTACTTGAGCCTAAGGTATGGCCTTAATGGAGATGAAGGTTTAGAATATGAAAATTACAGATGGTTTTTAGCTGGATTTAAGGAAATAAAACCCGAAGAATGGTATACAATTAAATTAGGGTTTAAACTAAGTTTAAATAATACAGGATATATACAAGGTTGGATAAACGGCGAAACATTTACTCCTTCAAATGGAATGCACAATAGAGTATATGGAACTAATATGCATAATAACGCTTTACCTTACTTTAAAATGGGCTTATATAGGGCTTGGGCAGACACACATAAGCATGAAGTATTTTACGATAACTTAGTTTTTGAAAAAAAAATTGAAAAGTTACTAAATGCCGAAGAACTTGAACTAATTGGAAATTACCCATTTGTGCCATTTCACCTTTAGCCTATACTATTAGACAGTTTTTTTATTTACTATTTATTAATGAAGTATTTTTGTAACTAATTTTTTTTGTAATAAGGCTTAAATGAATATAAATAAAATATTAAAAAACAATGATATTTCTGAATTGATTCAAAAGGGGGGAATCTCTCTTTTGATAAGAATTGTAGGATTTATTGCTGGATATATATTTATGTATTATACAGTGAAATTTTTTGGAGCTGAAACTCAAGGAAGACTATCAATTTCGTTTTCATTTATGATATTCGGATCACTTATTTGTAGACTTGGTATAGATACAAATTTCGTCAAAATTTTTGCTATAAAAAATAATTTAGAAAACGCAAAAGGCATTTATTTTAAAATGTTCCCCTATGTTTTATTTATTACCTTTTTAGTATCTATATTAATATATTTTTTTGCTGACTATATTAGTGTTAATTTTTTTAATGATGCTTATTTAGGGACATTCTTAAAATGGACTGCTCCATGCATTTTGTTTTTCACTTTTATTTTGTTAAACGCTTCAGTGTTTAGAGGATTAAAAAAAAACACTCTATATTCATTCTTGTTTAATGGAGGGAGATTCCTTTTTACACTTATTATTTTCCTACTCTTTTATTTTTTAATAAATGAAAATCCAATAAGTGTGGTAGTAGCCCATTCTATAGGGGTTTTTTTATTATTTGTTTTTTCGTTTATTTATATTTACAAATATCTTTTCCCAATTAAATCTAAATCAACTTATGAAGTAAAAGGGTTTGTATTGAATTCATTACCAATGCTGTTTTCGGCAGCAATGACAGTTTTTTTAGGCTGGACAGACACAATAATTCTTGGAATTTATGAGGGCGTAGAAAAAGTAGGGATTTATAATGTAGGTTTAAAGATTGCTATTATAGTAAGCTTTTCTTTACAAGCATTAAATTCAATTTTGGCTCCAAAACTATCACATGCATATCATAATAATGACTTTAATACATTTAACAAATTGGTTAATTTAACTAGACTTATCAATTTTATTATTTCACTTACTTTAATCATATTAATTATAATTTTTAGAAACACAATTTTAAGTATTTTTGGAGAAGAATTTTTACTTATGTCATTTGCTCTTGTAATTCTTTGTATTGGTCAATTATTTAACGCTTTTTGTGGGCCGGTTGGTATTATATTACAAATGACAGGAAACCAAAAAACTTTTCAAAACATTTTGTTTATTGCACTACTATTAAATTTATCATTAAATTTATCACTGGTAGAAACTTACGGCATTAATGGAGTTGCTTTTGCAACAGCGATTAGTTTATCATTTTGGAATATTTCTGCATATATCTATTCAAAACGAGTAATTAACAAACTCAAGTTAAATAGTTTAAACTCTTAAAAAATTGATGAAAATAAAATTTAATTTAGATAAAATAATAATCAATACAGCTATTGGGTTGTTAATGATAAAGATTTTGTTTTCATATATAAATGTAGAATTTGGTTGGTGGCAAAGAGATTTAATTCCAAATTTTGACAAATATAATTTTTTAGGTTTACCAGATGACTATAGTAAAAAAATAGAATTTTTACTAATACCATTAATTGGAATATATATACTAAAAAATTTAAAATATTTAAGAAACAAGTCCTTGCTAACTCTTGTTGGAATTGTAATGATCGGACTAAATATTTTAACTTCAATATTCACATCTACACCTATTTTAAGTTCACTGGAGTATTCGTTAAAATTAATGTCTCCAATTTTTTTATTCGTTTGTTTATTAATCCATTATGAAAAATATCAATTTGATATAAAAAAAATGATGGTGAGAATATTAATTTTTTGCTGTTGCTTATCGTTAATTGGTTATTTGTTTCTAGAAGGTAGTTATAACCATAACAAAATTTGGCTTCCAATATATTTTTCTAGCGTACATACTCATAGTTATGTTTTAGTAATTATTGCTATCGGTTTTTCTTATTTGTTATACGAAAAACGTAAGTATAAAGAGTTCTTAATATTTACAGCTTTTTATTTAGCTTTTTTATATTTTGGACATAGAGTAAGAACACCTATGGTATTGTATCTAGTCTATATCTTTTTTATAACTATTTTAATGCATGACTATTTTAAATTTATTTGGGTCAACCTAATTATTTTTATACCAATTTTAGGAATGTTCTATTTGCTATTTAGCGATTTTAATTTAAATGAATTTTCCTCAGGTAGAATGGTAATGTATGAAGCTAAATATGAAATGCTTAAAGGGTATAATGTATTAGAATATTTATTTGGACGAGGGAAGGGTTCCGATTTTATTGTTACTGATTATTGGATAAGACAAGAAAAAAATTCCCACAATGATTTATTAACTTTTTTCGTAGAAAATGGTATACCCTATACATTTCTTTTCTTGTTTATGATTTTTTCACTTATGATTGTACATAAAAAAATTAAAATTATATATTCAGGAATTGTATTAGGTTATCTACTAACCTCTTTTTTAAGTAATGGGTTAGTTTTAAGGCCCATAGCAAGTTATTTGTTGTTTATTGTTTTAGCATATATTGCAGTGAACCCAACAGATCTTACAAAGAAAAAAAACATGTTTAAATATAAATTAAAACTTTAATGGCAGTGGCTGGTGAAAGGAGATCAATAAAACTATTGATAATGAGTAATATGTATCCATCAAAGGAGAAATCTTTTGCTGGAATTTTCGTAAAAAATCAATATGAAAAACTCTCTAAAATAATGGTAAAAGATACTGTGAGCATCTTTTATATGGAGAGAAAATTTACTTCAAAAAGAGGCAGTGTCTTAAAATATATAAATTCATTTTTTAAATTCATCCCATTATTATTTAAAAAATTTGACATCATTCATTTACATTATTTTTACCCTTTAATTTATTTGGTATATATATATAAGTTACTTCATCCTAAAACTAAAATTGTTGTAACCTATCACGGCTCAGATATCACTAAAAAAGTAAACAAAAAAAACAAAAAAAGGCTAAATAAACTAGCAACTATTATTGATTTAAATATTCCAGTTGGTAAGGCATTATCAAAAATATTAAAAGAAAAATTAAACATTTCAGCAAACAAAATTTTGCCAGTAGGAGTGAACGACACAGTTTTTTATTATGAAAAGGTTGAGAAAAAATATGACTTTATTTATGTAGGGTCTTTAATACACCGAAAAGGAGTTGATTTAATTATAAATGTTGCCAAAAAAGTAGATTCATCAATTAAAATTTGTTTAATTGGACAAGGAGATTACATTGATGAAGTTAAAAATTTGTCTACCACAAAAGAAAATATAGATTTTTTTGAAGGCTTAATACAACCTCAAATTCAAAAAAAGCTTATTCAAAGTAAATTTTTATTATTACCTACACGAAATGAGGGTTTTCCAACATCAACTGTTGAATCAATGTATTGTGGTGTGCCAGTGTTGGTTTCTGATATACCCCAAACCTTGGAACAAGTTGATGAAGGCAAAAATGGATTTATAGTGCCTGTTGACAATGAGAAAGCATTACATCAAAAAATGATTGAACTGTCTAAAATGAATAACGATAGATATAGTGAAATTGTAAATACGACATTAACATATTATAAAGATATATCTTTGACAAATGTATGTAATGAGTTATATTTAGCTTATAATAAATTAATTAGCGAAGATGCGTAAATTTTTATTTTTAATCTATTTATTGTTTTTTAAAAACACACCTGAGGATTATAGACCCTATAGTTTGTTTTTTCCAAAATTAAGACAGTTTTTGGTGTCAAATTATTTATTGAATTGTGGAGAAAATCTGAGAGTTAAAAGTGGAGCTGAAATATCTCCAAATTCAATTGTTGGAAATAATTCGGAATTGGGAACTAGGAGTATGATTCAATCTGATATTATCATTGGTAATAATGTGATTATGGGCCCAGACGTTAAAATTTATTCTCGAAACCATAATGCGGATAATACTAATATTCCAATTCAACATCAAGGAAAAGAAATTTTAAATACTATAATTGGAGATGATGTTTGGATTGGCGCCAATGTAATTGTATTGGCTGGCGTTAAGATACCAAATCATTCTATTGTTGCTGCTGGAGCTATAGTGACAAAAGATTTTGAAGAATATTCAATTATCGGCGGTTGCCCAGCGAAACTGATAAAAAAAAGAATTTAAATAAACGTTTATCGACTATTTGACATGAAGTTTAATTCAGAAAATAATACAATAGTTTTGTTTTTTTTAATTGGATTTTCCCTACCATTTAAAGATCAATTTAGCACTGCGGTAATCATAAGTGCTTTAATTTATTTTTTGATTGAATTAAAAATAAACAAAAAAGATAGTCTTAGATTCAACAAAATTCCAAAATATTTTTTCGTCCCTCTTTTGCTATTTATACCACGAATTTATGGACTAATAAATGGAAATATTGATGTAGCTACAAATGAATTGATAAGGTCTGCCCCATATCTTATATTTCCAGTAATTTTTTTATTACAAAAAAAGAAAAAGTTATGTATAGAGAAGTATTTTTTCTATGGACTATTGAGTGGTTTAATTCTATTTATGATAGTATGTGAATCAGTTATAGTATATAAAATGATAAAATTTAAAGAGCCGTTAGAATATTTCTTTAGATGGCGTCATATGAATTTTAACTTTACAAAACCATTTGATGCACACCCTGCTTATATAGGGATTTTAATAGTTTGGGTGCTTACACAATCATTATTTAAAAATTATTTTTCAAAAAATTTAAAGTTTACTTTATTATTTGTTTTGTGTTTCTTCTTAATTCAATTATTAGCTAGAAATTCTTTTATTGTTGCAATTTTTGTGATATTATGTTTTATAGCTGTTAATAAACTTTATAAATTATTATTTGGATTTTTAGTATTTCTTTCAATTACAATGGCTATTGTTTTAACACACCCAGATCAATATAATTATCTTAGAAAGAAACTAATTTATTCTTTAAACTTTTCAAATGAAAAGTCAAAAGATAAAAGGTTTACACGATTAAGGGCTTCTTATATAGTTTTTCAAAAATCACCAATTTTTGGAGTTGGACCTGAAAATGATAATGTTTTAAGGAAAATTGAATACAAGCTATTAGAGGATGAAGTTGCGTATAAAAAGAATTATAATTCACATAATCAATTTTTCGAATATTTAGTAACATCAGGAATAATTGGCTTGATTTGCTTTCTTTTAGTTTTTTATTATCTATTTTCTTTTTTAATAAAGAATAAAGAGTATTCATACATTATTTTATTATTAGCATTCATGATTGCATGTTTAACAGAAAGTGTTTTGGAAAGAACTTTAGGAATAAAATATTTTTCCATTTTAATTAGTTTAATTTTATATAAAACTTTATCAGCAACAGAAATACGTCAAAAAACAGAGAAAGATTGAATATTAAAATATTTTATAAAATTAAAGACTTATTTTGGATTAATTCCCTTTCCGTATTATTGTTCTTATTTTATTTTTCAGAAGGATATGGGAAATTTTTTATAGGCTTTTATGATGAACGACCCCACT
>CAWVTS010000147.1:0-6352 GCA_963933045.1 uncultured Lutibacter sp. | reverse complement strand
AATTTCTCAGTCCAATTAGCAACAATATCAATATTCCAAGGGTCTCCATAAGGATTTCCAAAACCCATAGAAAGATAGGCGACTATTTCTTTATTCGTTTTTATACCAATATTTAGCAACTCGTCTAAAATAAGAATAGACTCATCTATTGTCTTTCCTGTATTACGCATTTGAAAGTTTTCGGAAATTGAAAAAGGATAGCCTAAATAATTAATCTCTTCGAATACACTCGCATCATTAGCTCCTCTCACATTGGCTACAATTGCCAATAATTTACTCTCTACTCCAGACAAGTTGAGTTGAGACAAAACAGCAGCAGTATCTCGCATTTGAGGTATTGCTTTAGGTGAAACGAAACTCCCAAAATCAATAGTATCAAAACCAACTTTTAACAACATATTTATATATCTCGCTTTTAATTCTGTTTGAATAAAATGTGATTTTATGCCCTGCATGGCATCTCTTGGACATTCTATGATCTTGATGTTTTTCACAGTTCAAATATACAAATAGTATTCCTATAAAATAAGTTCTGAGTCTTCATAAACTATTGCTTTTACAATCAATAAGTTATAATCAAACATTTATTATTTCTTAGTATTAAAACTTTTAAAGCAAACTACTAGCATTAGTATAAGTTGCTAAAAGTATTTGGGCCGCTTACTGAACAAGCCTGTTTTATTAGGCACTTCTTTTTATGGTATAAAAGTAAATAGTTTGTCATCTATATAAAACTATTGAAACATTTTAAATTTGAAACTTACCTGTCTGTTTATAGGGAGTTATTTAGTGACGTAAAAGACCCGAATCTAAACAACTTGTCAGAATGAAAAGTCTTATTTAACTAAATATAATAAAAATTGCAATTCCAACAAACACCATAATTTGCACCCATTTTAGAATCACTGAGAATTTTTTGTTATCACGTAAAAACGCTGTTGTTTTATCTGCCACAACAGAAATCAAAGAAAATATAATAAATGCTTGCATCATAAATAGAAATCCTAAAATAAAGATTTGCTGCTTTGTATTCCCTCTTGAAATATCTATAAATGCTGGAAAAAAGGCTAAAAAGAAAATAGTTACTTTAGGATTTAAAACATTCATAATAAATCCTTGTTTTATCAACTCAACTGGCTTTTTTTTTGGAACTACACTTGAATCTAAATCGATTTCAGAAGAAGTTCTAAATAGTTTGTATGCAAGATATAATAGGTAGATTGCTCCTATTAGTTTGATAGCGAAAAATAAATTGTCAGAGCTTTGAATGATTGCTGAAACTCCAAATGCAATTAAACTTGTGTGGATAATAATTCCTAAAACGAGACCAAAAGCTGTTGCAATTCCGTATTTTTTTCCATGAGTAATACTTTGCATTAAGACATACATATTATCTGGCCCTGGAGAAAAAGTCAAGGCAATTGAAGCGCCTAAAAATGATATGATAGTTTGAAGATCCATATATTAAGAATCCTCTAAAATTCTTTTATTTATTTTTTTAACAAGACTTGGGCCTTCATAGATAAATCCTGTATAAATTTGAACTAAGTCAGCACCTGCAGCAATTTTATCTATAGCGTCTTGTGATGAATGAATCCCACCAATACCAATAATTGGAAAAGATTTTTTTGAATTATCAGAAAGATATTTAATAACTTTAGTACTTCTATCAGCTACAGGCTTTCCGCTCAAACCGCCGTTTCCAATAACGTCTAAGCGTTCTTTTGTTGCTTTTAACCCTTCTCTATTTGTAGAAGTGTTTGAGGCTATAACTCCGTCTATTTTAGTGACCGCTACAAGCTCTATTATTTCATCTAACTGAACAGTATTTAAATCTGGAGCAATCTTTAATAATATTGGTCTTTGCTGCTTATACGTCTCATTTACATTTTTTACACTAGAGATTAACTCTAACAAATAATCCTTGTCTTGAAGTTTCGCCATGCTACCAACATTAGGACAACTAACATTTAACACGAAATAGTCAACATGCGCATGTAAAGCATTGAAACAATAGAGATAATCATCTGTATATTGATTGGTAGATGAGTCTGTATTTTTACCAATATTACCGCCAATAATAAGGTTCGGATTTAAATTTTTGAGGCGCTCGACTATAACATCCACTCCGTCGTTATTAAAACCCATTCGATTTATAATTCCTTGATCATCCTTGAGTCTAAATAATCGCTTCTTTGGATTTCCAATTTGTGGCTTAGGAGTTACTGTTCCTATTTCAATAAATCCAAATCCGAAATTTGATAATTGAGGAATCATCAATGCATTTTTATCAAACCCTGCTCCTAAACCTACAGGGTTTTTAAATTTTAACCCAAATAAATTACGCTCTAATTTAGGATTTTCTAATGAAAAAGTTTTAAGAGTAATATACGCTACGAAAGGGATTTTGAAAATAAACTTCAAAAAAGAAAAAGTGAAATAGTGAACTTTTTCTGGATCAAATAAAAATAATATGGGTCTAATTATTAGTTTATACATTGTCTATTTTATTTATGAATCCGACTAAAAACGAAGAAACTACAATAATAATCATACAAATTCTTCACAGTGTTCAGAAAGACAGTACTTATCTTAAAGCGGCTCCTAAATTTTTCTCTAAAGATTGTTGCATCTTTTGCATTACCTTATCTATTTGCTTGTCATTTAGCGTTTTATTTTCATCTTGCAATACAAAACTAACAGCATAAGACTTTTTATCTTTTGGTAACTTATCACCTTGATACACATCAAATAAATCTACAGATTTTAGTAAACTCTTCTCTGTTTGATTTGCAATAGCAAATATTTCTGCAAAAGTTACTTTATCATCTAGCAATAAGGCTAAATCTCTTTTTACTTCAGGATATTTAGCTAATTCTTTTACATTAAAATTCTTTCTTCCTGCTACTTTCAATAGGTTATCAAAATTAAAATCGGCAAACAACACTTCTTGCTTTATACCAAATTCTTTTAAAATTGATTTCTTTACAACACCAATATCTACTAATTTAATTTTTCCAAGTGATACTGTAATCCCTTCAGAAAACACATCGTTTTTAGTAGGACTCGTTTTCACTTTAGTAATCCCAAGTTTTGCGAAAACGGTACTCACTACTCCTTTTAGATAAAAGAAATCTGAGGGGTTACTTGCCGTAATCCAACTATCCTTAGTTCTTTTACCACTTACAAATAGTGTTAGATGTTTTTGCTCTGTATATCCAGTTTCATATTTGTGATATGTTTTACCAGATTCAAAAATTTTAATTGAACTATTTCTTCTATTTATATTATATGATATTGACTCTAAACCACTAAAAATAAGTGACTGACGAAGAACACCTAAATCACTACTTAAAGGATTAAGCATAGCAACATCATGGTCAGAATTTAAATTTTCTGACATAGAAATATATGAGGCTTTAGTCAAAGAATTTGACATTGTCTCATTAAATCCTTGAGAAATTAACTGTGTGGAAATAATATTTTCAATCTTTACACCATCAAAATCATCAAATGAAATTGATGAATTTAATTTATGAGAATACTTTATATTGTTGTACCCATAAACGCGCAAAATCTCTTCGATAACATCCACTTCTCTTTGCACATCTACACGATATGAAGGAACAATTAAACCAAGACCTCCATCCGTTTCACTATTTAGTTTGATATCTAATGAGGCAATAATGTTTTTTACGATTTCTTTAGGGATTTCATCTCCAATCAATCGATTTAATCTTTCATAAGACAAACGAACTTCAAAATCTTCTATTTTTTCTGGATAAAAATCTGAAACATCAGAAGACTTTTTACCGCCAGCAATTTCTACAATCAAAAGTGCAGCTCTTTTTAATGCGTATTCCGTAAAGTTAGGATCAATACCTCTTTCAAACCTAAATGAAGCATCCGTATTTAAGGCGTGTCTTTTGGCAGTTTTCCGAATAGATACTGGATTGAAATAAGCACTTTCTAAGAATATCTTTGTTGTATTTTCTGTAACACCAGAATCAATTCCTCCAAAAACACCTGCAATACATAATGGATTTGATTCTCCATCACATATCATAATATCATCTTGGTGCAGTACTCTTTCTACATTATCTAACGTTGTAAATTTTGTTCCAGCGTCTAATGTTTTAACAACAATTTTATTTCCTTTTATTTTTGACGCATCAAACGCATGTAATGGTTGACCTAAATCATGTAATACATAATTTGTAGCATCAATAATATTATTTTTTGGCGTTAACCCAATCGCTTTTAATCTGTTTTGTAACCAACTTGGTGATTCATTAACTTTAATGCCAGAAATTGTGATCCCACAATATCTTGGCGCCAAGTCTTTATCTTCTACTTCTACATCAATTCGCAATGAACGTGTATCGACATGAAAATCTCCAACTGATGGAGATAGCAATTCTAATTGTGTTCCTTGCTGAATCATTCCTGCGCGCAAATCTCTCGCAACACCATAGTGACTCATTGCATCTGCTCTATTTGGAGTCAAGCCTATTTCAAAAACTTCATCAGATTCAATTTCGAAAACTTCAGCACATGGTGTTCCAACTTTTAAACCTGAATCTAGAACCATAATTCCATCATGAGATTGTCCTAGGCCTAATTCATCTTCAGCACATATCATTCCATGACTTTCTTCTCCTCGTATCTTCCCTTTTTTTATTTTAAACGATTCTCCCTTATCGTCATACAGCAATGTCCCTATTTTCGCAACAGGTACTTTTTGACCTGCAGCTACATTTGGAGCCCCACAAACAATTTGAAGTATAGATTCTCCACCAATGGCTACCGTTGTTATTTTTAACCTGTCTGCATTAGGATGCTGTATACATGTCAACACTTCACCAACAACAATTCCTTTCAAACTTCCTTTAATCGACTCTACAACTTCTATTCCTTCTACTTCTAGCCCTAAATCGGTCAATAATTCTCCCGTTTTTTCAGCGTCCCAATCAACCCTTAAAAATTGTTTTAACCAATTGTATGATATTTTCATTTAGTCGTTTTATTTATCAAAGTACAAAGTTACTTTAAAATTGAAAGATTAAAAAATGGATTGTGTGAAAAATGCTGTATATTTGAAATGCTTTGACCTAAATTACTTTATCTTAATTTATGTATCAAAAAAATATTATTTGCTATATGGAGTAATGCAAATAAAACGCTCTACACTTTATATGCTTCAGTAAATTTAAAGAACCTCTTAAAATTAAAAATGTTCTCTATGGTAATCAGAAAAATTAGCGCCTTTTTTAAAGACAACAAACCCTATATAAAACCTTTGTGCATTATTAAAAATAAATCGAAATAAGAATAAAAAAAACTACAACAAAACTTTCGATAAATTAAATAATAAAATAGACACTTACTTTTGTGTTTTAAATAAAAAATGAATAAAAATGACAAATTTAAACGAAAAAGAGATTCACGAACGAATGAAAGAAATTGATATTTCATGGGTTCTAAAAAGTAAATTCATACAGAGGGAAATGATTTTTAAGGATTTTGTCGAAGCATTTTCTTTTATGACATCAGTTGCAATTATAGCTGAAAAGGCAGGTCATCATCCAAATTGGGAAAATATATATAACAAAGTTAATATTGTTCTTAATACTCATGATGCAGATGGTCTAACAAATAAAGATTTTCAATTAGCAAAAGGAATAGATCTTTTAATAAAAAAATATAGACAACAATAACTATAAGTAATTACATGAAAAAATACTGATTTTCATAGCTTTGCGTTAGAACATCTACAACTGAAGTTGACTGATTAGTACCCAACTTCGCTGTTCTCGAAATATTGAAAATATACTCTGAGGACTAGAGAATAATTCATTAATATATATGCTAAAAAACATTGGTTATAGATTAAAACTAACTCTATAAATTAAACTTTAATTGATATGATAAGGTTTATTAAGAAAATATTATTAAAAAAAACACGAACGTACAATACAATATATAATTTATCTCTTAATCTAAACTGTTTATGAAAATTACTCAGACTTTCTATCTGTAATTAATTTAGTAACTTTAGTGCTTAAACCATACAACAAATCATATAAAATAATTGTTGTGATTCATTATGGATCTTACTAAAGCATGATAGAAATAATAAGAACTAATTCTCAAAATCTAGAATTTAAAAAACTAGTACAATTACTTAATTCAGATCTTGCAAGAAGGGATGGGGAGACACATCCATTATCTCAATTCAATACTGTTACAAATTTAAAATATGTTGTTTTAGCTTTAATGGGAGACAAAGCAATTGGTTGTGGTGCTATCTCAAAATATAATTTTAATTCTATGGAAATTAAAAGAATGTATG
>CAWVTS010000146.1:0-6472 GCA_963933045.1 uncultured Lutibacter sp. | reverse complement strand
TCCTATTTCTAGTGGTATTATCTCCCCCAATTGTCAAACGTATACCCCTTAGAGATTACTTTTAAAGAAACTCTGAACAGCAGTTGATTTGAGTTAGCATACTGCATACTCAGAGTCTCTAAAAATGGATGACTATGAGAGTGAAGTTCAAAACTAAGTATCTTTCTTTTCATTCTTTTGTGTTTACCGATGGGATAATATCTGCCGTCTGTGACGAAGGAGCATATCTAATGTTAGCTGCTGCTATTTTTATGAGGTAAAGTTGGATTTTCCTGTAACAAATGAATTTCAGCTTTCACTACTATTTGATGATATTTAATAGTATAAATTCAAGCAAAGACATTTTTAGCTTTACTATTTCTAATTAGATTTATTACCTCGCGATATTGATCTATGGAGCAGTGAAATTCTAATCCTCGATAGTCCAAATTAAATGGAATAATAGTAGAGAAGTTTTTAAAATCATGCCATATAAACATATCGTTATTCATAGATATCTTGCATGTAAGGCTCTAGTCCCTAGGAATACAAGAACACTGGCAATCGTATAGCATATATCTGTTGTCAGTATATATAATCACTTAAAGTTTTGTATAAAATGATTTTGATTATGAAAAGCAAGAAAGATATTCCTTCGTAACAACTCGTTTTTATGTTTATTCCCTATTTACAAATTGAGGTAATTCAATTTGCTCTATTTTTTTATTAAGATCAATGCCATTTTTATATAGAAGTAGTCATATCGTCTTCACGTTCAGACTTAATACAACCAAACTCTATAACATCTGTCTGCACAATTTTGTATGCTTTTAAAATGTGAGTAAGTGACCTGGTTTTGAAGTCATCTTCGTGATTGGAGGTGAAAACTGTGTCAATTTGATCCCTTTTACGGCTGCTTTATATTCTTCAATAGTTGGTATTCTCCCTAAAATTGCAGAAAGCACAACGACTGGTGTCGAAGCTAATAAAGACTCTCCTTTTTTACGATCCGTATCTTTTACAACACGACCTTTAAATAAACGAGTTGAAGTTGCCATTACGGTATCTCCACCTTCCGCTTTTTCTTGGTTACCCATACAAAGGTTACAACCAGGACGCTCTAAGTATAAAATATTATCATACTCTAAACGTGCTATAGGTTTAGGTTTATTATCGTCAAATTCAAATCCAGAATATTTTTGAAGCATTTCCCAATCGCCTTCTTCTTTTAACTCATCAATAATATTGTATGTAGGAGCCGCAAGTACTAATGGTGCTTTAAATACAACTTCACCATGAAGGTCTTCAAGGTTTTTAAGCATTTTAGAAACAATTTTAATATCACCTTTATGAACCATACAAGATCCTACAAAGCCTAAATCTATGTGCTTTTCACCTTCATAGAAAGATAATTCTCTAATCGTATCGTGCGTGTAACGCTTAGAAACATCTTCATTATGTACATCTGGATCCGCAATCATTGGCTCGTCTATGATAGCTAAATCTACTTCAAATTCAGCGTGATATTTTGCATTATCATCTGGTGTTAATGGCGGTTTTTTACCCGTTTCTATTTCGTTAATTCGCTTATTAGCCAAGTCTATTAAACCTTGTAATACTTGTGGGTCATTATCCATTTCCTTATCAATCATAATTTGGATACGACTTTTCGCTATTTCCAATGACTGAATTAAAGTTTCTGGTTCTGAAATACAAATAGATGCTTTCGCTTTCATTTCCGCAGTCCAATCTGTAAATGTAAATGCTTGATCGGCAAGAAGTGTTCCTATGTGTACTTCAATAATTCTACTTTGAAAAACGTTTTCTCCACCGAATTTCTTCAACATCTGTGATTGTGTAGCATGAACAACATCACGGAAATCCATATGAGGTTTCATTTCTCCTTTAAAAGTTACTTTAACAGATTCTGGAATTGGCATAGAAGCTTCTCCGGTTGCTAATGCTAAAGCAACTGTACCTGAATCGGCACCAAAAGCCACTCCTTTAGACATTCTTGTATGTGAATCTCCTCCAATAATAATTGCCCAATCATCAACAGTAAGGTCATTTAAAACCTTATGTATAACATCGGTCATTGGTTTGTATTTATGTTCCGGATGACGTGCGGTAATTAAACCGAAGTCATGCATAAACTTCATCAAACGCGGAATATTTTCTTTCGATTTATCATCCCAAACAGAAGCAGTATGACAGCCAGATTGGTAACCACCATCAACGATAGGTGAAATTACTTTAGCTGCCATCATCTCTAATTCTTGAGAAGTCATTAAACCAGTAGTATCTTGTGATCCTACAATATTTACCTCAACACGAACATAAGAACCTGCGTGTAAAGTAGCACCTGAAGTACCTACAGCATTCTTGTTAAATATTTTTTCCACTGCTGTTAATCCTTGTCCTTTATGAGAAATCTCTTGAGAAGGAGCAAAAACGGTAAGAGCTGTTACTCCTAATGTATTTGCAGCAAATGTTTGTAATTTCTTACCGAATACAATAGCGTAAGAACCTCCAGCTTTCATAAACTCCATTTTTTGAGGAGTATACGCAGAAGAAATGTCCATTAATTCCTTGTCGCCGTTGTATAATTTTTTCTCTTTAGTATTTATTGTTAGTACAGTACCTGTATCAACAGAGTATAATTGTTTTAATACAGCATCACCATCTTTATCAACGATTAGCTTACCGTCTGCATCATAGGTTTTAACCCAGTTTTTAAGATCTAAACCAATACCACCAGTTACACCAACTGTCGTTAAGAATATTGGAGATATACCATTTGTGCCTGCAATAACTGGTGCAATGTTTATAAAAGGTACATATTTACTAGCTTTTTTGCCAATCCATAAAGCAACGTTATTTACACCTGACATTCTTGAAGAACCAACTCCCATTGTTCCTTTTTCAGCCAATAACATCACACGCTTATCAGGGTGTTGTGCTTGCAAAGCTAAAAGTGCTTTTTGTTGTTCTTTATTATGCTCAAACATACACTGTCCATGTAATTCTCTATCGGAACGAGAGTGTGCATCAGCACCTGGAGAAAGTAAATCTGTAGAAATATCACCAATACCGGCAACAAATGTTACAATTTTAACTTCTTCTTCTAATTCAGGTAGTTTAGTAAAAAACTCTGCTTCAGCATAACTTTTTAATAAGTCAGTAGCAAGTTCAGATCCATTTTCATGGGCTACTTTAATACGATCCATATCTGCTTCGTATAAGAAAACTTGAGTTTTCATTACTTCAGCAGCTTTTTTAGCGATGTTTTCGTCACCACCTAAGGCAAGGTCTAATAACACATCGATGGATGGTCCACCTTTCATGTGTGATAATTGCTCAAAAGCGAATTCTGGTGAAATCTCTTTTACCGTTTCAAGTCCAAGAATAATATGTTTTAAGTAATCTGCTTTTCCACGAGCTGCATGAGTAGTGCCTGGTAATACATTATATATAAAGAAATCTAATGACGTCGCTCTGTGCTCATTATTTCCATCCTTAATTTGATCAATGAGAACTTTTAATAATTCTGCGCTATCAACTGGTTTCGGTTGGAGCCCTTGACCTTTTCTTTCTTCAATTTCTTCTAGATATTTAATATATATACTCATAAATTTTGTTTCAATTATTCAAAGTTAAAAAATCAACTTCTGTTGTAATAGTCTCATATATGTCTTTTTTAAAAAAAATAATTCTCGTTCGAGTTTGATTAATGAGAATCGATTTTTTTTTTCAGTCAGATGGAGTTTTTAGCCAACCGTGGTAATATGCTGCGTAATTTTGTGTTGCGCCTGCGGCAAAATTATGGAGTATATTACGTGTTAGGCACTTTTATATTTTATTTATTTTTAATAATTTTGATTAATTTGTTATTGATTTTAAGAAAATATACTTGCGAATCTAATTCAGATAGATTAATCTGTAGAGTATCTGAAGTCCCATTACCACTTAAAACTAGTTGACCAAACACATTGAAAATTGAATATTCGATGGTTTTATTATAAGCCCCTGTTACTGTAATCTTGGAGTTGGTAGGATTTGGATAAACTTTGATTTTATCAAGATTATAATCTTCAATGTTTAAAACATCAGCACAATCTAAAAAGTAATCTTTTATATAATCTAGTTGCGTATTGTTGGCATCATGAGCTGCATCGCCTTTGATGTGTACTACATCTCCTGATAAATACGAATATTCTGTTATTTGAGGGTTACCCATCGTTATTCCTGATGTTAGTTGGCTACCTGTATAGCCTTGATTTAAGGCTATATTATAAGCGGCTGTTTCAGCAGGTAAAAAGTCAATTCCAACAACGGATGTACCACCTGAATATGGAATGATTGGGTCATTGTCATTACTTATACTTAAGTATTTTCTGGTGGCTAAAGGATTAACCAAATTATCATAACCACAGAAAGAACTTAAAGGGTCAGTTGAAGCACTTGGTTTATAAAAATTTCCTAAATGATATTGTGGTTCATTTAAATGAGAAACAATAGCACACACAATGTCAATTCCTGTATTTTTATTTTCTATAAAAATATTATTTGCTAAACCCGCCCCATTAGAAGAGCCTATAATCCTGATTTTATTTGGATTAATATTGGAGTAAGTTTGTAAAATATTGACAAGGTCATTTATCATTTCAATATCAGGAGCATCGCTATCTTCTGCACAAATATTCCAACTATTTAAATAGCCCGTTGGTGCCACTAGAGCATGACATTCCAATATATCCATGAATTCATTCATCATGCCTGCTCCATTTCCGCCATTTCCATGAAGTAATATGCAGACGGGGAATCCATTTGGAGGCACGATTCCTGCTGGAACGTTTATATTCATTGGATAGCTATACCCACTTGGTTCTTGAGACCACGATTTAATTATATTAATATTTGTTGTTGATTCCAAGTTTTGGGAAACACTAAGTATTGGAAAGCATAGAAATATGTATAATAATGTTCTCATTTTTTTAATTGTACCTAACGTTCCGTGCATGGTGTCTTACCATCCCGCAAGATGCTAACCACTATAAACAATGTTAGCGATATTTACACTTTTTTCATTAGCCGTGCTGGGTTACCTCCTACCATTACGTTTTCAGGTATATCTTTATAGATTACACTCCCAGCCATGATAATAGAGTTGTGTCCTATTCTAATGTTAGGAACTACGGCACTTTTTACACCAAAGAAACAATTTTCACCTGTGGTAACATTTCCTCCGAAAGTTACACCTGCTGTTACTTGACTATTGTTTCCTAAAATACAATCGTGATCAATACTTGATAGGGAATTTACAATCGTGTTGTTACCAATTATTGCTTTGGATCCGATAACACTTCCCGGACATATAACAATTCCACTCCCTAACTGAGCATCATGAGCAATAAATGAATCTTCGGCAATACAATTCGAAGGCGTTATACCTGAATTAACAAGCCTTTCATAAATTCTTGTTCTTATTTTATTAGAGCCAATTCCTATGTAGATGTTTTCGTTTATATAACTATGTATATCATTAAAGAAATCATCTTCATTAATAACATCACCTTTTGTTGGGGCAATATCAATAAAAAATATTTCCATTTGTTTATTATACAATATTGAAGCGATAACATTTGCATGACCACTTGCTCCAAATATTAACGCCTTTTTCATAGAATTCTATTTTTTATTGTGAATATTCTTGCCATCAATTTATTGTCGGATTTTCTATACAGGGATGAACTCAATTTTACCTTAGTATGACTTACTTCTTCATGAGTGTTGAGTTTATAAATAATAGAATCATTTACATCACAATTCGCGTAGTATAATATATCTCTTGCGGTTGTGACGTATGTCTGCTCCCATCTGTCATTATTGTCTCGCTTAGAGTTGAAGTAATTTGCTTCGCAGCAATCATTTATGGTTGGATAGGAAGCGAAATATAATAATCCAACACCATTCAAGTCATAATACGGGTTAAGTTTATACTCTGAATGGAAGATAACAGTATCAATTATATCAAATGAATGACCATTAACTTCAATTTGTTTTAATTCTTGTTTTTTTACCAATCTATATTCATTCCCAAAAGCTGGAAATTGATTAAAGTTCTCAATTGAATTAATTGAAGTTGAAGGTTGACTTTTGACTAGCTCTTTATTTCCAGTAGAGTTTCTGATTGAAAAGCTTGTCATTAAATTTGCTTGTATAAATTTAGTTTGATCTGTTGCTGACTGGAATTTAAATTCGCTGAAATACATTCCACCACCAAATCTACCTATGGAGCCTTGCATTTTAATGTGTTCATTTTCCTGAAAATCACGAAGAGAAAATTCGCTTTGAATTCTAATTCTGACAAAAGTGGCATAAAGTCTATTTCCTAAATCATCCTTTAAATCACTAGAATTTGCATTTAATCCATTACAAAGCAAATCCCAATGTTCCTTCCCCAACTCTTTAAATAACCAGTTTTCAGATAGAC
>CAWVTS010000145.1:0-6482 GCA_963933045.1 uncultured Lutibacter sp. | reverse complement strand
AATGACTATCCCGTGCTTGACAGAGATGTCTTTCTTTGATATTTTTCTGTTTTTTGGCTGCGTTGGAGGTTTTATGTATTGCTATCTGTATTTAAAGTTGGTATTAAAAAAATTGTCTTTAGATTTATTTGGTTTAGTATTTATTTCAACTATAACAACATTGTCAATGTTAGCTGGTTACTATTTTGAAAATTTTTCGTCACAAATCTATACAATAAGTGTTTTATTTATTTTTTATTACAAGCCGACAATAACCCCTTCTCAAAATACAAACAAGAAAGTATAAATGCATAAAAATATACTCCCATTTGCCTTTCAAGCAGGTTTTCTGTTAACATGAAAAATAAAAACAATATATATATATATAGAAAATCTTGTTGATTTGTTTTCATAGCTTTAGCTAAAATAAAAGTAATGGACAGTAGAAAAAACACGCCTCCTACAATTCCTAATTCGTAAAATATTTGCAAATATTGATTGTGTAAATTTAACTTTGAAATATTTTTAGATGCAATAACATAACTATAAGAGTCTTGACTTGATAATAATTTTTTTTCGACATTCCATTTAAAGATTGTATCCTGTGAGCCGAGACCTTGTCCGAACCAAGGGCGTTCTTTTATTTGGCTAATAGCCTCTTTCCATAGCCATAGCCTTTGAGAAACTCCATCTTCTAATTGATTTCCAATTTCAACTGTTGCCCTAGATTTAAAAAAATCGTAGAACCTATTGTAATCAAGCCTTAGACTTAATATGACAACAAATGCTATCAAAAAGACAAAATGCTTTCTTGATATTATATCTTTTTTATTCAATTTAGGTGAAATAATTATATAATAAATTATCAAATAAATTACAGCAATTTTTGTTTGAAGAAGAAAGATAAATATTAAAAACAACACAATAATCCCGTTTTTATATTCCTTAACTAGCTTACTTTCATCTAATCTAATGAAATGAAGGGCGGTTATTATATATAAAGAATAATACGTTGGGTGAAGATGTAAAACACTACAAAGTTTATAATAAAACAGATGTTGTATGTTATCGTGCGCTATAGAATTATATGTCCCACCAATTAAAGAAATTGATATAGACGTTATAATTCCCAATACATAGCATCTTTTAAAAACTTTGTAATTCATCTTTTCTTGAAGACTAGAAAAGTATATAATATTGGGTAGAATTAATATTGGAAGAATCCTATAAACTAATGTTATACCTCTTTCAAAAAAAGGAGGAATAAACATGTAAAATAAATACATGAGAAATAATGAAAAATATAAAATCACTTTTTTATAATTCCAAAAAAAAGCGTTTGTTTTTTGAATGTGAAAAACTCCTAACAAAACAAAACAACTTAGTAATAATGAAGAAAAAAAAGGTGTCAAAGAAAACGAAAACGAAAATGCATATGTTATCGATAAGAAAAACTTATGGCTTTTAAAGAAATTTATTAGTTTTAAACAACTACTGATCATCTTCTTCTGCGAAATAAAAAATAATTAATATTGAAATTAAAAAAAGATTAAAAACCATATTTGAATAAAACAATAGCATGTAAACAATTGAAAGAAAACAAGTCTCTTTGTTTTTTGTGGAAATCTTGTATAAGAACCCTATAAACAAGATGAGACCTAAAAACCCCCAATCTATTAGTATGCGAATAAAATCGTTATGAGGCATTAAGTCAAACCTAAATAAGTCTTTGATATATGTTCTAGAATATTCATTTCCTTTACCTAACATTTTTTCTATAAAAGATCCTTCAGAATATTCTGTAATTAGTTTTTTATACACAAAGTATCTTAAGCCAAATGAAGCGTCTCTATTGTCTTCATACCTAACACTCACTAAGCTAGGGAAAGTTTTAACTACTTGTTCATATAAAGGATAAACAGACATTATAGTAATTAAAAAGGTAAGAAAAACTTTCTTTAATGAAAAAAATATTTTGTTCTCTAAAAAATATTTCAAAAAAGGGAAGATTAGAATAAAAATTAATATGAGCCTTGTCTTAGTTAAATAAACTAAACTAAATACGATTATTGTTGATATTATAAACTTATACGACTTAACGCCCCATCCTTTGGAAACAAGAATATAAAGAGCAGTAATTACACCCGCATAGACTGTTGGAGACCCAATGAAACCAACAAACCTTCCTGTAGCTTCTTTTCCATTCTCTAAGAAGAGAAAAGGAATTGAACAGACTATATAAATAAGAAAAAAAATGGGAATACTTTTTATATTTATGGTAGTATTTACTTTTTTTAGAAAAAACATTACTAGAAAAATAAAAAGTAAAAAGAAAATTGGTAATGAATATCTTAAAGATGAGAAATTAATTATACTGATAACCAAAAGACTCATTACAACTGGTAAAAGTTTGAAATATGGTATTTTCTCTTTTAATAAAAAAATAAATATTAAAAAAATAAATATTAAAAAAAAGTATGGCGATGTTAAAAAAAATGCTTGATACCCTAGTAAACTAGGGAAAAGTAAAATTAGCGGATACATCAATACTAAAGACAGTATAGTATTGATAGATAGATGTGTTTTCAAAATTTTTATATATTTATTAAATCAGAAGCTATAAAGTCTTTTAACGAACAGTATTTTAGCCCATCCTTAAATTCTATTAACGGTTTTTGGTGTAATCCTATTGTTAATAAATTGCTTTTAGGATAATCATGTTCTACAATATCCAAAATCATAGACGAAAAAAAATTTATAATAAACTCATAGTCGAAGTAATCTATATTTTCTCCTGCCACACTTTTATCTGAAATAACAATATTCGTTAAGCCCTTAAGCTTTTCAAAATTAATATTTTCTCTAGGGTGTGGCTTAACTGTTAACACCTTGTTCCTTTTTTTTGCAAAGTTTGCTATTTCTGAAATTAATTTGTATTTTATATTTTGATTCATTTGATAATCTTGCTCTGGAAAAGAAAAAAACAAAACACTCCCTTTCTTGATTGATTTTATTTCGTTGTCCCTTGTATTTAATCTAAACTCTTTATATTTATCTTCATTTTTTAAGTTTTTAGGCAATAAAGTAATATCTCTAACATAAATTTTATTTATTTTTGGGTAAACCCCAATTCTTTTCACATAGTAAAGTTTTGACCCAAACAAAATTGGTGTGATAACTCTATATAATAGTGCGAAAAGCTTGTCTTTTAATGTAGTTCTGATATAAAACCCTAAGCCTTCATCTATTGCTATTAATTCTCTTTTATTTTCATGTTTAAACAAGGAATTTAACATAAGTTGAGTAAATATGTCTTTATCGGAACAAATAACTATTTTTAAATTATTAGAAAAATTAAATTTGTGATTTATCCTTTCTACATCGCTTTTAACATCTCTAAATTTAGTTACTGTATTTTTATAATTTTTAAAAGGGTTTGAAAACAATTTGCTTCTAGAGAACTGATAATCAGTTAATAATGTTTTATGTGTATAAATATCACTTGCATCAACAAACTTACTGTATAATACCAAAGTACCTAGTTCGTTAATTAAATTTGGATGGGTTTTCTCTACAACCTCCTTGTGAAATGGTGTTGTCAAGATTACTAAATTATTTATTTTTTCCATTTACTTATTGTGTTTTTTTCATAACCAGCTTTGATAATAAATAACACAAAACTACTTATTAATAAGGCAACTGCAGAACCATAGACACCCAAAATAGGCAATAAGATTAGATTAAGAAGTAAATTAATAAAGCAGGCTACAATAGTGGCTTTAAGTATCAGTTTCTCTTTCTCTTCTGCGACTAATATAAAATGGCTTGAAAAACTCAGATTAAAAAAGAGTGAGGCAAATATTAGTATATAAACTATACCAATATTTTTAGTTAATTCGCTTTTCCCAACAATATCCAAAATATACGGTAAAATTGTAAAGCTTAAAAATAAAGCTATTAAAATAATTATAAGTGTGTTATTCGTTAATTTCTTTTTTTCTTTTTTTAGTGAAATTAAATCACTTTTATACACAATTTTTAATATTTTGGGATATGCATAAGATATGTAGAGCGTAAATATAACTACATTTATTATATTTGAAATTTGATAATAGAAGGCATATATTCCTAATTCTTTTTTTCCAAGAAAGTAGTTTATAAAATATCTATCCGAGTATTCTATCATCTTTAAAAAAATTGTGGAAACAAACATCAAAAGAGCGACCTTAGTTCCTTCGTATATGATTTTTTTGTCAACTTTTTCTTTACTGAAACTTTTTATATTAGGAATAAAAAATAATCCAATAATTACTGAAACGAATGAAAACACTAGCCAAATCATTAATATATTAAATAATGTAACATTACTATTTTCAATAAAAATTAAATAAATTGAAATAGCCCATGACCAAGTTCCTGTTCTTAAAAAAAAAAGAATATTGGCTAATGTCACTTTTTCAATCGCAATATATATTCTAAATAACTCTTGTGAAAGGTGCTCTGTTATTGTTAAGAAAAAGAACAAAACAGCTAAGTTTTTTGGCACCAATCCAGAGTGTGTCATGTACATTAAAACTGGAATAAAAAACAAATACATTATCCCATAAAAAACAAGACTATTTTTAAGTACAAAAACTAACTTATCAACTTGTTTAACAATAACCCTGTTGGTATATGTATAAAAATCAAGACCTAAAAAAATAATTAGTAATGCGATATTGGTGTTAATTAATGTGTACTCCCCTTGAAATTCTAATGATATTTTTTTTGTAATTAAAAAAACGACTAAAAACTTTCCCGAAATACCCGAAAATCTAAAAAATATTGCTAATAATTTACTTTTCATTTAAATAGTTTTACATAATTTTATATGCCAGAAGTACCATACTCTTCGATGTTAAGTTTATTAATCGGAAATATGATGGCAAAAATGCCCAATATGACACCTACAAGTAGATGAGTTTAAATAAAATATCTTTTGTTTTTACTGTTACTTATATTTAGTAACTCGTGATAAGCTGTTACATCTCCAAATACAAATTCTAGTTTTAAACTTTTTAAATACTGAACAATCTTATTATTGTGGTAGTAAAAATAAGATGTGTCTAGTTTATTAAAGTGATTAATTTGTCTATCATTTATAATTATTATTTCGACGCTTTCATCCTTTTTAAAATCATTTATTTTTTTAGATGGATAATCAATAATATACTTTAAAGAATTCCATGAAGGTAAAGACTGCATGTTGTGAACAAGCCAATGTATTTCGTGACCATTTTTGCTTAATTGATTCGTAATTAGTTCAAAAAAACATGTTTTGTGTCTGTTTTCTATAAATGGTAATTTCATTTTAAAGGCTTTCAATCATGTTAATGGACAAAGGTTCTCCTCGATCAATCTTACCTGTAAATTTTTTCCCCAACACTTCCTTATAATATTTAGGATGTAGTCCATAGCCTGGTCTTACTGACCTTACGTTTTCTTCTGTAATTACATCTCCTTCTTTAACATCTTGGGCTACAAATAATGATCGGGAAAATTCACGACTTTTCTTCTTTTTATCTGTCATTTCATAATTTACCCTACCCATTAACTTTTCAGTTAAACGCACAGCATCAACCATCTGCTTAAACTCTGTTTCGTCTAAGGAAAAATGAGCATCTGCGCCTCCAATTTTTTTATCCATAATAAAATGTTTTTCAATAACAGTCGCACCTAAGGCTACGGCTATCATTGGAGCTTCAATTCCCATTGTGTGGTCAGACAGGCCCGCTTTTACATTAAACCTTTTTTCAATGTCAGGAATTGTTAGTAAATCAGCGTCTTCTGGACTAGCAGGATAAGCAGATGTACATTTTAGTATGGTAATGTCATTATTTCCAACTTCCTTGCATGTTTTAATTGCAAGTTCAATATCTTCAATAGTAGCTATCCCTGTTGAAATAATGATAGGTTTTTTTTTGCTAGCAACATATTTTATTAATGGAATATCTGTAATTTCAAAAGAAGCTATTTTATAAACAGGCGTATTTAAATCTTCTAAAAAATCGACTGCAGTTTTATCAAAAGGCGATGAAAAACACACCAATCCTTCTTCTTTTGCTAAATCATATATTGGTTTGTGCCATTCCCACGGTAATGATGCGCCTTTGTATAAATCATATAAATACTGTCCATCCCATGCGGTACCATGATTTATTTTAAAGTTATCATTTTTCACATCTAATGTAATAGTGTCAGCTGTATAAGTTTGTAGTTTAATTGCATCCGCACCCGCTCTTTTAGCAGCTCTAACTGTTTCTTTAGCTACGTCTAAGCTTCCTCCATGATTTGCTGATAGTTCTGCTATTATAAATATTTTGTTCAGATTGTTAAAGTGCATATTCTATTATTTTTCTCGTTTTGTCTTTAATGCTATTAATCCAATTATTAGCCAAAAACTCTATTGTAATATAATCACTATTCATTTTTTCTTCTTTAAAAGCTTTTTCTAAAAAAACAGC
>CAWVTS010000144.1:0-6510 GCA_963933045.1 uncultured Lutibacter sp. | reverse complement strand
GCTCCAGCAGCTCCAGAAACTAATACAATATCACCGTCTTTAATTTTACCAACTTCTGTAATTCCGAAATAAGCAGTCATTCCAGGCATTCCTAAAGTACTAATATACATTGGCATTGGCGCTAAACGCTCATCAACTTTATACCAACCATCTCCGTTTGTAATAGCATATTGTTGCACGCCACCCCAACTTGTAACACAATCTCCAACATCAAATTTTGAGTTTCCATTATTTTTAATAACTTTTCCAATAGAACCAGCTCTCATAACATTATCTAAAGCAATTGGTGGAATGTAAGATTTTGTGTCATTCATCCAACCACGCATTGCAGGGTCTAAAGAAATATAATGATGTTGAATTAAGATTTCTCCTTCTTCTAATTCTGGAACAAGATTTGTTTCTAATTGCCAAGTATCTGAGTCTGGAGTTCCAGAAGGACGTTTTTTAAAGATGATTTGCTTGTTATTCATGAACTTTATTTTTATTTCGATGATAAATATACTTAATAATTATGTAAATCTTGTATTGCTTTTTCTAAGTCTGATTGAAAAGGGATTTGTGTTTCTAAACTTGTGATTCTTTTTTAGGTGTATCTAATAAAATTGCTACTCCTTTAGAACGAAATAGGTACATTAAGAAAAGAAGATTAAACCAAATATTTTAATAAAATTCGAATACCTACAATTGCAATTAAAATTGCTGTTGTTCTTTTTAATTTAATAGGAGAGAGGTACTTACGACTCATTCTACTACCAATTTGACCTCCTATAAAAACTGTACATAAAAGAACTGAAGTTAATTTCCAATCTATCGTGAAAATAGGATTTGAATATTGACCTATTAAACCTGAAATAGAATTTACTAGAATAAAAAAACTTGCGATTGCTGCAATTTTTTTCGGACTATCCCAATTAGTTAAATGTAAAATAGGAGCAAGAAATATTCCTCCTCCAATACCAACCATTCCAGAGATAAAGCCAATTATCCCACCATAACTTGCATTTTTGATAGTGTTTATTTCACTAGTTTCAAGTTTGCCTTTTAAAACAAGTTTTTTAGAAAACCACATTGTAATTGCTGCAAATAATAGAGTAATTCCTAAAAGAATAAAAAAGAAAATTTGACTAATTTTTAAATACCCTCCAATAAATGCCATTGGAACACTAAATAAAACTAATGGAATTACTTTTTCCCAGTTATAAAGTTTTTCTCTTTGAAATAAAATTATATTTCCAAAAACAACTATTATGTTACATAGTAAGGCTGTTGATCGAATCTGTGTAAAGGCTATTCCTGTTAACGCTAGTATAGCTAAGTAACTTGAGCCACCACCAAATCCTACCGAAGAGTATGATATAGCAACCATCAAGAAAAGTAGAATTACTTCCCAATGAGAGTTAAATATAGTTTGCATTTCAAAAAGTTCCATTAGTTAAAATAATTTTACTTAAGTCAAATATAATTTCATATTTTAGATGCACCAAAAAAACAACAATGAACTTTAAAATTTCTTCTTTAAAAGAATATAAAGAAGCTTATAAAAAATCAGTAGAAAACCCGTCAGAATTTTGGGGAGAAATTGCTGGACACTTCTTTTGGAGAAAAAAATGGTCTAAAACATTAGAGTTTGATTGGTCTAAACCAGAAACAAAATGGTTTGTTGGTGGAAAACTAAATATTACAGAAAACTGTTTGGATAGACACCTTGAGACTAAAGGTGATCAAACTGCAATTATTTGGGAGCCTAATAATCCAGATGAAGAGGCATTGCATTTAACATATAAAGAGTTGCATTCTAAAGTATCTCGATTTGCAAATGTTTTAAAAGCCAATCATGTTAAAAAAGGAGATAGAGTTTGTATTTATATGCCAATGGTTTTAGAATTGTCAATTGCTGTATTAGCCTGTGCAAGAATTGGAGCAATTCACTCTGTTGTTTTTGCAGGCTTTTCATCAACAGCACTGGCAGCGAGAATTAATGACGCTGAATGTAAAGTTCTATTAACTGCAGATGGTGGTTTTAGGGGTGACAAAACGACTCCTTTAAAAGATATAGCAGATGAAGCTTTAAAGAGTTGCCCAAGTATTGAAAAATCAATTGTATTTCAACGCACAAAACAAAATATTTCTTGGAATGATGAAATTGATGTTTGGTGGCATGAACAATTAGTTGGTGTTTCTGATAATTGTCCAGCGGAAATAATGGATTCTGAAGATGTATTATTTATTTTATACACTTCAGGATCAACTGGAAAACCTAAAGGGATGGTTCATACATGTGGAGGTTATATGGTGTATTCTGCATATTCGTTTCAAAATGTTTTTCAATATAATCAAGGAGATGTTTATTGGTGTACAGCTGATATTGGTTGGGTTACTGGTCATAGTTATATTGTTTATGGTCCATTGATATCAGGCGGTACAACTGTAATGTTTGAAGGAGTCCCAAGTTATCCTGATTATGGAAGGTTTTGGAAGATTTGCGAGAAACATAAAGTAATTCAATTTTATACAGCACCAACAGCAATTAGAGCTTTAGCCAAACACCCAAAAGAATTGGTGACTAAATATGACTTATCAAGTTTAAAAGTTTTAGGAACAGTTGGAGAACCAATAAACGAAGAGGCTTGGCATTGGTATGATGATAATGTAGGTAAAAATAAATGTCCAATAGTAGATACTTGGTGGCAAACTGAAACAGGAGGTATCATGATTTCTTCTTTGGCAGGTATTACAGAAGATAAATCAACATTTGCAACGTTGCCTTTACCTGGAATTCAACCAGTACTATTAGATGAAAAAGGAAATGAGATATCTAATATTAAAGCAGAAGGAACTTTGGTAATTAAACATCCTTGGCCAAGTTTAGCGAGAACTATTTATGGTAATCATCAGCGTTATAAAAATGTCTATTTCTCTGCATATCCAAATTATTATTTTCCTGGTGATGGTGCTTTACGTGATGATAATGGAGATTATAGAATTACAGGTAGAGTTGATGATGTTATTATAGTTTCTGGTCATAATTTAGGAACTGCACCAATTGAAAATGCAATTAATGAACATGAACAAGTGGTAGAAAGCGCCATCGTTGGTTTCCCTCATGATATTAAAGGAAATGCATTATATGCTTATGTAATATTATATAATGAAGTAATTGCTAGTGATAATTTAAAAATTGAAATCAATAAATTAATCTCAGATAAAATAGGTCCAATTGCTAAATGTGATAAAATTCAATTTGTATCCGGATTACCTAAAACTAGGAGTGGGAAAATAATGCGACGTATTTTACGTAAGATTGCAGCTAACGAATTAGATAATTTAGGAGATATCTCTACATTATTGAACCCTTACGTAGTTAATGAAATTATTGAATCTAGTAAGTAAAGATGTTTATTAGTTGCATTTTCATACCTTTTATATAGATTTTATTGCAATTCACCAATTTCAAGGTGGTTTAAGTTATTTTTTTTTTAAAAATTATATCTTTACCATTCCTATTAAACTACTAAAATATCATGGATATTAAAAAATTATTAATTAGTTTTTTATTATTAATTTTTTGCATTATAGCAATAAACGCGAATAATAATAAAAAAGCATCATTTGTCGGGAATGCTGTTATTACCGATGTAGAAACATCACTATCTTTTTTCATTTCAGAAGAGTTTTCATCAGTTTACGTTTATGTTAGTGATGCTGAAAAAAATGTATTTCAAAAAGTAAAAGTTTATCAAAGAGGTAATGGAAAAATTATTTGTGATAAAAATCACTTAGAACCTGGAACATATTATTATACTATGTTTGTTGACGGTGAAGAAGTTGATACACAAAAATTAGAAATAAAGAAGAAACTATAACTAGTTTAATTAAAATATTTAAAATCCACTTATTAAGTGGATTTTTTTGTTTTATAGATATTTTGATATTTCTGAAATAATGATTTTATAATAATTTTGCTGATTCGGGACGTATTCTTTTTTCGAACTTAAAGATTTTAAATCATTTTGAAATTCTTCTATTGAAATTAATTTCAATTCTGATAATTCTTCTACTTGAATATTTAGTTGTTCAATTTCAAAGTTTAATTGGCATAAAAATAAGTGATGTATTTCATTATCTAGAAATGAAGAAGTATGTTTAATTTTTTCTTTGAAAGCACCAATGTTAATTAATTCTTTTTTAGAAATGTCTATTCCAATCTCTTCTTTTACTTCTCTAATTGCTGCTTCGTATTTATTTTCACCAGAAGTTATATGACCTGCTACAGAAATATCCCATAAACTTGGAAAAGCAATTTTAGTTTTTGCTCTTCTTTGTAATAATACTTCACCACTACTAGTATAAAACCAAATATGCACAGAAGCATGAAGTAAACCGTGCATATGAGCATAAGATTTTAGACAAGTTTTTTGAATAGTTAAATCTTCATTTAATATATCAATCAATTCGTCATCCATAGATATTATTTGAAATAACTAAATCCTTTTTTTGGATCAATTTTCAACACGCTTTCGTAAATTAATTTGATAACATTTTCAACATCTTCTCTTGCAACCATTTCAACAGTAGTATGCATATACCTCAGTGCTAATGAAATTAGAGCACTTGGCACACCTCCGTTTGAGTATGCAAACGCATCAGTATCTGTTCCTGTAGCCCTAGAAGATGCTAATCTTTGAAAAGGAATTTTATTCTTTTCAGCAGTATCTATAATTAACTCTCTTAAATTATTTTGAACAGCTGGTGCGTAAGAAATCACAGGTCCATCACCAGACTTGGTTTCTCCTTCCTTCTTCTTATTTATCATAGGTGTTGTTGTATCATGACAAACATCAGTAACAATAGCGACATCAGGTTTAATAGTATGCGTAATCATTTCTGCACCTCTAAGACCAATTTCTTCCTGAACAGAATTAGTAATATACAGACCAAACGGAAGTATTTTCTTATTCTCTTTTAAGAGTCTAGCGACTTCTGCAATCATAAAACCACCCATTCTGTTGTCCAATGCACGGCACACAAAATTTGTTTTATTTAGAATAAAAAACTGATCCGGATATGTAATCACACATCCAACATGAACGCCTAATTTTTCAACTTCTTTTTTGGTTTTACACCCTACATCAATAAAAATATTGTCTAATTTTGGTGGTTCTTCCTTCCCACCATTTCTAGTGTGAATTGCTGGCCAACCAAAAATACCTTCAACAATTCCTTTTTTAGTGTGAATGTTTACCCTTTTTGATGGTGCAATCTGATGGTCACTACCACCATTTCTTATCACGTATATCAGCCCATCGTCAGTAATGTAATTTACATACCAAGAAATTTCATCTGCATGCCCTTCAATTACTACTTTGAATTTTGCGTCAGGATTTATTACTCCTACTGCAGTACCATAGTTGTCTGTTATAAATGTATCAACATATGGTTTTAGATATTCCATCCAAATTTTTTGACCTTCGCTTTCATAACCAGTAGGAGAGGCGTTATTTAAATATTTTTCAAGAAAATCAATTGATTTTTTATTTAATATTGATGCTTTTTTACTCATAAAATTTATTTTTATCAAAAATAGTGAAGTTTTATTCATTATAAAAATAATTGTAGAGCACATCAATAATATAATTGATGTAATTTTGGAATAGTTTTAGCATTAAAGCAAATGATGAAAAAAGTAATTGTGTTATTGATATATATATTAGGGGTGAATTTTTATGCCCAAGAAGAGGAGTTAATTATAAAAGACTCTACCTATATATATGGAGACTATATTATTTTCAGTGGAGATTCAATTTTAATTGAATTAGAAGAAGTACGCCTTTTAAATAAATTAAATTTTAAGTCAGATTATGATCGTAATTATTATTATTGGTTTAGAAAGAAAACTTTAAGAGCCTATCCATATGCCAAGCTTGCTGCCGAACGCTTGGAAGTATTAAATAGACGTTTAGAGAAAATTAAATCTAAAAGTAAAAGTAAAAGATATACTAAAAAAGTTCAAAAGTACATGGAAGGAGAATTTACCGATCAATTAAAAAAACTAACAAGAACAGAAGGGCGTATTTTAATAAAGCTAATTCATCGACAAACAGGAATTACAACTTTTGGTTTAATTAAAGAAATAAGAAGTGGTTGGAATGCATTTTGGTATAATAATACTGCGAAATTATTTAAACTATCCCTTAAGTTAAAATACAATCCAGCAAATAATAATGAAGATTTTATAATTGAAGACATTTTACAACGTGCTTTTATTGATGGAATACTCGAAAAACAAACCTCTAAATTAGATTTTGATTACCATGAACTATCTTTAAAAAACAAGAATCTTATTTATATTGAAAAATAATTATTTCTTATCTCTCATATTATGAGAGAGTAACCTCCCTTATCAAGTATTGTTAATAACTTTGAACCCTTTTTGTAGTGTTAATTTCATAAAGTGTTTGTATATTTGCACCCGCTTTAGAGGGGTATTTATTTATAGATACTTAGTATGAG
>CAWVTS010000143.1:0-6533 GCA_963933045.1 uncultured Lutibacter sp. | reverse complement strand
CTAGAACCAATATCGATGTTTCTAATTTGAAAAATGGAATTTATTTTATAAAAATTGAAAATAACAAAGCCATCCCATTTATAAAAAAGGATTAATTTTTTCTTTTAATATAGATAATAGTTAATGATTAAAGGATAATTATTATGAATCATTCTAAAAAAATCATTTGTAGCATTACATCGTATATAATAACAATGATTTTTATGAAAAAAAACTCTCAAAAAAATAACCAATCAAAGATTTTAATACTCCTATTTTTATTTTCTAGAATTACAATTGGTTTTGGACAAATAAATTATTATTTGAGTAGTTCACAAGGTAATGATTCAAACAAAGGAACAAAAAAGACTCCCTGGAAGACTCTAAAAAAAATTAATTCTATAAAACTTAAACCTGGTGATAAAGTATTGTTTAGAAAAAATGATGCTTTTTTGGGTCATTTTGTCGTTAACGGTTCTGGTTCGAAAAGAAAACCAATTATTATTACTTCTTATGGAAAAGGAAAGCAACCCATTATTAATGGTGAAGTTGGTAAAAAAAACGGAGGTGATTTCCAAGAAGCCATTCTTGTTAAAAATAACGATAACCTAATTTTTAAAGATATTGAAGTCCACAACAATCGATTGTCTAGCAGAGAGGGAGTTCGAGACCAAGATGCTTTTGGAATCTATATTTTGAACAATGGAAATCGTTCTTTAAAAAATTTCATCTTTGACAATGTTACTTTTAAAAATGTATATGCTCCCGTCCCTATTTTAAAAGAAAAAGGTGAAAACGCCTTCAACGGACTAGAAGTCGCCGCACTCCGTTTCTTCAGCACTAGAAATAACAAAAAAACACTAAAAAACATTCAAAATGTACTTGTACAGAATTGTTATTTTACCAACTTACAACGTTTGGGAGTTCATGTCAAGCACGCAGGTGCCCTAAAAGGTGTTGGTTCAGAAAAAATGAACAGCAATGTTGATTTTGTGTTTCGCAATAATAAATTCTTCAAAACTGGTGGAACTTGTATTTTACCTATCAGAACTTATAATTGCTTGATAGAAAAAAATATCTTCGAATACCCTGGCGACAATTCCGATCCTAGAATGGCCAACAGAGGTAGTTCAGTTTGGACTTGGCGATGTGTCAATACTGTAATCCAATACAACGATTGCCTTCATATCAGAGGTTATTTAGATTCGCATGGCATTCACATCGATCATGAAAATATAAACACCTTTATCCAATACAATTATATGGAAGATTGCGAAGGTGGTTTTGTAGAAATTTTAGGCGGTAATAAAAATTCTGTTTACCGATTCAACCTAAGCATCAACGATGGTTGGCGTCAAAACCCAAAATGGAAAACGAGCAACCATACTTTATGGATCAACAATGTTGTACAAAAAGGAAAACATTTTGCCACTGAAAATTACATCTACAACAATACCATATATATCAACAAGCCCTACGGAACTGCTATTGATATCAAAGGAGAAAACACCTATATCTTCAACAATATTTTTTGTGCGATGAACGGTGCTAATATTGGCGACAAACAAATGCATATAAACGCAAACAATACAGAAATGTTTATTTCTAACAATTTGTATGCTGGAAACATCAATAAACGTTTTACAAAATTAGACCAGCATCCTGTTTTTGCTGTCCCTGATTTCACAAACACGCATGCTAACAGAAAAGGTTTTCAATTACATAAAACAAGTGAAGCCATCAATGCAGGATTGGCAAAACTAGGCCCACCAATTCCAGGAGCTGGAAAAGGTATTTTCAAAAATGTCTCAAAATATCCGATTGTAGATTTTTATGGGAATTCTATTGATTTATCAGAAGAAATGCCAAATATCGGAGCTTGTAATGCAAAAAAAGGAGAAGTAGTTAAATAGAATTACTATTTTTGAAACAATCCCATTCTAATAAATTGTAGAAATCATGAAATTATTTAAAGAACGATGTATAATCAGTTTCTTTTTTGCTAGTATTTTATCGGTTAGCGCACAAATAAAGCTTCCGGAACTAATTAGTGATGGCATGATTCTCCAACGCGATACAAAAATTAAAGTATGGGGATGGGCTTCAGCAAATGAAGATGTAATTGTTTCTTTCAAAAAGAAAACGTACACAACATCTGCAAATAAAAATGGCGTATGGGAAGTGAAATTACCTAAACAAAAGAGTGGAGGTCCTTATACCATGAATATCTCTGCCAGTAATTTCATTGAGATTAACGACATTTATTTTGGTGATGTATGGATTGCTTCTGGGCAATCAAATATGTCATTTGAAATGCAAAAAGTGGCTAAGCACTATAAAAGTGAACTAAAAAATTCTACCAATAGTAAAATTAGACAATTTTTAATTCCAAAAAAACCGAACTTTAAAGTTCCTCAAAAGGGTATTAAGTCTGGAAATTGGATTTCTGCCAATCCTAAAACAGTTGGAGGTTTTTCTGCTGTTGCCTATTTCTTTGCACAAAAACAATTTGAAAAACATAAAATTCCTATTGGTATTATTAACTCAAGTGTTGGCGGTTCTCCTGCACAAGCATGGATTTCTGAAGATGCTTTAAAACCATTTTCCAATTATTTTAATGAAACGCAGCTCCTGAAAAATGACAGTTATATTAAAAATATTGAGGATAAAAATTTTAACGATCTAAAAAATTGGGAGAAAGAAACGAATGCCAATGACTTAGGTTTGCAAGAAAAATGGAAATCAACATCTTATGACGATACATCATGGAAAAGTTTAGCGTTGCCCTCATTTTGGGAGAAACAAATTGGATATAAACAAGGTGTTGTTTGGTTTCGAAAGCATATTCATTTAGACAAAGCATTCAATTCAAAAATCATTGAGCTTAATTTGGGGAGAATTTCTGATGCGGATTCTGTTTTTGTGAATGGTAAATTTATTGGTAAAACAAATCATAAATATGCAATTAGAAATTATAACATCTCAAAAGATATTTTGAAAAAAGGTGATAATACTATTGCTATTCGTGTATTTTCTTATCGGTTTAATGGTGGTTTTATAAAAGGAAGCCCAATGAACCTCTCAATTGGTAAAGAGATTATACCACTCAACAACGAGTGGAAATTTAAATTAGGAGCTCAAACTAAGCAATTGGAAAAATCTGTCCAATTAAATTGGAAACCTACGGTTTTATATAATGCGATGATCGCTCCGTTATTAAACTATGCTATAAAAGGAGTTATTTGGTATCAAGGAGAGGGTAACACAAAAGATGCAAAAGAATATAGAACCTTGTTTCCAACACTTATTAAAAATTGGAGAAAAGATTTCAATCAAGGTGATTTTCCTTTCATTTTTGTGCAGCTAGCAAATTATTTAAAACCTGACAATACACCTTCAAAAAGTGGATGGGCAATGCTTAGGGAAGCACAATCTCAAACATTAAAACTTCCAAAAACAGGAATGGCTGTAATTATTGATATTGGTGAAGAGAACGACATCCATCCAAGAAATAAAAAAGATGTAGGTTATCGATTATCATATGAAGCAGAACGTATTTTAACCTGTTCTAAAGAATACCCAAAATTACCAACATTTAAAAAGAAACGAGTAAAAGGCAATAAAATAATTTTGACATTTTCAAATGAAAAATATTTACAAGTAAAAGGACAAGACTCTTTAAAACATTTTGCGATTGCTGGAGCTAACAAAAAATTTGTTTGGGCAAAGGCAGTAATTAAAGACAACAAAATCGTAGTTTGGAGCTCAGAAATTTCGAATCCAGTTGCCGTGAGATATGCTTGGGGGAATAACCCCAAAGGTGTTAATTTATATTCAAAAAAACACATTCCTATTTCTCCTTTTAGAACAGATAATTGGTAGTAACTATTTATTTAAAATTTTAAATTGAACATCTATAGAAACTCCGTAAATAGATTCTAGCTCACGAACACTCTTTTTGTAAAATTTAGTGGCGGGAGGCGCTGTGAAATTATTCCAGAAACTAGCACTATAAGGCACATCCATATCTCCTATGTCTATATCTAAATTATTGTTTTTAACTTTAATTTTCTTTTTATCCATTTCTAATCCCAATACGAACATTTCATGTCTGTATGACAAATCAATTTTTGAACTATTTTTACCTAAAATTTTCTTTTGATATTCTGAAAGTTTCCTTTTTGACTTCCATTCTCGATTATGATAACTTAAATATAATTTACCAGCACTATTTTTTTTATAAATATAAACGGAGTTCAATATGGAGTTCTCTATTTTAAAAATTCCATAATTATCTAACCCAATATAGAATCTTAAATAATCACCTTTCCATCTTGATCCCTCTATAATTATAACATCCTCTCCATCATAAGTAGTATCTCCTATTTTAGACCAAATATACTTTTTAAAATTAACCCCCGTTCTTAGGGTATTGAATCGGGTCATAAATACCATCGCATGAAGCTTCTGTTTCATACTAACAATTCTATAATCTGCCGATTTTCTCCCTTCTAAAACTTCTAATTTATTGAAAGTTTCAGTATTGGGTCCTTTATCCAGTATTTTTAAATATTGTTCCACAAAAAAACGTGCCTTATTGTCTTCAACTGAAAACCTTCTGTATAAAACGTTTAATTGATGAGGCTTATTTATCGTTGTCTTTTTAATATTTTTAAACGCTTTTTTAAGATGGGCTATGGGGCTTAAAACAGTAATTTCAGAAAGTTCTGCGACGTCCTCTTCTAAGACAATTACATTCTCTTTTAAATTGACGAAATCTTCAATCTTTATTGAAAAAGACTTGTAACCAATACTTGATATAATAAGGGTCTCTGATAGATAGTTAGAGGATATAGATAGTTTAAAATTGCCTTCTTCATTTGTAGAGGATCCTTTATTTTTTGAGGGTATGGAAATGGAGGCATAAGGAATACCTGTTTCAAATACATCCATTACACTTCCTTCAATATATATCGACTTGCTTTGTGAGTTCACGGAGCATGCAAATACAAAAAATACCAGTAAGAAAATAATAAAAGCCTTTTGCTTTTTCATGAGTATTTATGTTATATAATTTAAAAATAATAGTCTCAGTCGTTATAAATCTTCCATTATTTTTGTTTTTCTTATTTTAATTCTAACTGCTTCACTTTTGTATTAGCAGTACCTCTTTTAGCAGTATATAATTTTATCATTTCTTCTAATTTTTCAGGATTAGATTCTGCTAGATTGTTTTGCTGACCAAGATCCTCTTTTATATTGTACAACAAATACTCATTAGAGTTCCCTAACTCAATATTAACAAAGGTATTAACCTTAGGTCCCTTGTAGGGAGGAATTAAAACCCAATCGCCATTTCTGTAGGCAGTTCTTGTTGTTGCCTCGATAATTAAATCTTCACGACCATCTTGACTTTGTCCTAAAAAAACATTTAGTAATTCTTGACTATCATCAACTCTCACTTTACTATCTACAAGTTTAGCGATTGATGATAATAAATCCATTTGGCATACCAACGCCTCAGAAACAGTAGGTTCAATTTTTCCTTTCCAATACGTTATGAAAGGTACATGTGTTCCTGCTTCAAATAAACTATACTTTCCACCCCTAAGTTGTCCTGCTGGAGTATGATCTCCTATTTTTTCAACTGCATCATCGTAATAACCATCATTTAAAACTGGTCCATTATCGCTTGAAAATACAATTAAAGTATTCTCAAGCAAGCCTTCCTCTTTCAATGTTTTCATAAATTCACCGACCATCCAATCAGCTTCTAAAATTACATCCCCTCTTGGTCCCATACCAGATGTGCCCACAAATCTTGGATGTGGAGTTCTAGGAACATGTGGTTGCTGCATTGCATAATATAAAAAGAACGGTTCATTTTTGTGTTTTTTAACGTAATCTTGAGCACCTTTTAAGAAGTGATCTGCCATGTCTATATCACTCCATTTAGCAGCCTCTCCACCCTTCATATACCCAATTCTTGGTATGCCATTTACAATACTACTATTGTGTCCATGATGCCATTTCATGGTTAATAATTCAGGATTGTCAATACCATTTGGTTGTCCTTTAAAATTATTTTTATAATCTATTTCTATTGGATCCTTTGGATCTAATCCAACTACATCTCCGTTTTCAATATACACGGTTGGAACTCTATCTTGAGTGGCTGCCATGATATATGAATAATCAAAACCTACTTCGTTAGGTCCAGGAGATACGGTTTCATTCCAATTTATATTTCCTGTTCCAAGTCCAAGGTGCCATTTTCCAACAATTCCTGTATGATAGCCTTTGTTTTTTAGCATTTTTGGAAGTGTCATTTGTGTGGTATCAATTATTAATGGTGCAGTTCCTGGAAGAATTCTAGCACGTTTATTTTTCCAAGGATAAACTCCAGTTAGCAGGGCGTAACGGCTTGGAGTGCAAGTTGCAGAACTTGCATAACCATTTGTAAACCGGACACCCTCATTCGCCAAAATATCTATATTAGGAGTTTTTATTTCTTTTGCTCCATTGGCACTAATATCTCCAAAACCTAAATCGTC
>CAWVTS010000142.1:0-6550 GCA_963933045.1 uncultured Lutibacter sp. | reverse complement strand
TTTAGCGCTACAATCCCTTCTAATCCAAAAAACTATGTGGATTATGGTGATTTGTATCAAGATGCAATAAATGCCTATAAAGTACTGGAACCAAAGGTGGATATTACTTTAGGTTTAACACATTTAGCGTTTAACCAAGATAAATTAATTGCAAATTCACTTCCAAATGTCCCATTGATACTTGGAGGTCATGATCATACCAATATGTTAGTTCCTGTTGGTAACGCTTTTATTTCTAAGGCTGATGCAAATGCTAAAACGGCTTATGTACATAAAATTACATTTGATAAAAAAACAAAGAAAACTTCTATAGTTTCTGAATTGGTTCAAATTAATGATGACGTTGGAGAAGACGCTCAAGTTGCTCAAATTGTTGAGAAATGGAAAAAATTAATGGATAAGGAATTAAAAGAAGTGATTTCAAATCCATATGATATAATATATACAGCGACTGAACCTTTGGATGGTAGAGATACACCAATACGAAGTAGACAAACTAATTTGGGTGAAATTATTGCTGCTTCTATGTCTGCTGCGTTTGATGAACCTATTGATTGTGCTTTTGTGAATGGAGGGTCTATACGAATAGATGATCAATTAAGTGGTGCTATTACTGGAGTAGATATTTTTAGAGTTTTGCCTTTTGGAGGAGGAATCAACAAAGTAGAAATGAAAGGCGAATTGTTAGAGCATGTATTACAATACGGCCGCTTGAAAGCAGGGACTGGCGCTTACTTACAACGCCATAACGCTTCTTATAATACGAACACTAAAACATGGACAGTAGGAGGTAAGCCCATTCAAAAAAGCAAAACTTATACCGTTGTCTTAACCGATTATTTACTTCTTGGTCTTGACATCCCATTTTTAAAATCAGGTGCTAAAGGTTTGCTGAAAGTGACTCAAAATAAACCTAAAGATCTTGCTTCAGATGTTCGTAAAGTTGTTATAACATACATGAAGTCTTTGAAATAAATGCTATCCTTTTTTTAGAATATTCTCGCTAGAACAAAGGAATTTATTCCTGTAATTATTAGATTAGGCAGTATTTTCCATAATATTACCTTCCAATCTACATCATTTTCACTCAATAAATAATAATAAATAATCACCTTTATTTCCCCATATTTATCTATAGTTTAGTTCTTTAGATCAGTTCTGTTTATCTACAATTTATCTCAATAAAAAGTTTATTTTAAATTAATCTAAATAAAGATTGTTTAAATCAATATAAGTTTTATTTTTGCCCAAAATTACAAACACTATATTTAATCAATCTAAATAACAATAATGAAACACATTTTATTTTTTGCAATCTTATTAGGTAGTATAATAGTAACTGCACAAACAGCCCCAGAAACGTATCAAACACCACAACAGCAACAAAATACGGCAGATAGGTTATTATCATCAACAAATAAATCACCATTAACAATTGGTGGATATGGTGAAATAAATTATAATCAACCGGAAGGAGACAATGGAGAATTAGACGTACAAAGACTTGTGATTTTATTTGGATATAAATTTAATGAGAAAACCCAGTTTATTACTGAAATAGAATTTGAACATGTAAAAGAAGTGTATGTTGAACAAGCATTCTTACAATATAGTTTGAATGACAATGTGAATCTTCGTGGAGGATTGATGTTAGTTCCTATGGGAATTGTAAACGAATTTCATGAACCTACAACATTTAATGGTGTTGAGCGTCCATCTGTAGATGGATCAATCATACCAACAACTTGGAGAGAAATAGGAATAGGAGTATCAGGAAAAAGCAATGAAATTTCACTAAGATATCAAGCGTATCTTTTCAATGGTTTTGCATCTGTTAATGGATCTAAGGTTCTTGGCGGAAAAAATGGATTGAGAAATGGACGTCAAAAAGGAGCGAAATCAACCATAAACAAGCCCAACTTCTCTGCAAAAGCAGATTATTATGGAATTAATGGATTGCGTTTAGGATTGGCAGGATACGTTGGTCGTACTCAAGCAGAAGATGATGTAGATATGATTGATGGTGCTGATGTTGGAATTGCAATGGTTGGATTTGATGCACGATATAAATACAAACGTTTTGCTGCAAGAGGTCAGTTTATAAATGCAAGTTTAACTGATACGGAAGCATACAATACATTAAATTCTGCGGATTTAGGAAGTAAATTACAAGGTTGGTACTTGGAGAGTTCATATAACTTACTATCGCAAGATAAAGCACAACAATTATGGGCATTCGCTAGATATGAAGATTATGATACACATGCATCTGTAGATGGAGGTCTGACAAAGAATAATGCTTTTGATAGAAATGACTTGACTTTTGGATTGAGTTATAAATTATCTCAAGGAACAGTTGTGAAAGCAGATTATCAAATTAAAAGTAATGAAGTTGCAAATAGCGACTCAACTGGACAATTAAACTTCGGAATAGGAGTGTGGTTTTAAAAAAACCTGTCAATTCGAGTGAATTTTACGATTGAAGAAAGAGAAATTTGTATCGAGAATAAAAGAATTTTAATTTCTAAAGTAGTTCTCGTTATAATTTTCATCAATAATCACTCGAACTAACTGTTAAAAAGTTATTTCAATAATAAAGAACAATGATTAATTTGAGTTAGTTTTTTAATACGGCAAATAGTTGAATTCTTTTATAGAATTTGACTATTTGCTATTTTTAATTTCAATATTTTTGTAATATGAAAAATATGTGTTTTTATACCATTGGTTTTATAATGATTGCGTGTATATTCATGTCTTTTAAAATACCGAAAAATATTTATAAAAAAGTTTCTAAAGAGATAAATATGGTTTACGAAACGGAAGATTTTACATTAAATTCTGTTTCTATTCCCAGTGAAATGACAAATCAATTAATTACAAAAATTGATTCAAGTAACTTATTTCAAATTATTGATAATAAGATAATTAAAGGTTATGCTTTTATTTCTAAAGCACCAAGTAAGACTGATGAATTTGATTACTTGGTTTTGTTTGATAACGACTTTGTTATAAAGAAAGCAAAAGTGCTTATTTACCGTGAAGATTATGGTGCAGAAATAGGAAGTAAGCGTTGGTTAAAACAATTTATAGGAAAGAAAAATGGTGAAGATTTGAAATATGAAAGAGATATTATTGCCATTTCTGGAGCCACAATTTCTGCCTATTCTATGACTATCGCAATTAATAACTTATTAAAATCTGTTGGTGAGTTACAACAGCAAAAAGCAATATAATGCAAGTACACGGAATTATACATAGTTTTCCTAAAGAAATTAAAGCATTGATTGCTGTTTTTTTAGTTGTACTTAGTATTGGTTTTTATTCAGGACTCACATTTGTAAACGAAACAACAGCTGCTAACCCACAAGGAATAGATTCGCACTATAATGGAAATGAAGCTGATGAAAATGCCACTGTAATGCAGTTTAAAAAGTCTAAAAGAGAAATCTTGACGTTGGTACACAATCATATTCTATCACTTGCAATTATCTTTTTTATCATTTCTTTAATCCTTTCAACAACAAGCGTTAATAAGAGATTTAAGTATTTTTTAATGTTTGAGCCTTTCTTATCAGTCCTACTCACTTTTGGAGGTATTTACTTTTTATGGCTAGACATTAGTTGGATGAAATATGTAATTATGATTTCTGGTATGTTCATGACCTTTTCATTTATGGCAGCCACTATTCTTATTTTATTTCAGCTTACACAAAATAAACCCAGCTAAATAATAGTATTAATTCAATTTAATACTCTAAATTTGCCCGCAATTAAATCTTAATTGCATCATGTTATCAAACACATCAAAATTCGTAGGAGAAGGCTTAACCTACGACGACGTATTACTAATTCCAGCATATTCAGAAGTTTTACCGCGCGAAGTTAGTATTCAAACGAAGTTTACCAAAAACATTACACTAAACACACCAATTGTATCTGCAGCGATGGACACGGTTACAGAATCGGCAATGGCAATAGCTATGGCTCGTGAAGGTGGAATAGGAGTATTGCACAAAAACTTAACGATAGCTCAACAAGCAGCAGAAGTGCGTAAAGTAAAGCGTTCGGAATCTGGAATGATTATAGATCCTATAACCGTAGAAAAAGAAGCGACAGTATTAGATGCGAAAGCTTTAATGCGCGAATATGGTATTGGAGGTATTCCTGTGATAGATGCAAACGGAATATTGATTGGTATTGTAACCAATCGTGATTTGAGATTTGAAAAAGACAATACACGTAAGATTTCTGAGATTATGACAACTGAAAATTTAGTAACTGTTGCTAAAGGAACTTCATTACAACAAGCAGAAATCATCTTACAAGACAATAAAATTGAAAAACTTCCTGTAGTTGACACTAACAATAAATTGGTTGGTTTAATTACATTTAGAGATATCATTAAAGTAAAAGAAAATCCACATGCAAATAAAGATTCTTTCGGACGTTTACGAGTTGCTGCTGCCATTGGTGTTACTGGAGATGCACTAGAGAGAGCAGAAGCCTTGATACATGCACAAGTAGATGCATTGATTATAGATACCGCTCACGGACATACCAAAGGAGTTGTAGACGTATTAAAAAATGTAAAAGCCAAATTTCCAACTATAGATGTGGTTGTTGGAAATATTGCAACAGCTGCAGGTGCTAAATATTTAGTAGAAGCAGGAGCAGATGCTGTGAAAGTTGGAATTGGACCAGGATCAATATGCACTACACGTGTAGTTGCTGGAGTTGGTTATCCTCAATTATCAGCAGTGCATGAAGTAGCAGAAGCATTAAAAGGAACAGGAGTTCCTGTGATTGCAGATGGTGGAATTCGTTATACTGGTGATATTCCTAAGGCTATTGCAGCAGGAGCAGACTCTGTGATGTTAGGTTCACTATTGGCCGGAACAAAAGAATCTCCAGGAGAAACGATTATTTTTGAAGGACGTAAGTTTAAGTCGTATCGTGGAATGGGTTCTGTAGAAGCTATGAAACAGGGCTCTAAAGACCGTTATTTCCAAGATGTAGAAGACGATATTAAAAAATTGGTTCCTGAAGGAATAGTAGGGCGTGTGCCTTATAAAGGTGAGTTAGAAGAAACAATGCACCAGTTTATTGGAGGTTTACGCGCAGGAATGGGTTATTGTGGTGCCAAGGATATTGAAACACAAAAAAAAGCACAATTTATCAAAATCACTTCTTCTGGAATAGCAGAAAGTCATCCACATGATGTAACAATTACGAAGGAAGCACCTAATTATTCAAGGAGGTAGATTTATCTTAAGAACTTATAGGTTTTCATTTTATAATGTAAGGGTATAAATTTTTTGCAAAACAAAGGCTGTCAGGAATATCCTTTAGATTACCATATTTTTCAATTGGAAAGTAATCATTTCTTTGATAAAGTTGACTTGCTTCAGGTTGCCTAGAACCTGTAAAAAGTATACATTTAATACTTTTTAGCTCTCTAGACCACTCTTCTAATTCAGAGAGTATTTTTTCTCCGATTCTTTGTCCTCTAACTTCGAGAGAAACATACATTCTTTTAATTTCCATAGAATTAAAATCATACATTGCGATAGCTCCACAACCAATAGGTTTTCCTTCTTTTAAAGCCAAAACGACATATTTCAAATCGGTAATAGAATTAAATTGAGATAGAGAATGAGTATTTCCATCTCTTTTTGCAAGATCTGAATTCAATAATTGAACTAGTTTTATAAAATTTGGATTTTCTGAATTGGTTCTAATTATTTCAATCATATCTTCTAATTCAATCTTTATGTTTTAATCAAATTTTCAGCGAGTTCTTTTATTTTAATTAAGAAACACTAATCCACCTGATATTGAATTAAATCATCACACTCCGAGGTTCCAGGAGTTCTGTAATATTGAATTACATACCAATCTGAATCTTGAAATTCATGATTACCAGCTGGCGGTGGTATAAGATATTGTATAGATATTGTATTATCACAATAAAAATTTACCGTATATGTGTTTGCAAGATCTGACCAATTATTTAAAGGATTATTAAAAGTAAAACTAAGCATATCTTCATTTATTTCATTCCAAATTCCTTCTCCAACAAGAACTCCTGCATAGAAATCATTAAAAAAATAATCTTCGTTAAACTCTAATTTACTTTCTGTTGAAAATTGACTTGTTTGATCATACCATTGTATTGACTGATTCAGCGAACCATCAGTGTTAAAATCTAAGATTAATTCTTGTTTTTCAACTTTAAATGTTTCCCATTCTCCTATAATTCTAACTTCAGGCACAGGAGTCTCATTTAAATCATCCTTCTCGCAACTCATAAATGCGATTGCCATAATAAGTAATAATAATAATTTTTTCATAGTCGTTGGTTTTTTATTATTTCTATTGTACATGGCCAAATATAATTAATTAAAATAAAAACTGATCAAATTACAGGTATTTATGAACTCTCTGCGAGTAATATCATAGTTCTATATTTCAATAGAGTTCTCTACTAAGGAGTAATCAGAAATGGTTGCTTTTTTTTTGCAGTAAACTCAAGAATCGTCTTTTCAAT
>CAWVTS010000141.1:0-6556 GCA_963933045.1 uncultured Lutibacter sp. | reverse complement strand
CTTACGTCGTGAGAAATTCAATTCCTGCAGGTAATTCATCACCAACAGAGATTGTGAATTTCTCACGACGTAAGGTCCCTTGTAAGTCATTTAATTTAATCTTGTAGTTGTGAATTAGTTCAGAAACAAGATTATTTAAATCCTTATCAGTTGTCCAAGAACCTTTAGTTAAATGGGCATAATCGTCAACAGAGTTTAACATTTTAAGTGTGAATTTCTTACCTTTTGGTAATACTTCTTCTCCTAAATCATTTTTAACTCCTTGAGATGTTTTTCCATTTACAAGTACAAATAGTTTTTCAACTAATTGTTCTTTAAGTTCGTTAAACTTCACTTTAAAATCAATTTCTAAACGTGCGATATCTTCTTTATCTTTTACGCGTTTAGATTTATCTTTAACAGCTCTCTTAAATAATTTCTTATCTATTACAACACCGTGTAATGATGGTGATGCTTTTAATGATGCATCTTTCACATCACCTGCTTTATCACCAAAGATAGCTCTTAACAGTTTTTCTTCAGGTGTTGGGTCAGATTCACCTTTTGGAGTAATCTTACCAATTAAGATATCACCAGGATTCACTTCAGCACCAATACGAATCATACCATTATCATCCAAATCTTTAGTTGCTTCTTCCGAAACATTTGGAATATCATTGGTTAATTCTTCTGCACCTAATTTAGTATCTCTAACATCTAAAGAATATTCATCAATATGAATTGAAGTAAATATATCTTCTTTAACTACTTTTTCAGAAATTACAATCGCATCCTCAAAGTTATACCCTTTCCAAGGCATAAAGGCTACTTTTAAATTTCTACCAAGTGCTAATTCTCCTTTTTGAGTAGCATAACCTTCACATAATACTTGACCTAATTTAACTTTATCACCTTTTTTAACAATTGGTTTTAAGTTAATAGAAGTACCTTGATTGGTTTTTCTAAATTTAATAAGTTTATACGTTTTTTCGTCAACTTCAAAACTCACCATTCTTTCTTCATCAGATCTATCATACTTAATAGTAATGATATTTGAATCTACATACTCAACAACTCCATCACCTTCAGCATTTATTAGAATTCTAGAATCTTTTGCAACTCTTCTTTCCAATCCTGTACCTACAATTGGAGATTCTGGACGTAATAATGGAACTGCTTGACGCATCATGTTTGATCCCATCAATGCACGATTCGCATCATCATGTTCTAAGAAAGGAATTAAAGAGGCTGATATTGAAGCAATTTGATTTGGAGCAACGTCCATAAAATCAACTTCTTTATTATCAACTACTGGATAATCTGCTTCAACTCTAGTAATAACTCTATCATTTACAAATTTACCACTCTCATCGATAGGTAAATTTGACTGAGCAAATTTCATTCCTTCTTCTTCTTCAGCACTTAAATAAATAGGTTCATCTATTTTATTTACAACACCATCTACAACTTTTCTATATGCTGTTTCAATAAACCCTAGGTTATTCACTTTTGCAAATACTGCTAAAGATGAAATCAGACCAATATTTGGTCCCTCAGGAGTTTCAATAGGACATAAACGACCATAATGTGTATAGTGAACATCACGAACCTCAAATCCTGCTCTTTCTCTAGATAAACCTCCAGGTCCTAGTGCAGATAAACGACGTTTGTGAGTAATCTCTGCTAATGGATTCGTTTGATCCATAAATTGAGATAATTGATTCGTTCCAAAGAATGAATTAATTACAGACGATAACGTCTTAGCATTAATCAAATCTATTGGTGTAAACACCTCATTATCACGAACATTCATACGCTCACGAATAGTACGTGCCATACGAGAAAGTCCAACACCAAATTGAGAAGCTAATTGCTCACCAACTGTACGTACACGACGGTTAGAAAGGTGATCAATATCATCTACTTCTGCTTTTGAATTTACTAAATCAATTAAATTTTTGATTATAGTAATAATATCTTCTTTAGTTAAAACTTTAACGTCCATATCAACGTTTAATTGTAACTTTTTATTCATTCTAAAACGACCAACTTCACCTAAGTTATAACGCTGCTCTGAGAAAAATAATTTATCTATAATTCCTTTTGCAGTTTCATAATCTGGCGGCTCAGCATTACGTAATTGTCTATAAATATGTTCAACAGCTTCTTTTTCAGAATTTGTTGGATCTTTTTGTAATGTGTTATGGATGATTGCATAATCAGCCATTTGATTGTCTTCTTTATGAAGTAAGATAGTTTTAGAACCAGAATCAATGATTTCATCAATATGATCTTTTTCTAAAATAGTATCACGATCAAAAACAATTTCATTTCTTTCAATAGAAACAACCTCTCCTGTATCTTCATCAACAAAATCTTCAAACCATGTTTTTAAAACACGAGCTGCAAGTTTTCTTCCTAAAATTCTTTTTAAACCGCTTTTTGAAACTTTCACTTCTTCTGCAAGGTCAAATATCTCAAGAATATCTTTATCCCTTTCAAATCCGATAGCACGGAAAAGTGTAGTAACAGGTAATTTTTTCTTTCTATCAATATAAGCATACATTACTTGATTGATATCAGTTGCAAATTCTATCCAAGATCCTTTAAAAGGAATTACTCTAGCAGAGTATAATTTGGTTCCATTTGCATGGAATGATTGTCCGAAGAATACCCCTGGAGAACGGTGTAATTGAGAAACTACAACACGTTCAGCACCATTAATAACAAAGGTTCCGCTTCCTGTCATATAAGGTATTGTACCTAAATAAACATCTTGAACAATAGTTTCAAAATCTTCATGTTCGGGATCTGTACAATATAATTTCAAGCGTGCTTTTAAAGGTACACTATGTGTTAACCCTCTTTCTATACACTCACGAATGGTATATCTTGGTGGATCTACAAAGTAATCTAAAAACTCTAATACAAATTGGTTTCTAGTATCTGTAATTGGGAAAATGTCGGTGAAAGTTCTATATAAACCTTCTGCACCTCTTTCGTCAGCTTTAGTTTGTAATTGAAAAAAATCTTGAAAAGATTTTATTTGAATATCCAGAAAATCTGGATAATCAGTAGTCAATTGCGCTGATGCGAAACTTATTCTTTCGGTATTGTTTTTCGTTGCCAATGGTAACATTTTTTAATTAAACGTCAGTTAAAAATATAAAAACGAATATATACGCAAAATGGTTTAGGCCAATTTGGAACCCCAAAGACCTAAACCCTATTGTGTGTAATTTGGTAAAAACTTACTTAAGTTCTACCTCAGCTCCAGCTTCTTCTAAAGATTTTTTAAGACCTTCAGCCTCATCTTTAGAGATACCTTCTTTGATTGGTGCTGGTGCACTATCAACAATTCCTTTAGCTTCTTTTAATCCTAAACCAGTTAATTCTTTAACTAATTTTACAACTGCTAGTTTAGAACCACCTGCTGCTTTTAAGATTACGTCGAATTCAGTTTTTTCCTCTACTGCATCTGCTCCACCTGCTGCTGGACCTGCTGCTGCTACTGCAGCTGCTGCTGGTTCAATTCCGTATTCGTCTTTTAAAATAGCTGCTAATTCATTAACCTCTTTTACTGTTAAGTTAACTAATTGTTCTGCGAAATCTTTTAATTCTGCCATTTTCTTTTGTTTTAATTTTAATATTTAGTGTTTATTTAGTGCTTATTCTTTTTCTGATAAAGTCTTGATAATTCCAGATAATATACTACCTCCAGATTTTAATGCTGAAATAACATTCTTAGCTGGTGATTGTAACAATCCAATAATCTCTCCAATAACTTCTTCTTTAGATTTGATGTTTACAAGTGCGTCTAATTGGTCATCTCCAACGTAGATTGCTTCTTCAACATATGCTCCTTTTAAAAGAGGTCTATCAGAATTCTTACGGAATTCTTTAATTACTTTTGCTGGCGCATTACTTATATCAGAAATCATTAAAGAAGTATTTCCTTTTAATGTTTCTGGTAATTCACCAAAATCTTTATCAGATTTTTCCATTGCTTTTGAAAGCAATGTGTTTTTAACAACTTCTAATTTTACGTTTGCTTTAAAACAAGCTCTACGTAAGTTAGATGTAGTTAATGCATCCAATCCTGAAATGTCTGCCAAATAAATGATTCCACCTTCAGTCAATTGAGTTGTTAAATCGTCTATTACTTGTGATTTTTCTTCTCTAGTCATAATATCTAATTTACGAAAGTGATTTAGCATCAATAGCAACAGAAGGACTCATAGTACTAGACATAAAAATGCTTTTAATATAATTTCCTTTTGCAGCAGTTGGCTTCAATTTAATAATTGTTTGTAATAATTCGTTTGCGTTTTCTGCAATCTTGTCAGCGTCAAATGATGCTTTAGCAATTGCAGCATGTATAATTCCAGTTTTATCAACTTTAAAGTCAATTTTACCAGCCTTAACATCTTTTACTGCTTTTGCAACATCCATTGTTACTGTACCTGTCTTTGGGTTAGGCATTAATCCTCTTGGTCCTAAAACACGTCCTAAAGGTCCTAATTTACCCATTACACTTGGCATAGTAATAATTACATCAACATCTGTCCATCCTCCTTTAATCTTCTGAAGATATTCATCTAATCCAACGTAATCTGCTCCTGCTGCTTCTGCTTCTGCTGCTTTATCTGGAGTTACTAATGCTAATACTTTAACATCTTTACCTGTACCATGTGGAAGTGTAACTACACCTCTTACCATTTGATTAGCTTTACGTGGATCTACTCCTAAACGGATTGCTAAATCTACAGAAGCATCAAACTTAACTTTAGTAATTTCTTTTACTAGTTTAGATGCGTCAATTAAATTAAGAGATTGAGTTTTATCAACTTTTGCTACAGTCTCTTTTTGATTTTTAGTTAATTTTGCCATTTCTTAAAAATTTTTAAAGATTAAACTGGAGCGTTTCCTTTTACTTTTATTCCCATTGAACGTGCTGTACCTGCCATCATTTTCATTGCAGATTCAACAGTAAAAGCATTTAAGTCTACCATTTTATCTTCAGCAATAACTTTTAATTGATCCCAAGTAACAGTTGCAACTTTAATTCTATTAGGCTCACCTGAACCTTTTTTAATTTTTGCTGCTTCTAATATTTGTACTGCTGCTGGTGGAGTTTTTACTACAAAATCAAAAGATTTATCTTTATAAACAGTAATTGCTACTGGTAAGACTTTCCCTTGTTTATCTTGGGTTCTAGCATTAAATTGCTTACAGAACTCCATAATATTTACTCCGGCAGCACCTAAAGCTGGTCCAACTGGTGGTGAAGGATTTGCTGCACCTCCACGCACTTGTAATTTTACAACCTTGCTTATTTCTTTTGCCATTTTATTTACTTTAAGTTTAGATATTACAACCTGTTGGAAGCCTTTTGTAATATCATTATTTATTTAATGTAACAATTCTTAAATTTTGTCTACTTGCATGTAACTCAACTCTAATGGTGTTTTTCTACCAAAGATTTTTACCATTACTTCAAGTTTTCTCTTTTCTTCGTTTATTTTTTCAATAGTACCATCAAACCCGTTGAATGGACCATCTACAACTTTCACAGTTTCGCCGATTATAAAAGGAATCGCTACATTTTCGTTCTGCACAGCCAACTCATCGACTTTTCCTAACATTCTATTTACTTCAGCTTTTCTTAGTGGAACAGGATCTCCTCCTTTAACTTCTCCTAAAAATCCAATTACACCTGGAACAGACTTAATAATATGTGGTATTTCTCCACTCAAATTTGCTTGAACCATAATATATCCTGAAAAGTAAACTCTTTCTTTATGGACTTTTTTACCATTACGAACTTGAATTACTTTTTCAGTAGGAACTAATACTTGTTCTATATAATCTGACAATCCTAAACGTGCAATCTCGTTTTCAATATAGTTTTTAACTTTATTTTCTTGACCACCTATTGCTCTAACAACATACCATTTCTTTACAGAATCTGTCATAATTAATTTAGTTTATTAAAATAGCTCAAAATATTTAACAAGAACTCCTTTAAATACTTCATCAACAATAAATACTGCTAATGCAAAAATAATTGTAAATATTGCTACAACTACTGTTGATTTTTGGGCTTCTGTCCAAGAAATCCATGTCATTTTTGTATTCAACTCAACAAAAGAGTCTTTTATATATTGTATAACTTTCATATTCTTATTACTATTTTGCACGGGCGGAGAGGCTCGAACTCCCGACACCTGGTTTTGGAGACCAGTGCTCTACCAACTGAGCTACACCCGTATAACAAAGTGCTTCCTTTAAAAAAGGGAGCACTTTGCGATAATTTATTGGGTGTGGTTTAATTAAAGAATTTCTGTAACCTGACCAGCACCAACTGTTCTACCACCTTCACGAATTGCAAAACGTAAACCTACATTCATTGCAATTGGCTGATGTAGTTCAACAGTAATTGTTAAGTTATCACCTGGCATTACCATTTCAACTCCAGCAGGCAAATTAATTGTACCTGTTACATCCGTTGTACGTACGTAAAACTGTGGACGATAGTTGTTATGGAATGGAGTATGACGTCCACCTTCTTCTTTTT
>CAWVTS010000140.1:0-6560 GCA_963933045.1 uncultured Lutibacter sp. | reverse complement strand
ATATTTCAATTGAAAGTATAGATAAAGAATTAGATGAAATTGTTGAAAAACTTATTAAATACCAAAATTAAATACTTTCTATAGGAGTTATTGCTTATCCGAAATTATTAGAATTTAAAACGCCACTAACTAAACAGCAAACGTTGGCATGCACTATGGCTTTGTATCATTCTTTGGAAATAAAAGAGAGTACCCGAGAATTGCAATGCATTTTTAAGGAAAATATTTCTTAAAAAAGTGCATACGGTTTTAACAAATACTTTTACCTAAAAGTAAAAATATACAAGTTTTATGAAAAAGAAAAACAACGCTAAAGCAGCAAATTCCACCACATTCCAAGGCGCTACAGAACAAGGGGCACTTGTTGATATATCGAAAGAAACAGGAGCCTGGAAGAATATGCAACTAGCAACAAATAAATTTATTGAAAGCGATGGGCGTGTAGCAATAAAAACATTGGAGTTTAATAATTTAGGTGTTAAACTGCGAACTACCTTCCAAGCCAATCAATTATTTTTAGTTATTTCCTCTAATATTGATAATGTATTGGGTGATTTTAATAATAAAATAAATATCGAAGATTGGTTATTTAGCCTTAATGTATCTAAACCCAACTCAGAAGAACCTCATGAAGGTGCGTATAAAAACATCATTATTTTTAAATATAATCGTGTATCTCTTATAGAGTCTGTGCAAAACACTAATAGTTGGGCCGATCCAAAATCATTTAATAACACCGCTAATAATGGCCTAAAAACACTATCAAACTGGCTTAAGAAATATATACAGACAGGAATTGATAAAGCACTAATGGGAAATGGTTGCTATAACAACTTTTACAAAATAGCAACAGATCCGAACTGGACCGGTTTTATAGCCTTGAAAGTGGATGTTTCATCTATTAATCTACCTGCAGCATTAAATGGCTTATTGGCTGGAATTAATTTGAATGAATTTAACGCTCATCATTTTGGGCACCATCAGTCAAAAATTAAAAGGACTTCTCAGGTAGCCCCTAATACCGAAGAACCAGACTCGTTTTCTGGATATTCTTTTGATAATTTTAACGCAAATGATCTTTTGTTAAAGCAGCATTCACCTAAAATACTAGAGGAAAATTATACTTTAGAACTCGAACCTGCTTCTCTATTTGCACTTATAGATTATGAAGACAATACCTACAAGCATTATAACAGTGAAATAAGAGAGTATAAAGCAAAAGCACCTATTAACACCTCTAAAGATTATGTATTTAAGGTGTTATCTCTAAAAGTAGAATTTAGTAATTCAGATACAACATATTTTGAGAATTATATAGCCTTAACGGTTAACAAATTCTTCGGAGACAATGTGAAGCCAGATAACAGAAATAATTTACTAATTCTGCAAGGAAGTTGGCAAAAAGGAAATGGCGTTGTTTACGCCCCCTATTAAAAATGCAACTAATCTTACACAACAACGCTGCTAAATATTAAAGATTCACAAAAAAAAACAGCAATAACAAAATTGACCTTTTCGCAATATTTTTTGGACTTAATTAAATACAGGTTTCTACGTTTAATGTTTATCTTTATTTTTTAAACAAAAGAAGAAAAGCTCCTATTATTTAAAAATAAAGACCTGTAAACGAGAACCTTGTTTCACATAAGGGGTTCGTGGCAAGTTAAAACATAAATTAAGCAGAAAATGAAGTTATCAATATTCTTTTTTTTCCTTTTATCAGCCATGAATTGCTTTTGTCAATCGCATTCATTTTACTCAAAACCAGATACTTTAACTATAAAATCTGAAGTATTTGGGACTGAACGGAAAATCACAATTAGTAAACCGTTAGATAATGAAAAAATAAAAGCACAAAAGAATCTTATTATGTATCTAGACGGAGATAATGAAGAAATTACTGGAACAATTATACAGGCTACCAATAACTTGTATTTGTACGATGATATACCACAAAGCATTTTAGTAGGTATATTTCACGAAAATAGAGACCAAGAACTGTTGGAAAAAAATAAATTATTTAAGTTTCTGTATCACGAGGTAATTCCAAAGATAACAGAAAAATATAATACCAAAAAGAAAGTAACGATCCTTGGACATTCTTTTGGAGGTTATTTTGCGACTTATTGTTTTTTAAAAAATAATGATATATTCAATAATTGTATAGCCATAAGCCCTGCTTATTGGCCAAATAAAAAAGATATTTTTGAATTCGCAGAAAAAGAATTTAAAAAAGAAACGAAACTAACAGGTAATTTTTATTTGGCAATAGGCGACAAAAGGTGGGATGATATTTCATTACGAGGAGATTTTTTTAAATTCAAAACCATCTTAGCGCAAGGCAATGGAAATTTTAATTTACAATATAACGACCTGGTTGGTTTTAATCATAATTCCTCACCAACTGTTGGATTTGGTTTAGGCTTAAATTTCTGTTTTGACCAATGGGAATGGAATAGTGTTGTAACAGACCAAAACAATAGAATAAAATCATTTCCAGATTTTTGGCAACATTACGAACTAAAAGCTGATGCGCTAAAAAAACTTAAAAAATATAAAGAGGCAAATAAAACTTATAAAATTGCTGCAGACAAACTAAAACTAGATACAGAAGTTTCAACTTCGGATAGAAAAATTTTCACAAAAAGAATGAAAGATAAAATAGTAAGATACTAGTCGAAAAACTACCACTAACAATATGTATAAAGCATAGCTAATAAGTGCGAAACCGAAAGGTTTGTTCTTATTTAAAAAAACTACCAAATTTTTAAATTTGGCTTTAAAAACAGAAAAGATAAAAACAAAATATAAAAGTCTTTGTTTGGTGAAAAAAAAAGAAAAGTTTCTGTTGTCTAGAAATGTAGCACTGTTAAGAGGAACTTTACGACACAGAAGAAGAATTAACAAACATTAAAACTGGCGAAAAAGAGAACACTGGAACTCATTTTTACGGAATTAATGGCTGTGGTTTATGGCTTATGATTATTGATGCGGATGCTGAAAAAGTACATTCAGTAGATTATAGACTCCCTGGTATTATGACTGAGTTTAGAAATACAAAGTACTTAACGTTAATAGGAGTTGGAACAAAACGCATACTAAATGCGATTATGAATTTTGAAGAAATAAAACTAAGAGAAGTAAATTAATAATGAAAATGAATATACACCTTTTTGAAAAAATTATAAAAACTGATAAATCTATTGAATTAGATTTTACGAAGGAACACTATAAATTACTTGGAGAAAAAGAGGAGGATACAACAAATCTTGTAAAAGATATTATTGCATTTAGTAATACAATAAGAGAGAATTCAGCATTTATTATAATTGGCATTTTAGAAGAGAATGGCAAAAAAGAATTACTAGGAATCAACAATCCAATGGATGATAAGATACTACAATCCAAAATTAAAAATAAAGTATACCCGAGACCACATTTTAAATACATAAACTTTGAGTATCAATCAAAAGTATTTGGTATTGTAGAAATACCTGTAAGAAGGTATCCCGAACCAATTAAGCCAAGTATTAAAATGAAAGGACTTGAAGTTGGTAAAGTCTATTGTAGAGAAAGAAGTTCTAATATTGAGGCAAATGGCAGAGAAATAATAGCAATAAACAATTGGATTACAAAGCTTCCTGAGCACTCTGAAGACTTTAAAGTAAGAGATGAAATATCTAATTTAATAAGTGAGATTAGTGCAAATACCGAACCTCTTTCATTCGGGTTCTCAAAGGGGTTAAAAATCGCAAATGCAACGAATGATGACGAACTATTAAAGTTTTGTAAGTCTGAACTTGAAGGTTATTATGGTGACGTCTTGGAGACACAATATTTAGAGCATCGAAAAGTTGAGATTTTAGTTTCTGTCGATTTAATTGAAAGCAACCCACCAGATGGAAATCCTGAAATTGAGAATTTTTGGAAAGAATTAAAATCAAAGGAACATTTTCATCAAACAACTATTCTTCGTAATGAAAAAATCAACAAAATTGAAGACACATTAAATAGTTTTAAAACAAAAGGGATGAACCGTTATAAAACTGAAGAAAAAAAATACAAAGATGTTTTTAACTCTGATGAGTTTGAGGATATGCCTCTCTATTTTTATTCTGGTTTTGACACATTCAACTTGTTGTATAAATCTATAAAAAATAGATTTATAGATGTACTGATGAAAAGAATATAATAGAAAACTACGTACAACAGCGTATATAATTTATTACTAGCCCTTGCCTACTTCCGAAAATCCTCACGGACTTTCTTGGGCGGTAATTATTTACTAAATTAGGTACTTAAAATATGCAACAAACGAGATATAAAAACGGAGTGCAGTTGACGTAACTATTCCAGAATTACTGCATCTATAAAATTAAAAATTATGAAAACAGGAAAATTAGGATTATTAATAGTTTTAGGATTAGTCTTAATGATGCGTTGTAATAAGAATGATGTTGAAAACGCTCAATCTGAAATAAGTGGTGCATATATCGGAATTTTTGAACGAAATGGAAATACCTCAAATATTGAATTAAACTTCATGAATGGAATCTATTCTGGCGAAAGTGAAATAGAAAAATTTCCTGCAATTTGTAATGGAAATTATTCGATTTCTAACAATACAATTGAATTTGAAAATGCATGTGTTTGGACAGCCGAATTCGATTGGACTCTAATTTTAGGAGAAAACTGGAATTATACAAAAGAAAACAACATTTTGATAATGACAAAATCAAATGGAGATAAATACACTTTGACTAAACAATAAAATACGCAACAAACCAGATACAAAAACGGAGTGCAATAAAAACAGAATTCTATGCAAAAATCATTAATAACATTTAGTTTCTTTTTTATCCTAACATTAGGCTACAGTCAAAATTCAGATTATAATAAGAATGAAATATCATTAGGTCTAATTAATGTGTCGGAAGCTCCAAAAAATCAAGAGATCTTATTTAAAAACTCATATTATTTTGTTCCTTTTAGTAATTTAACTTACAAAAGATTTATAAATAAAAGAAACGCTATAAGACTAACATATTATAGACCAATTAATAAATCTAATGAAAAACCACCTTCTAATTGGAACGATAATAGTAACTATAAAGAGCAAGTTTTGAAAATCGGTTATGAGTATATTTTTAAACAAAAAATAATTACACCTTATATAGCAATTGACATTACTTATTTAAGTTCTAAATCTTCAAGAGAAAGTGGTGGCGGATTTGCTGGAAGTTATAATGGGATAGAGAAAGATATTCAAGGATTTGGAATATCCCCAACAATTGGAATAAATTATAATTTATTTAAGAATATTTATATAGGTTTAGAAAGTAATTTGAGTGTTTTAAAGTATACCGAAGAAAAAACAACTTCAAGCAAAATTTTACACAGTGACCCGATAGCGCGCTTGAACGAAACTGATGATTATTTTGAATATATTTTTAATCCTATTGTGTTTTTAGTGAAATTTAGATTTTAGAATAAATTAAAGCACATAACAACGTAAAAAATTAATTGCTTTGGTAAGTACTTATCTGGAAAATTCCTTCCGAATTTTCACATGTAACAAATTTCATACAGCAAAAACGATTTGTTGCGTTAGCACATTGAATCCAAGAATTAGAAATACTAAAAAACCAATAATATGAAAAGAATTATAATTTGTTCAAATGGGTCTTGGAAACGTCCAGAAAAAATAAATGTAAAAAATAGTCATTTCCCACTTTACTTATGCTTCCTCTTGAAAAATTATTGCTTAATTTTTGACAGTATTTCGTTAAAGTTTAAACCGATGTTGATTTAACAACAAATTACGTATAAATACGTATAAATAGAAGTGCTTTTTTCTTTAAATTTGAACTCACAAATATTGTGTAAAATAACAATGATGATATACGATTGTTGTGCGCAATAAGAAGCAACCAAAATGAAATTTAATTATTAAAATAAAATATCGAATTATGAAAAAATTAAATTTTATTGGAATCGCATTATTAATTGGAATATGCTTTTCTTGTAACGATGATGACGCATTGACTCAGGAACAACAAGCACAAAATTTAGATCAAATGTTTTCTGAAATTGAAATTTTAGCTACTAGTGAAAGCTGTGATGATTCAGCAGAATGGACTTTTACTAGCTATGGAAGTAAGGCCTGTGGAGGTCCCCTAGGTTTTATAGCCTATCCAATAAATATTGGTACTGCACTTTTTCTTAAAAAAATAGAAGAGTATACAACTGCTCAACAAGAATTTAACCAAAAATGGGGGATCGTAAGTGATTGTTCTGTTCCTTCACAACCAAGTGAAATAATATGTGAAAATGGAAGTCCGGTATTTGAGTACTAAAACTAGGCACAACAACGGCTATAACTACTTGCCTGTTCTCACCTACTTCTAAAAATCCTCATAGATTTTCTATTTGGTTTTCATTTACTAAACTAGTTGCTTAAAACACGTAACAAACTATAGACATAACGTGTGTCATTTAAGACACGTAATTATTTAAAATTTAAATATGAAAGAACTTATTACAAAAGCTATTACTAAAAG
>CAWVTS010000139.1:0-6582 GCA_963933045.1 uncultured Lutibacter sp. | reverse complement strand
AGTATGTATTATAATGATTTAAATAAATCTAATGATTATAGTTACAGTTCATTGAAATTATTAGAAAAAAGGAGTGATTTTAAATCTAGAGATATTAAAGCAATAACATTAGATAATATTTCTCAAGTATATTATTTGCAAGGCAATTATAAAAACGCTTATGATTTATTATTTGAAAGTACTACCATAAATAATAAAATAATAACAGATAACCTGCAAAGTAAAGTTACAGAAATTGAAGCCAAATATAATCTTGCAAAAGAAAGTGAGTTAACAAAAATAGAAGAAAATAAGAGGCAAAGAGTTGAATATTTTTTATTGGTTTCTGGTATAGGATTTATAGTCTTGTTAGGTTTTTTATGGTTTTTTTATAGAGATAGAAGATTGAATCTGAAATTAGCATATAAGCAAGAAAAAATTGAAAATGAGCAAAGATTGGATAAAATACAAAATGATATCCAAATAAATATTTTGAATGCGACATTAGATGCAAAAGAAACTGAACGAAAATACATTGCAGGAATTCTGCATGATAGTGTAAGTTCACTTCTGTCGTCAGCAAATATGCATTTGTATGTAGTAAAAGCAAAACTTAAAAAAGATTCACCAGAAGAATTAAATAAGGCTGAAATTATAATAAGTGAAGCAGCAGATAAAGTAAGAAACCTTTCTCACAAACTTATTTCTTCCGTTTTATTGAAATTTGGATTAAAAGTAGCCGTTGAAGATTTGTGCGAAAAGTATTCAAATTCACTACTAAAATTTATTAGTGATTCTAATAATATTAATCGTTATGACCAAAGTTTTGAAATAAAAGTATATAGTATTATTGAAGAATTAGTAAATAATATTTTAAAGCATAGTAATGCGGATAATGCATCTATTTCTATTGAAACTGCTAACTTAAATTTAGAGATTAAGATTGAAGATAATGGAGATGGATTTATTGTAGATGAAATATTTAAAAAAGATGGACTTGGATTAAGTCAAATTGCTGCTAGAATTAAGAATATGGAAGGTGTATTTACTATAAATTCGGCAAAAGAAAAAGGAACACAAATTTATATAAGTGTTCCCTTAATGTCAAAATAAATAGTCTATTATTTATTGTTTTATCAGTCTCATAACTCCAGAAGAATTATCGCTTTTCACACTAATTATATAAATTCCAGAAGCCAGTTTGCTTATATCAATTTGCTTCTCTAAATTCATTTCTGATAAATCAATGTCTTTTAATAACCGCCCGTTGATATCATAGATTTTAGCACTTACTAAATTAATTTCATTTGTTTTTTGTACTGTTATTAAACCATTGGTTGGGTTAGGGTATATTTCAACACCAACTAGCATTTGATCAAATTTGTTAACTGAAAGTGATGCGCTACAATTATATAATATAATTTCATCAACATACCAGCCAACACTTCCATTGCATCCATCAGTTCCTAATTCCCATCTAAATTGAATAGTAGAATTAGCTTCAATATTAATTGTTGATAAGTCTAGAGTGCTTTGTCCCCAGCTACCACTATTTGACCCACCATCAGCACCTGTAAATGCACCTTGACCTGCTAAAGGATTATCATTGCCAGCGGCAGTTGTTTGTAAAGATCCATTATATGAATTTACACTAAAAGTGTTAGGTCTAACATTATTCCATACGCCACCATCTAAACTATATTTTAAATTACCGCCGTCCCAACTTGGTTCGGTAGCTACATAATGATTAAAACTTAATTCAAATATTCCAGTAGTTATATCTGGTATAGTTATAACAGGACTTTGCAGTCTTATGATACCATTCTCTAAATCAGAATCACAATCACCATTAATTGGATCTATAGCAAATATTGCTTGTCCTGTTCTACTATTTGGTAATGAACTAGTGATTACCCAATCCCTAGAAGTCCAAGTTGTTGCATTTGTTGGCAATTGTTCAACTGTCCAATCTCCAATACCAGATTCCCAATCTTCATAAAAAAGAGGGTTAGAAGTTGAAGCACCACATAATTCATCTGATGAGACTAATAAAGGTGTGAAATTACACGTGTCTGGATTGATTCTGAGTTCAACTGCTAAAATTGCATTCGTAACTTGAGTAAGGTCATGCGAAGAGAGTATTTCTCCAGACAGCCCTGCAGGTGTAGCTGATGTTGACAAACCTTCTAAATTAACACCAAATAAATCAACACAAGAAGCCTCTAAAGCATCTGCTAATGAAGAAAAATTACTTGTTGCTGTTAAATATACACTTTGAGCTCTCCAAAAAATATGAGCTGCTTTTGTAAATCCAATTGCACTTATTGTTTGCCCATTATATGTTCCGCCATCTACTAATAGTGCATATGCATGATTTGGGATACCTGAATTAATATGAACTCCTCCATTATCTCCAGTACTACACCAATATTCATTATCTGTAACTTTTCCTGGGTCTCCTTTGCACGTTGGATCCCACATATCCCTAATTGATCCGCCAAATGCTGTCGCATCTTCTCCTTGCTGCCATCTATCAGAACTATCACAACCTGTCCTTAGAGATAAATCTTCACCATCATCTTCATAACCATTTAGTAAATCAATTGTTTCTCCCCAAATATCAGAATATGATTCATTCATGGCTCCAGATTGCCATGCATAAATTAAACCACTTGTAAATTGAGTATATGCATGTCCCCATTCATGACCAACAATATCATCTGTTGCTGTTCCTGTACAATAATTTGCTGTTGAGCCATTCCAGTTAGCATTTGGGCATGAAATACCTGGATCGTTATTGATAGTTCTCATTTGAGCATCTGCACCATCATATGATACATATCCAAATGCATTATTAAAAAAATTATACATATGCCCAGAAGTTTCAACTTCATTTTGTTGCCATTGATCTAATGCTCCAGGGAAGGCATCTCCTTCAGTCCAAATGGTAGTTGAAGAGTTTCCTTCGTATAATATTCTGTCAATAGAATGAGCCATCCCTGTAAACTGCTCGACTAAAGAACCTGTATAAGCATCGATATATAAAAATTCTCTAACATCAAACTCATTCCTAACTTCTACTTCATAAACTAGAAAATTACCACTATTATATCCTTGGATTAATCCTTTTTGAAAAACAAAAAGTTTATTTGAAAATATAATAAGTTCTTTTCCTGAGTGATTTATATTTTGATTTTCAATAGTTTCTAGTGCAATAGAATTTGCATCAAAATTACTAAGAGACGGTGTTGAGTCTATTTTTATAAAAGGAATAAAATTTCCATTTATAGCAGTCAACTTATCTTCAGAATTAAAGTGAAAACGCAATTCAGCATCGAATACTGGAACACCTTTGTGACGTTGTTTTAAAGTTAAATTTTTTAAACCATAATTATCAGTTTTAACTTCTATAAACTCTAGCGAATTACTGATGGAAGTTAAATTATAGATAGATTTATATTGATTTAAAAAATTATTAACTTTGTCTTGAAGTGAATTCCCTTGTAATGATAAAGGTCTGTCAAAAGGAAACTTTACAAATTTAGCAATATTATGATTCTCATTTATAGTGACAGTAGCACCAGTTTGAGTTTTTAAAGTATTTATAGTTTCTTGTGAATTTTGAGCATGAAGTAGATTTCCTAAAAGGAATGCTATTACAGCTAATATTTTTTTGAGGTTTATCATGTTTGGAGTTTTTTTGTTTGGCTAAAATAACAACAATCTATTAATATTTATCGATTAATTTCTTTTTCCTAACTCAATGATTTCTAAACTTTTAATTTCTTTGCCATCAATAATAAACCTGAGCATGGTACGGACATTATGAAACCCGTATTTACCTGCTGCTCCAGGATTTAAATGCAGTGTATTTAATTTTTTGTCAAATTGAACTTTAAGTATGTGCGAATGGCCGCTAATAAATATTTTAGGAGGATTTTTTTTAATTTCTTCTCTAATTCTTTGATCGTATTTGTTAGGGTAGCCTCCAATATGAGTCATCCACACATCGACATCCTCAATCAGGAATCTATTGTCTAAAGGAAATTCTAATCTTGCTTCTGAATCATCAATGTTCCCGTAAACCGCTCTTAATGGTTTGAATTCCTTAAGTTTGTCAGTAACATTTAAATTTCCAATATCTCCAGCATGCCATACTTCATCAGCTTGTTTAACAAATTTTAATATTTGCTCATCTATATAACTATGTGTGTCGGAAAGGAGTAAAATTTTCTTCATCAGATAAAAAAGGTATCTAAAATACTAACGTATATTTGTATTCCACAAAAATAAGTTTTTAGGTTGAGATATTTTTTAGAACTTTCATATAACGGTAAAAATTATCATGGTTGGCAAGTTCAGCCAAATGTAGTGTCTGTTCAAGAAAAAATTAATGATGGATTATCAAAATTATTAAAAACATCTATAAATATAATGGGTGCTGGAAGAACTGATGCGGGAGTTCACGCTTCTCAAATGTTTGCCCATTTTGATTTTGAAGGAGAATTTGACAAGCCTACTCTTATAGATAGATTAAATTCTTTCTTGCCAGATGACATTGTCATACTTTCTATTTTTCCAGTACATCCAAAAGCACATACTCGTTTTCATGCAACAAGTAGAAGTTATGAATATAGATTATATTTAGGAAGAAACCCCTTTCTTTTAGAGACTACTTGGCAATTGTATAGATATGAATTGGACGTTAAAAAAATGAACGAATCAGCATCATTATTATTGGATTATATAGATTTTAAGTGTTTTTCAAAGTCTTCAGATGTAAACACATATAATTGTAATGTAACTGAAGCGATTTGGAAGCAAGAAGACAATATGTTAGTTTTTCATATTACTGCCGATAGGTTTTTAAGAAATATGGTAAGAGCAATTGTTGGAACTTTAATTGATATTGGATTAGGTAAAAATACAATTGGAGATTTTAAGAAAATTATTGAAAGTAGAAGTAGAGCAGAAGCGGGTTTTTCTGTTCCAGCAAAAGGGTTATTTTTGACAAAGATTATATATCCCAAAACGATAATAGAAGATGAGTAAAAATACAGGAAAGGCATTTGATGTAAAAATCTTTAATAGATTGATGCAATATATTAGTGAATACAAAACATACTTTGTAATTGCTTCTGTTTCTGCTATTTTATTAGCGTTTTTTGCTATTGCAAGACCACTATTACTTAAAAAGATTATTGATACGTATTTGGCTGAAAAAGATAAGATTGGCCTGATAAATTATTCAATTTTAATTTTTGCTGTTTTAATTGGAGGAGTTTTAACAAGATTTGTATTTATTTTTATAGCAAATAAGTTAGGCTTTAGTATTATAAAGGATATGCGTATGGAATTATATAAGCATATGCTTAATTTTAAGATGTCTTATTTTGATAAATCTTCAGTCGGGCAATTAGTGACTCGTGCTATAACTGATATCGAGCGTATTGCAAGTTTTTTCGGACAAGGTTTATTTATGATTATCAGTGACCTGTTAACCATGATAGTCGTTATTATTACGATGCTTATTATAAATTGGAGATTAGCATTGATTACACTTTGTGTCCTCCCAATAATAATTTATGCTACAAAATTATTCCAATTGGCAATGAAAAAATCTTTTAAGGAGATTCGTTTACAAGCAGCAAATTTAAATGGTTTTGTTCAAGAAAGAGTGACAGGAATGAATATTGTTCAATTGTTCAATCGTGAAAAAATAGAGTATAATAATTTCGAAGAAATAAATAATAAGCATAAAAAAGCATGGGTTAACACAGTAATGTATTATTCTATATTCTTCCCAGTAGTTGATATTTTAACTTCTATTGCAGTTGGATTATTAGTTTGGTATGGTGGCATACAAATTATTGCTGAAGGGTCCACCTCAGGAGTTGGAGATATTATTGCATTTATAATGATGTCGCAAATGTTATTTCGACCTTTAAGACAAATTGCGGATAAATTTAACACACTTCAAATGGGAATTGTTGCAGGTGAACGTGTTTTTGAAATTTTAGATACTCAAAGTCATATAGATGCCAATGGAACTATTGAAACGGATAGTTTTAATGGGAGTATTTCATTTAAAGATGTGCATTTTAGTTATATAAAAGATGAGAAAATTTTAAAAGGAGTTTCGTTTGATGTAAAAAAAGGAGATACTGTTGCTATTGTAGGAGCTACAGGAGCAGGAAAGTCTACCATTATTAATTTAATAAATAGATTTTACAAAATTGATTCTGGAGAGATTTTAGTCGACAATCAAAATGTAAAAAATTATACATTACCAACTTTAAGAAAAAACATAGCTGTGGTCTTGCAAGATGTTTTTTTATTTTCAGAAACTATTTATAAAAACATCGTTTTAGATAAAGAGGTGTCTTTAGAGGAAGTGAAAAAGGCAGCAAAGCAAATTGGAATTCATGAGTTTATCATGAGTTTGCCAAATGGATATAATTACAATGTAAAAGAAAGAGGAGCTATGCTTTCTTCTGGTCAGCGCCAATTAATTGCATTTTTGAGAGCGTATATAAGTAAGCCTAGTATCTTAATTTTAGACGAAGCAACTTCATCAATAGATTCATATTCAGAACAGTTAAT
>CAWVTS010000138.1:0-6594 GCA_963933045.1 uncultured Lutibacter sp. | reverse complement strand
TATTGTTAAACGGAGCAGATATTACAACCTTCTACTATGATTTTTTAGAGGATGTTATATCAACACAATTACACGAGTACGCACAAGAAAATAAATTTAATTAAATAGATATGAAAGAATTATTAAAAGTAATAGGAGTAAGGTATTTTGATACTCGTAGAGGATTAGGGTACGAGTGTAAGACTAATAAATTAAATGTAGTAATTTGGAACGATGGACAAGGAGGAGGCACGTTTATCGCTCCACACTACCCTTACACTAAGGATTACGAGAATAAAATGGATAACGAAGATTATCTTGAGAATTTAATCAATGAATTTGAAGAAATACCTAAAAAAAACGTGATTGCAGGTGTAGATTTTAGCGATAGTCTTAGTAAACTAAAACAATTATAATTATGAGTGGTTTTCTAGTATATCAAAACGATGCTTTAAAAAAAGAGCTAAAAGAATTAAAGAATCTAGCTGAACATTCAAGCGAAATAATAAATACTTTTCTTGATAAATCAAGTGAATTAGATTATGAGGACAGAAAATACGTGTCCTTAATAAATAAAGAATTAAGAAGTAAATTAAATAAACTAAACTATTTATCAGATGGCGAATAATTGTTATAATTGGGTACAGATTACAGGTAATAAACAAGTTCTTGATAAACTTGAGCGTAGATTCAAAAAGTACGATACAACAAAATACTTTACTGAATTTGGAAATTTAATATTAGAAAAATCAATAGATACATACGTGGATAAACCTTTTGATTTTTATTATAAGTACGGCACTAAGTGGTGGGATATGGATTTAGACAGAGGAGATGATGAAACATTCACAATCACTGGCGATACTGCTTGGAGTCCACCAGAGAAGCTATTGCTTTTAATGAGTGCAAAGTATGATATAATAATAGAACACGAATTTGAGGAGGCTGGGTGTGATTTTGCAGGTGAATATCGTTACGAAAAAGGAATTGCATTGAAAAAAGATATGAGTTATCAAGAATATGTGTATCTTAATAATAGCGAAGGGTTTTTTGATGATATACTATGTCATATTGAAGATGAGGTTGAGCAACAAAGTTGGGATGAATTTCAGAAAGATTATATTTGCGAAAGTGTAATGATGGTCATTACAGATAAAGATTTAAAATTTATAAAAGATGAATTTGAGGAAGCTAAAAGAACTCGTGTTTCATAGGTTAAAAGAAAGCAAGGGCAGTAAATTATTTGAGGACAATGCATATTATTACAAAAATATATGTGCAAGTGAAAGAGATGGTCAAATAGAAGTATACGACACCACTTCTCTTTTATACAGACCATTAAAAGAAAGTGAAATGAAGATTTTGCTTTATGAAAATATTGATGAATTCTGTAAGAAACTAAAAACTAAAAACCTGCAAGAAAGATTTGCAGGTCATAGACATAGGTTTCATATCGCAATAGCAAAACAAAACGAAAAAGAGAAGAAATTCTTCTATAAAAGATGTGTTAGCGACATAAAACAGCTGAGAAAAGTACTGTATTAACAATTTAATTTGTATATTTGTTAATATAAAATAGTTTAACTTAAATTTAATCAAATGAAAACAGAGAGATTAAAAGAGTTGTATTTAAAATACGGCTTATCAAAAGACGATGTCTTTAAACATCAACACTACATTATTATCGCGAGGTCTGGAATAGACAAAATCCAAGCAGCACAGAACATCGATATCTCTTATGAGGTAATCCAATGTCAGACTAACTTTTGTGTTGTAAAAGCAACAGCTAATGTTGGAGACACTAAAATACAGACGTTTGGTTCTGCATTGAAAGGAACGAACCATAAAGACGGAAATTGCAACACTTGGTATGTTATGGAAATGGCTGAAAAAAGAGCTATGTCAAGAGCTTGTCTTAAGTTGACAGGTTTCTATAGCCTAGGTGTATTTGGAGAAGACGAGAGCGAAGATTTTAAACGTAAAGACGCAGCATGGAAAAAATCATAGAACAACTAAAAGACGATGAACAATACTATGGGGAGTTTGGTAAAAAATACCTATCAAACTCTGATATAGGTGCTTTAATAGACAATCCTCTTAGTTTCCATGCACCAAAATCACAATCACTTCCTTTTTTATATGGAACTGCTTTTCATGAAATGGTTATGTTTGGAGAAAGTGAAAGTATGGATGCTATTGAGTCATCTACTAGAACAACTAAAATCTATAAACAAGCTATAATAGATAACGACAAACCAATAATGTTGTTGCAAAAAGAAGCTGATGAAATATATAGAATGGTTGATATTTTTAGGTCAAACGAAAACATTAAATCTGTTTTAGATATAAAAAACATACAGTTTGAAGTTCCATCTGTAGGAGTTTTAACAGAAAGTGATTTGTTATGGAAAGCGAAAGCTGATATAATTACAGATGATTTTGTTTATGATATCAAAACCTCGGCATCTTTAAAAAGTTTTTATAGAAGTTCAAAAAGCTATAACTACGACAGTCAAGCGTACATTTATTCAAGATTGTTTCAGAAGCCAATGAAGTTTTTGGTAATTGAGAAAGGAACAGGTCTTATAGGTATTTTCGATACATCTGAAGACGCTTATTCTAATGGTTCATATAAAGTGGAGGAAGCAGAATCTCAATTCCTTAAATACTATGTAAATAAAGAAGAGGATTTATCAAACTTTACAAAGTATGGGGAAATCTAATAAATATGCAAATATAGACGAGTTTGCACAAATAATAAGTATCGTCATTTTAATAATAATTTTAATCAAGTTTAATTTAATATAAATACTATGGGACTACTAATTTCAGCTTCGATCAAAGCTTCTGAACTAAAGAAAATTGATCCAAACAAAGTAATAAAAGGTGAAAAGGACAACTACATTCCTATCTTAATTTCTGTAAATGATGATTCTAGATTCGGTAAAAACGTATCAATTAGCATCCAACAAGAGAAAGAAGAGAGAGATAATAAAGCACCTATGCATTACTTAGGAAATGGCTCGGTCATATGGACTGATGGTACAGTTAAAAAAGGAGTAAAAGAGGATAAAAACAATAACTCTGAACCTTTTGAGAAAAAGTCGCCAGCTAGTAGCGGTGCTTTAGATAACGATATGCCTTTTTAATTAACAACTAACTCTCTGAAAGCTTTTGCGAGTAGGAGAGTTATTTTAAAACACATTTATGGAAAGAAATTTCAAAGTACTTAAAAGAATTGCTGATATAGTAGCAAGTCATTATGAGGTACACCCAATGTCTATGTTTCCTAATAATAGATTAAATCATTTTGCTGAAATAAGGCAGGTTTTTCATTATATGGCAACAAAGCATACCAAAGCTAGTTTACAGGAAGTTGGAGACTTCTCAAAAGCTATGGGTAGAAAAAAAGCTCACAATCATGCTAGTGTACTACATTCGGTAAAAAAAGTAACCGGCTTTATAGATGTAGATAAAAAATACAAAGAAGAGCTTGATGAGTTAGAAAACAGGATATACAAAGCAGTAAGTTTAATTAACGAGTCTTCAAAAGTAAGAGATAGTCACGTCCAGGAAATTATCGAGGTAGTTTTTGGTGAAGATAATTTAGAGTACTTAGAATTAGTTCATTTGTTAGTTGAAAAAATTTACGTAAACAAGAATAAAGAAGAATTATCTCATTTAATTTTTCTACAACACAAATTGAACAATGAAAGGATTTATAAAGCTTCACAGGTCGATACTGGATTGGGAATGGTATAAAGACGCGAATACTAAACATTTATTCATACACTTGCTTCTTAATTCTTGTTACGATAATTGTAGATTTATGGGCAAATCAGTTAAAAGAGGAGAGTACATAACCTCTTTGACTAGGCTATCTAGTGACCTAAATATACCTGTCAGACAACTCAGAACTTCATTAAAAAGATTAGTGAAAACTGGGGAAATCGACACGCAAACGACAAACAAATATACTAAGGTAACTATCTTAAACTATGACAGTTACCAAGTTGATGAGGTTAAGAAAAAGAAGGAAGCGACACGCAAACGACAAACAATCGACACGCAACCGACAGAGATAAGTAAGAATATAAGAAAGAAAGAAGATAATAAAACAATGATAGATATATGTAAAGCTGATATCATATGGAAAGAAACAACAGCTATGCACTTTTCTTTAACCTTATCCAAGATTGATGTTGCCTTAGATAAATTCCTTCAAGTCTTAACAATAACGGATGAGAAAAAAACCAGTATGCGTGATTTAAGAACTCACTTTGTGAATTGGATGAAGTACAACTCTAATAAAATTTCTACAAGTAATGGAGATTACAAATGGAAATGGAAAGGTCAAGCCATTAGAAGTGGAACAAAAGCGGAAATGGAGATTGATAAAAACAAATTTGACCAAAAAGGTTTTGACTTTACAATACTATAATTATGATGAAAACAGAATTCGAGGTAGATGTATTTAATCAATATAAACTCCCAACAAATAAGAAAAAATCAACATGCCCAGTTTGTTCTTCACAAAGAAAGAAGAAGACTCAAGAATGTTTAATGTTAGATTGGGAAAGAGGTTTAGGTACTTGTCAGCATTGTGGAGAGATTTTGCAATTACATACATATAAGTTTGAGAAAGATAGCAATGCTGTTAATTATATAACCCCTAAAACAATAGTTTCACAATCAACAAGTGATGGGGTTATTAATTGGTTTAAAACAAGAAATATATCTGAAGAAACTGTAAAAGATTTAAAAGTTACTAATGGTAATGAGTATATGCCACAAGTAAGTAAAGAGGTTAATGCTATATTTTTTAATTACTATGTTCAAGGTAAGATAGTAAACATAAAATACAGAGATGCTCAAAAGAATTTTAAAATGTATAAAGGCGCTCAAAAAACCTTTTACAATATTGATTCTATAATGGGTAGAGACGAGTGCGTAATAACAGAGGGAGAAATAGACACTATGTCTTATCATGAAAGTGGAATTAAAAATGTAGTAAGCGTACCTAATGGATTTAATTCTAGTGGGCAAGTTAATTTAGATTACCTAACTGATTTTTACTTTGCTTTTGAATCTAAAAGTAAAATATACTTAGCATTAGATGCTGACCAAGCAGGAGAGAATGGTAAAAAAGAATTTATAAGAAGATTTGGTTCTGATAAATGTTATTTAGTAAATTTCAAGGATTGTAAAGATGCAAATGAGTATTTAATTAAGTACGGAAAAGAGGCTTTAAAAAATACAATAGCAGACTCAATACCTTGTCCAATAGAAAACGTCATAAGAGTTAATGATATGACCTCTGAATTGGATTCTTTTTATAAGAATGGTGTTGAAAATGGTTATAAAATAGGTTTAAGTAGTTTTGATGGTATATTTTCAACATATACAAAACAATTCACTGTAGTGACAGGTTTCCCTTCAAGTGGTAAATCTGATTTTGTAGACCAAATGACTGTTGGGTATAATATGATGTATAATTGGAAAATTGCTTATGCATCTACAGAAAACTATCCTCAATACTTACACGTAGATAAATTAGTTAGAAAGTATTATGGAAGAACTCCAGAGTATAATGACACAAAAGAAATGCCTTGGAAAGAATGTGTAAGTCACGTAAATAAAAACTTTTTCTTTATAAATTACGATGATGGATATGATTTAGATAAGGTTTTAAAGAAAGGTGAAGAACTTGTAAGGAGAATGGGTATAAGATGTTTAGTTATAGACCCATACAATAAGGTTAAAGATAAAGCATCCTCTAATCTAAGTATAAATGATTACACGAATGCATACTTAAATAAAATAGATAATTGGTGTAAGAAGAATGACTGTATAATTATATTAGTTGCACACCCAACAAAACCACAAACAGATAAGGGTAAGGTTTTTGAGCCTACATTTTATGATGTGAAAGGTGGTGGAGAATTCTATGACATGAGTCCTCACGGATTGTTAGTTCATAGGGATTACGAGCAAGGAACAGTTAAGGTAAAGGTTTTAAAAGTTAAGTTCTCTAATCTTGGAGAAAATCAAGCAGATGTAAATTACTTTTGGAATGTAAACAATGGCAGGTACACTGAAATGATAAACGGAGACCCTAGGTGGGATAACACGAATTGGATAACATCAAGTAAAACACCTTTTGATAAAAACAAAGAATTAGATAAGGAATTTAAACAAATAGAGATATAATTATGGAAACAAAACAATTACGAAAAGATTTAAAAAACGGTTTAGAGTTGGTATTAACCCTTCAATTAACTTTAGAACTGATGGATGAGTACAAACTAAAGGGGTTGCCTAAAAAGTATGGAAACATGTTTAAAAACTCTTTAGAAAAAGATTTGTCACAATCATATGACAGGCTCTACAACATAGATCAAGAGTATACAACAAATGCAATGAACAAGAAAAACCAATTGATATCAAATATAGCGTCATTTAATGAGGTTGATGCAATATTGTTCGCTCAGTTTGCTGAGAAGTTCATAGACAATATAGAAATAGCTAGAAAAAAAGGAGTAGTATTTTTTGATAAACTAATATAAATATGAAGCAAAAGAAAATGAAAACAGAAATTAGATGGTTTTTAATTGG
>CAWVTS010000137.1:0-6619 GCA_963933045.1 uncultured Lutibacter sp. | reverse complement strand
CCAATTCTCTAACATTTGACTTAATATTCTTAGCTATATAATCAACTATTTCTTCAGGCATATCTACACCATCTCTAAATAATTTGTTTTGCAATATCGAAATTCTTGTTTCATAATCAGGAACTTGTAATTCGGCAGAAAGACCCCATTTAAAACGAGATAATAAACGTTGTTCAATATCCTGCATATCAACAGGTGCTTTATCTGAAGTTATAATTACCTGCTTTCCATTTTGGTGTAAATGATTGAATATATGAAAGAATACATCTTGTGTTGCTGTCTTTCCAGATAAAAACTGTACATCATCAATAATCAACACATCAATCATTTGATAAAAATGAATAAAATCATTTCGAGTGTTCGATTTTACTGAATCAATAAACTGTTGAGTAAATCTTTCAGATGAAATATATAATACTGTTTTTTCAGGATATTTATCTTTAACCTCAACACCTATAGCATGCGCTAAATGCGTCTTACCTAGCCCAACACCTCCATAAATTAATAATGGATTAAATGATGTTCCTCCAGGCTTATTAGCAACTGCCATCCCTGCAGATCTTGCCAACCTGTTTGAATCTCCTTCAATAAAACTTTCAAAATGATAATTTGGATTCAATTGAGACTCTATCTTAACTTTTTGAATTCCTGGAATTACAAAAGGGTTTTTCAACTCTCTCTTATTGATATCCAAAGGAACTGTAATTCCTTGAGAATTTATTGGTTTTCTATTAGAACTTGGAATCTTAACTGTATGTGGTGTATTACTGCTATATACATTTTCCATACGCACATCATATACCAATTTCGCATCATCGCCTAATTCCCTAACTAATGCAACTCTTAATAATTTAATATAGTGTTCTTCCAACCATTCGTAAAAAAATTTACTTGGCACTTGAATTGTAAGTGAATCCCCTGAAATTTTGATTGGTTTGATTGGTTCAAACCACGTCTTATATGCTTGTGATTTTATGTTGTCCTTTATGAAGGACAGACACTCATTCCAAACTGATATTGCAGTCTTAGTCATTATTCTGGTTAGATATTTTGAGTTATGGTTAAATGAAAAAAAATAGAGGGGTGTCTACTATTTCTTAGGCCTTACAAAAATGTGAATAATTTTTAGTATAAAAAAATAAAATCACTATTGATTATTAACTTTTTTATGCGTATACTAATCCGCATAAAAAAAAATTAATGCTTATAAATAATCACAAAGTCCGAGTAAGATACGGCGAAACTGACCAAATGGGTTACGTTTATTACGGTAATTACGCTTCATATTTTGAAGTTGGCAGAGTTGAGTGGTTAAGGGATCTTGGAGTGTCTTATAAAGAGATGGAGAATAACGGCATTATGCTTCCTGTATCCAACTTAAATGTAACCTATTTAAAACCTGCAAAGTACGATGATTTGATAACTATCAAAACAACTCTAAAAAAAATACCTACTGCAAAAATTGAATTTGATTTTGAAATTTTTAATGTACAAAATGAATTACTAACTAAAGGCTACACTAGTTTAGTTTTTATAGATATGAAAAGAAATAAACCTACACGATGTCCAAAATATTTATTAGATAAAATAATTACTCTAATTCCTTAATTTTTAAGCAGCGTAAGTCTTCAAATTCTCTTTTTACTAAATCTGCATCTTTTTTTCTTACGGAAATTTTATAGACACAATTAATTTCCATTTTCTGAATTTCCATTTTCAATTTTCTCTCCTTTAGTATCCTCATTACCTTATCAAGGTATTCATATTCAAATGTCAATTGAAAACAAATATTAATTGTCTTTTCGATAATTTTAGAAGATTCTAAAACTAATTTAGCACCAGTTTTATATGCAGTAATCAATCCCCCAACTCCTAATTTAGTTCCTCCAAAATACCTTACCACAACGACTAAAGTATTTGTGACATCAAATGATAGTAGTTGACCATATATAGGCTGACCAGCGCTATTACTAGGCTCACCATCATCATTTACTCTAAATTGCGGATTCTCTTTACCAATTCTCCAAGCATAACACCAATGTCTTGCCTTATGATGCTTCTTTTTTAGCAGTATTATAAATTCTTTTACTTGATTTTCTGAAGTTACTGGAAATGAAAATCCAATAAATTTACTTCCACGATCTTTAAAAATATCTCCTTCAAATGAATTGTCAATTGTATTATATGTATCTATTTGAATCAAATTACTGATGTAACTATTTTTAATATATCTGTATCTATATTTACAACTCGTTTATTCAGGCCTTCTATTTCAGGAGCCTTTAAACCTTTTTCAAATTGAACGTCACCAATGAAAATTCTTGCTTCATCCCACAAATCACTATTCACAAAACCTCTAATAGTCTGTGCTCCTCCTTCAATGATTATTGATTGAATATTTTTCTTATATAAGATATCACATATTTGTTGAGGGACATTTTTCGAGTAATCAATATATTCAACCGATAAATTCTTCTTTTCATAATTAAACAATGAAGTCGAACTCGTAAATACAATAGTTTCGATTGAACCATCAAAAACGTATGAGTTAATTGGGATTCGCATAGAATTATCTAAAACAACACGAATAGGATTTTTCCCAGACCAGTTTCTTACATTCAATTTAGGATTATCTTGAATAACAGTATTTGTACCAACCATAATAGCATGCTCCTCACTCCTCCATTGATGAACAATTTGCTGAGAATATGTATTTGAAATCCAATTTGGTTCTTTTAACGAATCTTCATCACGAAGTTTATCAATAAAACCATCTTTAGTTTCTGCCCATTTCAATATAATGTAAGGTCTTTTCTTATTATGAAATGTAAGAAAGCGCTTGTTACTTTCTTTACATTCATTTTCAAGAACACCAACAACAACTTTACACCCATTATCTTTCATGAATTTAATTCCCCTTCCGCTTACCAAACTATTATCATCTAAACAACCTACAACTACATTCTTAATTCCACTATCAACAATAAAATTAGAACATGGTGGTGTTTTTCCTTGATGGCTACAAGGCTCCAAACTCACATATATAGTGGCTTTTTTAAGTAAACTTTTATCTTTTACAGATTCTATTGCATTTACCTCAGCATGATTGTCTCCATAAGGACTAGTATACCCTTCTCCAATAATTATATTATCATTTACAATCACAGAACCAACACTAGGATTAGGACGTGTTGTTCCAAATCCATTTTTTGACAATTTAATACAACGACTTATATATTTTTCATGTAATTTCACATCACAAAAATAACATTTTATATTGACTATAAGCACTTATACAATTAGAGAGATTACCCCTGAAGATAATCAACAAATTGCAAAAACTATTCGAGATGTGTTAATTGAATTTGGAGTGCCGAAAGTTGGAACTGCATATGAAGATAAAGCATTAGGCTCTTTATATGAAGCCTACAACAAACCAAAATCTGTTTATTTTGTGGTGGTAATAAACAATCAGATTGTTGGTGGAGCAGGAGTTATGAAATTGCAAAACTCAGAGGATAATATCTGTGAATTACAAAAAATGTATTTTTCATCTGAAGCAAGAGGAAAAGGTATTGGTGCAGAGCTGATGGAAACTTGCTTAAAGAAAGCCTTAGACTTTGGATTTGAAAAATGTTATTTAGAAACACTACCATATATGGAAGGAGCTCGAAAATTATATCAAAAAACAGGGTTCAAATCTCTTGATGCTCCTTTAGGAGATACAGGGCACTATAGTTGTAATATGTGGATGATAAAAGATTTAATATGAATCTAATTACATTAAAAAATAATTTTAAATCTCGCCTTTCTTCAACATATCCAATTGAAGAAATTGATAGTTTTTTCTATATTTCGCTAGAATACAAACTAAACATCAAAAGAGTTGAGTATGCCTTGAATCCAAGTCATACAATTCCAAAAGAAAGTCAATCGTACTTTAAGGAAGTAATTGAAAAATTGAATAAAGAAATTCCTATTCAATATATAATCGGTGAAACTGACTTTTACGGATTAAAATTTAAAGTAAATGAACATGTCCTAATCCCAAGACCAGAAACTGAAGAACTAGTAGATTGGGTGCTAAATGACGTTAAAGCTAATGACACTGTAAAAATATTAGATATTGGCACTGGAAGTGGCTGTATAGCAATCTCATTAGCTAAAAACCTTCCTAAATGCAAAGTTTTCGGTTTAGATATATCAAAAGAAGCATTAAAAGTTGCAAACAAAAATGCTGAATTAAATAATGTTAATGTTGAATTTATTAATGAAGATATATTAAAATTAAATAATTTTTTAGAACAATTTGATATTATTGTTAGCAATCCACCATATGTAAGAGAGTTGGAAAAGCATGAAATCCAAAAGAATGTTCTTAATAATGAGCCACACCTAGCACTTTTCGTTAAAGACCAAGCCCCTTTACTCTTTTATGAGCGTATTGCTATTTTTGCAAACACTAACTTAAAGAAAAATGGGTTTTTATATTTTGAAATTAATCAATACTTAGCTACAGAAACCAAGATTTTACTAAACGATAAAAATTTTAAAAATATAGAATTAAAAAAAGATCTTAATAATAATAACCGAATGATTAAAGCATTCTAAATACTACTTAATGATTATATTCTCCCGCCTTAATGCCGATACAGCCAGACTTGGAAATCAACTTTTTAGAATTGCGTCTACAATTGGCATTGCCATAAAAAACAAACAAGAATACGGTTTTTCTAATTGGGAATACGCCAAATATTTTACAAAACCTCTTCCTGGTTTTGATGAAAATTTAGAATACCCTATCATTAATGAAAAAAAATTTGAACACCATGAATGGAATGTAAAGAAAGGAAATTTTGAGATTTACGGCTGGTTACAAACTGAGAAGTATTTTGATATAGATATCGTAAAAGAGCAGTTTACTTTTAAACAAGAAATTGTTAAAAAAGCAATAGATCCTTATAAAGACATTTTATCTAAAAAAACCATACTTATGACCGTAAGGAGAGGAGATTATATTAACCACCCCTATTTTTATCAACTATCATTCAAGTATTACCTTTTAGCACTAATTCAAAATTTCCCGGATTGGCAAGAAAGAAATATTCTATTTACTAGCGATGACATGAATTATTGCAAAGAACATTTTTCGTTTTTAAAAAACGCTTATTTCATTAATAACACCAACCCTCTAGAACATATGATTATTGGAAGTAAATGTGATGATTTTATAATTAGTAATTCTACTTTCTCATGGTTTACGGCTTGGCTTGGCGAAAAACATAATACCAAAGTAATTAGGCCTAAACAATTTTTAAGAGGAATTGAGAGTAAAAGAAAAAATGATAAAGATTTCTTTCCAGATCGCTGGATTAAATTTGACGAAGATCAATATAAATTACCATTGAAATATTGGAGACATACTTTAAAAAGTGACGTAACAGACTATATATTGGATGTGAAATATTTCTTAAATAGGGTTAAAAATTATATTAAAAGAAAATCCTTAAAATAAATCATTATACTTTTATAGACAAATTAAAAAAACTAAACACACATAATAAATGAAAAAAATAATTAGAATTTCAGGTTTAATCTTTACAAGTATTATTTATTTATTTAGTTGAACCACTAATTATATTTGTTTCAAAATTTGTTGAGAGCTACTCCAGACAAATACCTAGAGCCAAATAAGATTTTATTTATTATATCTATTATCATTCTACTCCTTTTAGTTTTTTTAATTTGTCTATAAAAGTATAATAATATTTCTTCAAAATTATAAACTATATAATTTTATAAAATCTGTATCTTTGCATTATGCGAATAGACATCATAACCGTTTCACCTGAATTAATAAAAAGTCCTTTTGAGTATTCAATTATTAAAAGAGCAATTGAAAAAGGTCTAGTTGATGTTCATTTTCATGATTTACGCAAATATGCACTCAATAAATATGGTAAAATTGATGATTATCAGTTTGGTGGAGGAGCAGGAATGGTATTAATGATAGAACCTATTGATAAATGTATTTCAGAGTTGCAATCGCAACGAAAGTATGATGATGTTATTTATATGACTCCTGACGCAAAAACACTGAACCAACAGACTGCAAATACACTATCTCTTAGTAATAATATAATCATCCTTACTGGCCATTATAAAGGTGTAGATCAACGCGTAAGAGATAAATTCATTACCAAAGAAATTTCTATTGGAGACTATGTTTTGAGTGGAGGTGAATTGGCAGCAGCAGTTTTATGTGACTCGATTATTCGTCTTATTCCAGGAGTTTTAGGTGATGAGACATCTGCTTTAACAGATTCTTTTCAAGATAATTTACTATCTCCACCTGTTTACACAAGACCTTCAGAATACAAAGGCATGAAAGTCCCAGGTATTTTGCTTTCAGGAAACTTTCCTAAAATTGATGAATGGCGTTCTGAAAAAGCCCTAGAACACACTCAAAAAATTAGACCAGATTTATTGTGAAATGATGATTGAAATTAATTCAATTATATTTTTCTATAAAAAACTAATTCAATACATTTGCAAACTGAAAATCAACCTCTGACGAAAATCGTGAATGTTGGCTTTACAAAACAATTAAAATTATTAA
>CAWVTS010000136.1:0-6625 GCA_963933045.1 uncultured Lutibacter sp. | reverse complement strand
TCCGATAGGACAGACACAAATTTGTTGTAAAACAAAAAAGCCTGTCAATTGGACTAGTTGAGGCTTAATACAATTTCTTAATAGTCTATTGTGTAGTTAAGTTGAACAAAATCTCTTGGTTCATCGCTTCCATCACTTTTCTTGAGAGTATAGGGACTTCCATTCTTGCTCAAATATATATTGGTATATTGTTTTAGCTTTTCGTACTTACTGCCTTGAGCCCTTACCCTGATTAGTGCATTAAATCCTTTTTCCATTGGGCTAGTGAATAGGGCCGTTGAAAAGGTTTTCGAATAGAAAATTAGTGAGGCTATCTCAAGTCCTCTGAAGTAGGTTGTGCGTATTGATTATTTTTGTAGTATGAAGCGTTATATTTCTATCCTTTTGTTAATTAATACTTTATTTGTTTTTGGCCAATCTAAAAAAGAACAAATAACCGAATTGCAATCACAGCTTAAACAATCTCAATTGGAAGAATCCTCCTCTAAAGTAGAATTGTCTGGGCTGTATCAAATCGTGTCTCAGCTCAAGACTGAGATATCTTCTTTGGAAGATGGTATATTAATTTTAAAAAAATCGAATGCAAAGAGCGAAGGGGAAAAAGAATTGTACGCTTCTAAATTGACGAAGAGTGAAGAGGAAAAAGAATTGTACGCTTCTAAATTGACGAAGAGTGAAGATGAGCTTAAAAGCAAAAAGGATTCTATAATACTGATACTAATGAAACTGGATAGTATCAATTCGAATAAAGCTTTTAATAAACCAAAGACTGCGAGTAAAACAAACGATTTTCTAAACAATTATGTTGCTCATCGTCAGCCTCTCAATAATAACACGTTCTCCTTTCAGTTAGTGAAAATATTAACACATGCGGGCGGTGTAGATAATAACGGTCGCTACATTTCTTACAAGGCAAATAATCAATATTATTATGGGACAGGAAGGGGTATACCAAGCATTATTGATACAGATAATTTCTACCTAAAATATGTTCCAGAAGGAAAATACCTGAATCAAGTTAACGAGTCCTCTTTGGTATCAAAAAAAGCTATCTCGTTTTTGAATAGCCATATGCCACAAATAGAGGTATTAAAAAATAAACTGGTGACGGTAAAACTCAAGAATGGGAGGGAAGAAAACCTTCTTTTTAACTTGAAAAGCGAAACCAATACCGTAAATGAAGGTTTACGCATAACCTTAGCTACAGAGGATGTAAATAGTCAAAACGATATTACTTGGGACATTTGTCAAATTAATGGTGAAGCATACATTGCTCTTAGTTTTAAACAGCTTAAAAGATTGGAGCTCCCATTGAGAGATGATTACATAATAAATTACACCTACACTTCCAAAAATACAAAGAAAAAGTCTTATACGCACATATCCAATTTACCCATTTCATCGTCTACCAATGCTTATTTTAGTGAAGAAATGTTGTATTTGATTCAGAAGAAAAACAGCTTTGTTGAAAAGGACTGTTTTATAGATCCTAGTCAATGTAGTTTTTTGTTTAAGTTGGTAGAATAGCAACTATTACCTAAACCGCTGGGCTGCAAAGGCTGCAATAGTATCGCTTCTTAAGGTTCTGAAAGTTTCTGAAGACTTTCCTATGAAGTCAATCTTTCTAAAAGAAATGACAAAACGAGCTTTTGATAAATATGAGGATAAAATGAAAGATAACAGGCAAACCCAGCTTATTTATACTTTAAACATATTCCATCTACCATTCCTTTCAATCTTTGTCTCACTTCCTTTGGCTCTATTACCTCAATAGAGTTCCCAAACATTAATAATCTATTATAGAGCTCTCTATTTGGTCTTACCTTCAAATAAGTATAATAATGACCATCTTCTTCTCTTATTACAGGTCTTTGAAACCGATTAAGAGGTTTACTGTCTATAAAACCCACACCATTTGGCTCTACTTTAATCTTTATTTCTTCAACCTTCTGATTAAAGTCTCTAGTTACACCTACAATATCATTAAAATAATCATCTGCAAAATTGAACGCCTCATTCTTTTTGTAGTTCACATTTAAAAACCGAATATCTTGTATCCTGTCAAGAGGCAATACCCAATTATAGACGTGTTCTATTTTATTGTATCCAAGTAAGTACCACATCTCATTGTAGTGTTTTAAGAAATAAGGGTGTAGTTCAAATGTGTATTCTTCGCTCTTAAAATCTTTGTAAATAATCTCTAATACCTTTTCATCTCTTATGGCATTGAATAAAACATCAAAATTCTTTGTGTTGCTCCAGTTGTCAGTTTGAAATGATACAAACGGTTCCATTTCATCAATAATTTTCGACTTACTTTCAAAACCTCTAAGGTTAGAAAGGATATCCTCAAACCCTTCAAAAATCTCTAATCCACTGACGCCAGAGAGTATAGCTATTGCTTGTTCTACTCTATCTACCTCTTCTTGGGTCAAAGGCTTTTCAGAAATGCTCATGTCTCTATCAGCATATCGGTAGATGTAGTTTTTCTCGTTTCCTCGGAGGGATTTTATTTCTACATCAAAAAGCTCTTCCATCGCTCTTCGATCTAGGTTAAAAGTTTTTTCAGATATAGCCAGCTCCGTAATAATATCTGCTTTTGACCATTCTTCCTTAAAGTTTCGGAAGATGGCATCATATTCTTGGTATCGCTTAAATTGGTTCTTATCCATCGGTATGCAAATATATTACATACCAGCATTTTATTATTGCACTATGAATTTATCACAGTACTTAGATTTTGTACCAACAAATGATCAAGCTAATGCTCTTAAAGCTATAAGCCATTTTATAAAAGAGGAGAATACAGAGGATTTTTTTGTTTTGTTAGGGTATGCTGGTACTGGTAAAACTACAATTACGAAAGCAATTACCTCAAGCCTAGTTGACTCAAACATAGATTTTAGTTTAAATGCACCAACAGGAACGGCTGCTAAAATCATTCGTAATAAAACAGGCCAATGTGCAGGAACCATTCATAGTAGAATATATACTGTTGATAAGGAACATAACGGTGACGGAGTTAATTTATTAAACAGGTTTAATTTTAATGAAGAATTTACTATTTTCATAGTAGATGAAGCATCAATGCTAAGCGACTGGAGAAATGATGATAACAGTTTTATGACTCCAAACTCTTTAATGGAAGATTTTGTCTCTTTTGTAAAACAGGGTAATAAAAGCAATAAAGTAATTTTTATTGGAGACGATTTTCAACTGACACCATTTGCAAACGGGGAACAAAAAAATTTTTCACCTGCGCTATCTAAAAATTATATAACAAAAAAGTTTGGGTGGACAGGAAGCATGGCAAAACTGGAGGAAGTAAAGCGACAAGCTGAAGATTCTATAATTTTAAATCTTGCATCAAATATCAGGAACTTAAAAAGTTTTAAAACCAGCAGAGAAATTGGAATTCCAACACTAGAACATGGACGCACTAAAAGCTACACTCAAGCGATTAATAATTACCGGAGTAATTTTGAGAAGGGCAACCTTCACAATCAGATTATTATTAATAAGAGCAACAACAGTGTAGATTGGTTTAATAAGGTAATAAGAGAGCGATTAAATTTAAGCAGCAATTTACTAAGCGTCAATGATTTTGTTGTTTTACAACGTAATTGGATGTCGAATGACGGACAACTATTTTTAAAAGGTGAAATGGCTTTAGTGACAGCCGTATCACGGCCTTCTGATTCTTATGGAGGACAACAATTTGTATTCGCTGACTTAGAATTTATAGATTTAGATGGTTGTGTAAGAAAAGCCACATCTCGCATTTTATTTGATTCGTTGAACACTCATCACGGCATTTTAAGTAAAGAGAAGGAGCAAGAACTCGTTGCTCACGCAAATAAATATAATGCCAAATACAGAGAGTCTAAAAATATTTTTGATGATGAATATCTAGGTGCTATGAGGTTGAGACACGCTTTTGCTATAACTTGCCATAAGGCACAAGGTGGCGAATGGGACAATGTGTTTGTCGAACCTAGCACATCAAGGAATTTTGATCCACGATGGCTATATACTGCAGTAACTCGAGCAAGGCAAGAAGTGTTGACTTGGGCAGCTTAATTACTTTAACAACTTTTAATAACCAAAAACATATGAAAAATATACAATTTATTCTTCCATTGGCTCTAGTTTCAATATTATCCTTTAGCCAAAGTGAATTTCGTCAAACTGAAAATCAAAAGGTTATAGCCAAGTTCACAATTACAGACGCAAAAATTGACAATGTAGACGTGACATCAACTTTAACTAAGGTAGATGCATACATTGTTTTTTATACTAAAGAGAATGACGGACGGATTTACTTGGCAAATGTTTGGCCAAAAAATAACTCTCAAAGTTTTGGTCCTATGTACGGATGCAACCATTCTTACCTAGAATTACATCCAAAAATGGATTTCAATTCAGGAGAAATTTACGAAAACCATATGGCTAATTTCTTTTATTTCAACTGGGAATACACAAATGATTACAATGACAAAACTGGCATAGCAAGAGTCCAAATAATCAAAATATATAAACCCAAAGGTATTGCATATGTAGTAAAAATTATACCCGAAGATTCTAAAGAAATTATCTATAAAGGATATATGGAAGGAAGGTTTGATTTTTCCAAATATGACTAAAGCACATAATTACTTTATAAAGTATAAACTTTAAAATCTCAGAAAAAAATTGTCTTAATTTGTAAGAAATAATATAAACTCAACTATGTATTTTAAAATAAAAGGTTTCAAAGGATTAAAAAAGATGACGAAACTTGATATGGCTCCTATAACGATATTAGTAGGTAAAAATGGTTCAGGGAAAAGTTCTGCGATATCTGCTCTAGATAATATTAAAAACATTTCTAGTTTAGGTAGTCGTTTTAAAGACAATAAAATGGAGTCTTTTTTAGACTTCACACTCCCAAAAAGAACTGACTTTGGCGTTGAAATTGGTGGCGAACTTGAATACGCAATGCCAATAAATTTATCTTTTTTTAAAGACAAATTTGAACTTCGGACCCAATACAGTGCTAATACAGACCTTATATACCTTTCAAGATTTGAGATTTTTAACATCACAAAAGACGAAACACTTTTTCATCTCGGAGGAGAAAAATTAATTGCAGAGGATGAATGGGGCAAAACCGTTGAAGCACTTACGGTTTCTATTCAAATCAATCTAGACTATTTAATTGACGAATTTAAAAGATTAAAAAACATAAAACCTTTTGACATGGAGGAGTTTCGAAAACTTGTTGTTAATACACCACCAGAAGAATCACAGGATATTGAACAGCAGGAGCGAGAGAAGTTTAAGGAATTTATTCGGAATCTTCTTCAAGTTGGCTTCGATGACTACAAAGATGATTCAGCGCCCCAGTTGGAGTTTGAGGATCAGCAGAATGTGATAAAAGCACTTTTAGACAATTTCCAAGATCTTAAGTCAACACTTGAAGATTTAAGCTTATTTGTTCTTAAAAAAGAGGACGAAATACTAGATCAAGATAATTACATAAACGAATTAACATCTTCAATCCAAAATGGGATGGAATTTAAATACAGCAATACTCTTCCTGGAATAAGCGATTTGCTAATCGCTTTGTTTGATGAAAAATCAATACATAATCTATTTTCAAATAATTCTTTATCCAGTATTCAGCTTAACAATACAGATACAGGGTATAATTTACCAGAAGCACTTGGTGCAGAAATAACTTCAACACCTCTTTTTAAAGAATTGATTGATTCTATGTTGTTTGATAACATTCATTCTAACACTTCTTATTTACTCAAAGAAGCAAAGTTTACATACATACCACCAAACAAAATTTCGAAATATTCAACTGAGAATGGAACATCCACCAGTTTCGTATTAAAAGCCTATTCAAAAGCTTTAAAGAATGCTGGGTATTCAGATAAGCCCTCCTCTTTTTTTATTAATTACTGGTTCAAGAAATTCAATATTATAGAAGATGAAGTCGACCTTGATTTAGCAATTAAAATGCTTGAGAATAGTCGTGAACTTGAAAAAGAAGGTTATGGCATTCAACAGATTATTCCATTAATCATAATATTATCTCTTTCCGAAAAATTGCATAATTCAGACTTAACGGATGATAAGGACCAGTGGATGAAAAGTATGTTTGATCAGTATCTAAACACAAAGAAATTTCTAATTGAAGAACCTGAAGCTAATCTTCATCCTTCTTTTCAATCCAAACTAGCAGATTTATTCTTGGATGCATGGATAAAATATGATCATGAGTTTGTAATTGAAACTCATAGCGAATATTTAATACGAAAGCTACAGTACCACGTAGGTTCAGGTAAAATCGATCCTAGTGTAATTAATATTTATTACTTTGATAAGGATGAGGAACCTCGAAAAATCAATATTAATAAAGACGGAAGTTTAAGTGAAGAGTTTGGGCCAGGATTTTATGATGAAGCTGACAACATAGCAATAGAAATTTTCAAGCTTAACAAAAATCAATTAAACTGATGGGCAGATTTGAAACGTATGCCGAATCAAATTTCATAATTAACCTATGTGAAACAGAGCCAAGTGATAGCTTAAGTGAAGAATATACGGAATGGGTAAAAATTTTTAATATCATAGC
>CAWVTS010000135.1:0-6633 GCA_963933045.1 uncultured Lutibacter sp. | reverse complement strand
AAAGAATTTCCTGAATTGGTTTTTCCTAATCCTTTTAATAATGGAATTTTTATTCCAGCATATGCTCCCGAACTATTGAATAAATAATTTGGTGTATCTACTTCTGTTGTTCTTTCTAATCTAACTCCTGTATAAAAATCCACTCCAAACTTTGTAGGAACTGTAAAGTTAGTTTGTATGTACTTTGTTCCATCATTGCTTATAGTTGGATCTGCGCCTTCACCATAAACTATCTTTGTATCTAGATAAGGGTTTAAAAAACCATTTGCTCTAAGGAGTGTATAGTTTGATTTATCTAGAGATAGTCTTTCTAATTTAATGTTATAATTGTTTTCAAAACCCTTATTTAGTATTTCTTGAAAAGTTAAAACGCTATTTTGTGCTTTTAGCCCAAAATTTAATAATATTGAAATTAATATTAAAAATATATTAAAGTTATCCTTCATTGTCCTTTTTTTAACTCATTTGATTTTTTACTAAATCATAGAAAAAAGCTTTATTTTTAATTAATGTTTCAAAAGTGCCTTTTTCTATAATTTCTCCTTGTTCTAGAACAAAAATTATATCAGCATTTTTAATAGTACTCAACCTATGAGCGATAACTATTCTAGTAGATTTTAATTCATTTAGATTATCAGTTACTGTCTTTTGGGTATCATTATCTAATGCACTTGTGGCTTCGTCAAATAAGATTATTTTTGGTTTTTTTATGATCGCACGCGCAATAATGATTCGTTGCTGTTGACCACCAGATAATATTCCTCCTCCAGCGGGAAGAAAAGTATCCATTTTTTGCTCCAAATTTTCTATATCTTTATCACAGCCAGCCATTCTAGATGCTTCCCATGCTTCTTCAATAGTGTAGTTCGAAGTTCCTCTAATGTTATATAAAACCGAACCCTCCATTATTTTTCCATCTTGTAAAACAACTCCTGTTTGGTCTCTTATTGTTCGTATATCAATCTCCTTCATGTCTATCCCGTTAAATAAAATAGTTCCTTGTTCATAATCTTCAAAACCAAGTAAAACTCTAAATAAAGTAGATTTTCCTGAGCCAGAGCCACCTACTATAGCGGCAAATTCTCCTTCTTTTATTTTAAGGCTAATGTTTTTAAGAATTAGTTTCTCGGTGTCATTATACTTAAAATTAAGATTTGATATTTCAATTTCTCCAGTTAAGTTTCCAACCTCCATTTTTCCAAAATAATCTTCAGTATCAGCCTCTAATATTGGTCTAAGTAAATCCAATGCTGGCTTTATACTCAAGAGAGGAATCGTAACCATAAATGCACTTATTAATGCCCCTTGAAAACTTATATAAGCAGAATTAAAAGCGATAAAATCTCCAATGTCAAATTTAGAATTTGGAAGGGTAAATAAATCATAAATTCTTATATAAATTAATAAAGTTGCTAAAATTGGAAAACCATATGTAAATACAGAAGCGATAATTATTAGTTTTTGTTTATCAGCATAATGTTTTTTTTGTTTGGAAAAGATACTTGCCCAAATATCGAATACTTTATCTTCTGAGGCAGTCATTCTTATTTTTTGAATACCTCCAATCATCATCATTAAGACCCCAGAAATGACAGCCTGTAAGCGCATATATGCAGCAATATGTTTAAATGCTAATGCGCTAATAGTTAAGGTGAAAATAGCCACAACAAGACCTAGGCAAAGGGCAAGTATTGCGAGTTTAACATCATAATATAACATTAACATTACATAAAATACAGAAAAAATAGCAGCTATCATTGAAGACATAACGTTAGCAGATAAAATCTTTCTTATTTTTTCGATAGCTAAACTCCTTTGTGCTAAATTACCAGCATCATATTTACTAAAAAAAGGAACCTTCAGTGATAATATTCTATCCCAAACCGCAGATTGTAATTTATAACTCGATTTTCCTTCGATACGAAGTGTTGCAATTTCTCTAGCAAAATTTATTACCGCTAACATCATAACAATTGTACATAATAAACCTCCTATTTCGTACAAACTTCCATGTTGACCTGCAGGAACAATTACACTAAATATATAACCAGACATTACTGGAATAAAAAGAGATAAAACTGCTCCTAAAATCCCTAAGATAAAAAAGAAAATAATATCCTTTTTAGTAAATGCTAGTACAAATTTAAACAACGCTAATGAATTTATTTTTCCACTAGGTAAAGGGGAGAAAAAAGAATGAGCTATAGTTTCTATAGCTATAGAATTTAAGTTATTCGCAACTATATTTTTCCCAGTTTTTATGTTTTTAATAATATATTTTTTGTTTTCTCTAATTAATGCGACTGGAGTTTTGTCTTCTTTCAAGAAACCTAATAAAGGACCATGATCATAAAGCCACCATTGGTCTTCTAGTAGAATTTTTCTAGATCGAATATTCGAAGCTCTTAATATTTTTTTTAATGGACTCCATGCTTCAGAAGAACTTTTAAATGCTGCAATAAATTCTATTTTTTCAATATCACCAATAAGTTTACACGTTTTTAATAATAAAGAATCATTAGATTCATTGGTAGTATATGTGTATTTTTTATTATTATAATTAAATACACCACTTAATTTTCTATATGCATCTTCACGTGATAATTTCCTGAAAAAGTATGTAGACTTAACCTCCTCTATATAGTTGTTGGTTATATTTTTTTTAGAATTTTTCATATCTAGTGAATTTTTTATTCCCATTTAAAAACTCTGAATTATGAATTTTTTATTAAATTATAATATAATCCTTTTTTATTTTTAATTAAATCATCATGGTTTCCTTGTTGTATTACAATTCCTCTTTCTAGAACAATAATTTCATCAAAATCTTTAATTGTACTTAAACGATGTGCTATAGTTATTGTAGTACATTTCCTTTTCAAAATACTACTCATAACGAATTTTTCTGTTTCTGTATCGAGTGCAGAAGTAGCTTCATCTAAAAATAAAATAGAAGGTTTTGTTATAAGAGCTCTTGCTATTTCTAAACGTTGTCTTTGCCCTCCACTAAAGTTTTTACCGTCTGGAGTCATCTTAGAATTATAGCCTCCAACTCTCTCTGAAATAACATCATGTATTGCTGAATCTTTTGCAGATTGTATAATCTCAGAATTATCTATTGATCCATTCCACATTGTAATATTTTCCGAAAGAGTTCCACTGAAAAAAAACGTATCCTGATCTACAATAGATAAAGAGTTTCTTAAAACATCTTTGTTAATTGTATTTATAGACTTTCCATCATAATTAATTTTTCCTGACAAAGGAGTATATAGTCCTGAAATTATTTTAAGTAATGTAGATTTTCCAGAACCAGAGGCACCAACTATAGCTATTCTTTTTCCAGGATATGCAGTCAAAGAAAAATTTTGAATAAGTGGTTCACTAAATTTATTATACCCAAAAGAAATATTTTTAACTTCTAATGTGCCAGTAAGTTTTGAGTTAGCGGTTGTTATTGTTTTGATGGATTCTTTTGTTTTATCGTTACAAAATTCATCAATAGGTTCTTGAAGTGTATCTGTCAGATTATTTATGTTTCCTTTATTAAGCTGAAGTGACCCTGTAAAACTAACTAAAGATTTTACGGGAGAAGAAAAACTAGAAAGAAAACTCTGCAATGCAATAAATACCCCAACAGTAATCTCACCTTTCATAATAAGTAACCCTCCTAAAATTAAAATAACAACATTATTCATTTGTGAAATAAAATCAGGCAAGACTAAAAGTATTCTATTGGTAACTCCTAGTTTTTGGTCATCATTTATTGCATTGATTAAATGACTTGACCATAAGGCAAAAAAATCATTTTCAGAACCTGAAGCTTTTAATGTTTCTATCTGTTTAATTCCTGTAGTAGCAATACTAAATGTTGCTTGTTCTTTTTTAAATAGAGATTGATTCAGAGCTGTTCTTTTGTTTGAAAAAAAACGGAGTACAAAAATATTAAGAAGCATTATTGAAACACCAACTAAAGACAGTAACCAATTATATTTTAGCATTATAATACCATAAAAAACGAGAGTAATGCAATTTAGAATCACATTTGTTAATTGTGTAGTTAATACATATGCAATTGTGCTGTTAAGCCCAATTCTTTTAAATGTTTCTCCAGCAGAATGATTATAAAAATAATTGTAAGGAACTTTAAAAACATGGATTACAAAATTTGCAGATTCTATTAAACTAGCTTTTAATTCAATTTTAAGCATTATCCAATCCTTAAAGTAAACCAGAATACAGCCTAAAACAATAAAAATAGCAAGAATACTAAGCATTGGGTAGAACCATTGAAATTGAGAAAGTATTATTATATCATCAAAAAAAAGCTTCTTAAAGGTGGGTATTACCATGGCGGGTATTACCAAAATTATTCCAGCAATTAAAACATATAACATATCTTTAATATTTGGAATAATTCGTTTAATTAATTCCTTAGAAAAAGAACCTGTTTTTTTTATGATTTCAAAATCATTACCCGGGGTTAGTTTAAGTGACCAACCTCCATAAATATTTTTTAATTTTTGTTTTGTAATTTTCTGTGCTCCTCTTTCAGTATCGTGAATTAGGTAATCGTTTTTGTTTTCTTTGATTATTAGAATATATACTCCGGAAGTTGTTTTTATAATTATTGGAGAATCAATAGAAATATCTATGGTTTTGTTAGTGTTGTATTTTGCAATGAAACCAAAATGTGAAGCAGTTTTATATAGGTTTTCAGGTAAGATTTCATTATTACTAGCATTACAAGCAGTTTTTACAGTATTTAATTTTGGAAAAGAGCCATAATATGCCAAAACCATTGCTAAGCAAATTGCTCCTGATTCTCCAATACCAGATTCTAAAAATATAGGAGTTTTATTCATAGTTCATAGGCTTAGATAACTTTTATGTTGGCAGGCTTTTAATTAAAGAAATCATTGAAAATAGGCAATACAAAGTCAATGGGAGCCTTAACTTTTACATGCACAAAAGCCAGAGTTAATTGCCCTGGAAGTATTTTATTTGGAGGTCCTTTTTTATTTGTCCATTCAAAACCACTAAATGTGTTTGGGTCTGCATCTAATTGGACTATTACATGGTAAACTGAGCCTTTAGCCTCTATTAATTGAATCAAACTCTTATTTTCTAAAGTATTTAAAAGACCACCGTAAGTAGAAGTAAACGTATTTACATACTTAACTTTTCCTTTTAGCCATCCATGTAAGTTATGATCTACATTAAAAGGTTGAATATCTACATCCATACCTTCAGAAATCGCTTCATTTGCGTCAAAAGGTATATACAAATTCAGTACATAATCTTTTAGTTTTGTTTCATGAACATGAATTATTGCTACAACAAAATTTTCAGAAATGACATCCCCTACTTTAAAATTTAAGGATCTAATCGTTCCAGCCTTTTTTGCAGTAACTTCTGTTTGAAATTTATAATCTTTTATTAAATCGGCTAATTTCATTTCCAAAATTAGCAATTGGGTTGAAATATCATTTTCGATAATATTTAAATCAAAATTTCTTTCTTCCCTATCAAGTATAATTATATTTAGCTGTTCTTCTAAACTAATTTTTTCTGTTTTTAATGCGGAAAATTTAGTTTGAGTATCAACATATTCGGTATAAGTAATAAGACCTTTTTCAATTAATTCTTTTTCTTGAGAAATTCTTTTTTCAAAAAAAACAATGTTTTTATTAGTCTCCTTAATTTCTTCTTTTAGTCTTAATACTGCAAGCTTATCTGCTTTTTTATTGATTGAATAATTATTACTATTCCCAGAATAGGTTAGTGCTTTTTTCTGTTTTAATCGTTTAATTGAGAACTTCATTTCTTGAATGGCAAACTCTAATTCTGGTCTCTCAATTATAAGAATAACATCGCCAGGACTTACGGAATCATTTAATTCCACTTTTTTTTTAATTATAGATCCTCCATAGATTGAGCTTACTCTTTCCAAACCATCTATCGTGTCTATTTCGCCAACACCTTCAATTGTTTGAGCAATTGATCCAAATACGCTCCAAGTTACTCCAATCAATGAAACGACAATAAAAGCAATTAAAACGTATGAATAAATTGGACGAGTTATGGCAATTGTACCCAATAGGGATACATCCAAATCATTTGAATCTTCGTTTGAGCGCTCCATATTGTTGAAATTATTTACAAAAAAAAACTACTATTGTAAAGCCATTCTTTCTTCGTGCTTCTTCATAATAGCATTAAATTTATCGACTTTTCCTGGATGGATACAAATTAATTTACCATTTTCAATTCTATAATTATTAAGGTTAATACTAGTTAGCTTCTGTATTTCAGCAATTTTTTCCTTGGTTACTCCTCCTTTTAAAATACCTTTTATTTTTTTCTCAAAGCTTCTAGATGGATGGTCAATGTGGTTTTTTAAATAAGATTTTGGAATTAAATGTTTCATAAATTTAGATTTTAATGGTTTAGATTTAGTGATTTTTTTGTTATGTCATAACTCAAATATAAGTTTTTTTTGCAATCAAAAAAAACAAAATCACGTAATTAATAAATCTTAAACATTGATCTGGGTTAAGAAATATAATTATTTTTAAGAAAAAATTTAAAATCAAGTCCTTACTAAAATTAAGAAAGCCTCTCAAAACTGAA
>CAWVTS010000134.1:0-6713 GCA_963933045.1 uncultured Lutibacter sp. | reverse complement strand
AATAGGATATGAAAAAAGATAATACTGTCATCTCTGAGGATGATGCGAGTAGAGGTGAAGTAGAAAATGACACCTCTATTTTTGATGTTATAAATATAATCTTGAAACAGAAAAAAAAAATATTATATATAATTGCCGTCTTTTTTGTTTTAGGTATTGTTTCTCTAATTATTACAGATAAAAAGTATACATCGAATTCTTTAATATTACCTCAAGTATCATCAGATAAGGGATTTAGCAAAAAATACACTGATATAGCATCACTAGTTGGAATAGATTTTAATCAATCTAAAGGGAATAGTATAGTTCCATCACTATATCCATTATTACTTGATAATGTTAATTTCCAAAAATCTGTTTTAAAATCTAAAGTACAAGAATTTAATAGTGATACGCTAATCACTTATAAAAGTTTTTTATTAAAAAATAAGAGTAAAGGATTCTTTAAAACAATACAATCTTATACCATTGGTTTACCTTCAAAAATTAAAGGATTTTTCACAAAACCACTCAGGCACGAAAACAAAATTATTTTAGTTGAAAATTTAAACAACCTTACTATTGAAGAAATTTCATTGATAAATTCTTTAAAAAATCAGATTGATGTTGTTTTTAACGAAGTTGATGGATATATAGAAATAAAAGCAGAAACAAAAGATCCTCTAGTATCAACACAATTAGTTTTTATATGTGAGTCCATTTTGCAAGAGCATATCATCAATTATAAAATTCAAAAGTCTAAAGATGAACTTTCATATTTAGAGGAAAGATATAATATTGCTAAAGAGGATTATAGCCTAAAAAGAGCCATGCTTGGTACTTTTAAAGATGAAAACAAATTTGTCTCGACCTCTTATAATAATAATATCAAAGAACAACTTCAAGCAGAGTATGACCTTTCTTATAAATTATATTCGCAACTAGCCACACAAATGGAATCTGCTAGGTTACAAGTTTATAAAGACACCCCTATATTCACAAATATTAAACCTGCAATAGTTCCAATTGAGCCATCTTCTCCTGATAGCTTTAGAATAATCTTTGGTTTTTTATTAGTAGGATTTTTGTTTGCAATTTTTAACATCCTTTATTTTGCAGTTAAAAACAATGAAATCAATTTTAAATCAATTTTAAAATAATTAAACTTACTAAATTCTCTTCACCCTTATTTTCAAAATGAAGAAAAGAATATAATATTTAATAAATGATCAAAAAGTTTTTTTCACTAACAAAAAACAAAGATAATCGTAGACTACTTACGAATTTCATATCATTATTTTCAATTAAGGGAGTAGATTTCCTTATTCCTCTTTTAATTTTTCCTTATTTAGTAAGAACCTTAGGTATTGATATATTTGGCCTACTAGCTTTCTCAACTGCATTTTGCGTATATTTTGGTGCAATAATACATTATGGCTACTCTATATCTGCAGTAAGAGATATCTCTAGAGTTAAAAGCGATGAAAAAGCCTTAGGTAAGCTATATAGTTCACTCATCTCTGTATCATTTGTTTTGGTATTTGTTTGTGTAATTTTAATATTGCTATTATTAATTTTTGTGCCTAGTTTAAAAGAATATTGGTTGTTGCATATCTGCTCTTTTTTTCATGTTGTAATGTTTTCCTTATTTCCAGCATGGTTTTTTCAGGGTATTGAAAAAATGAAATTTATTGCATATATAAACTTATGTACTAAAATACTATATATTCTCTCGTTATTTTTATTTGTAACAGGACCTGAAGACTTTATTCTGGTACCCTTTCTTCATGGTGTTTTTATGACTATTAGTGTTTTAGCATCTTTTATTATCATTCATTTTTATTTAAAAATTAAATTTGAAAGACCTTCTATGGACGAATTAAAAGGGGTGTTAAGAAGAGGGAAACATTCTTTTATTATTCAATTAACACCTACACTTTATAACTCTACAACAACCTTTATTATTGGTTACACAAGTACAAATACTATAGTAGGTATATATGCCTCTGCAACAAAATTGATTTATGCTTTAAATTCTGCTTCCATAATAATAGCTACTACATTTTTACCTTATTTATCTGTTAATTTAAATAAACACAAGATGTTTTCATATATAATGTGGTTTATTGGAGTAACGGTTACTTTATTTGCTTTTATCTTTTCTGATACCATAATATTATTTTTCTATGGAAGTGAAAATTTAATAGTTTCTACATGGTTTAGGGCACTAGTACCAATGGTTTTATTTATTTTTATAAGAAATACCTATGGACCTAATTTTTTAATGCTTATCGATAAAGAGAAAACATATAAAAATATTGTGTTGTATACCTGTCTAGTATTTTTTGCGCTAAGTATTTTTATTGTACCAAAATATAATATACAAGGAGGTGTCTTTATAATGTTAGGCACAACATCTATAATGTCTTGTTTAACTCTTTATTATTATTTTAAATATAGAAAAATAAATAAAATTTGAATTCTGAAATTTCAAATACAGATTCTCCTAATTTAAAAACAACAAATATTCTAATTGTAATTGCATTGCTAATGATGCCGTTCACGTTAATCAGAATTGGTTTTGTTGGTTTTGGTGAAATATTTTTTGTTTTTTTTTCACTCTATTTCGTTTTTAAAAAGAAGCATAACATTTTGAAAAATGATTTTGTTTTTTCTAAATTCTGGTTATTTTTCCTTCCGCTTTCTTTAATTGGTTTTACTTATAATGTTGTTTTTCTAGGACATCTTACTGGAACTTTTGAAGGCGCTTTTTTTGATTTTGCATCTTATGTAATTGTATTTAGTACTCTTTATTTTTTAGAAAATTATATAAAATTATATGATGTAGATGTGTTTTTTATTTTACAAAGAGTTTTTTATTACTCCTGCGCGATATTTATTCCACTTTTTATTTTAAGTCTCTTTTTTGACTCGTTTTTAGGTATATCATTAAGATTTAATGGTCGTTTTGTTCCTTTCGCAAAAAACCTTCATCAAACTGCTATGTATCTTGTGTCTTTGCCTTTTTTAGGAGTATTACTCTTAAAAAAGGAAGAAACGAAGCTGAGAAAAACAATAATTATTTCACTCATCTTCTCCATCCTTTTTCTTATAGTTGCTACAGGGTCATTTAAGGCAATTTCAGGACTACTTATTTCATTTCCTATATTTATTATAGTGTCTTTTTTCAAACTCATTAAAAAGAACTTTAAAGTCATATTTATTATTTTTTTGATTTTTATATTTTTATTAATCTCTACCTATTTTTTTGATTTTTTGATTTCTAAAATGATACAACTATTTCTGGATAATGATTATGAAGATGGTAGGTTATTTATTTACACACAAGCTATTGAAGTAATAAAAAATTCTCCCTTTTTAGGACACGGAACAGGTTCACATATTTGGGACGGAACTAAATACTTAGATGCTCACCAAACTATATTTACAGTTTTACTACAAGCTGGAGTGTTTGGATTATTTTTCTTTTTCAAGTTAGTTAAAAGGATACTCGTGGTCTACTTTAAGAACCCTACTATTTTAGCAGCGTTTATACCTACATTTATGTATCTGCTTGGAGGAGATATATTGAGAAAATTACCTACCTGGATCATGTTGCTATTATTTTATTATTATATCATAAATAGTGAAGATAAAAAACCAGTTAACACCCATGTTGAAGTTTAAACATGTATAATTGGAAACTGTTTGTTGATTTTAAGAAACATGAAATCTATCAATTCTAATAATTTTATGTTTTTCTACTTTGTTATGTTTTTGAATTATAACAAATTAAAATGAAATTATAAATAATGAGTGCATCAACTTGGGAGCATCTCCAGCTATTTTTTAAAGTTACTAGCTACCCTAAATGTTTAAAATGATAACTATTAATTTAGTATCAAATAACTGCCCTGCTAGTTTGTGTGCTTGTAGTTATTTACCTTACTAAATAACTATATTTACATTTTAGTTTAAGATGTAATAAATTAGAATGATAAATTAAGTGTTATTACTGTTTTGTATACCCTACCGGGGATCAGTAATTCGTTTAAAGTTTTGATTATTGAAATGAAACAATGTTGTTTTGTGTTTGTATTATTTTAGTATCTAGTTTAGAGTCTTTTTATAAAAGCTAAAATTATTAATACGTTTATTATGAGTGTTAAAATATTAATAACGGGTGATTACTGTCCTGTTGGTCGCAATCAAAAAAACATCGAGGATGGAGATTATACTTCTTTCTTTGGGACTTTTGTTGAGGATATAAAAAAAGTTGATTACGCTGTTACTAACCTTGAGTGCCCGGTAACAAATAATAAAACTCCAATATTAAAATCTGGCCCAAATATTAAAGGTCCTCTTGATGCTATTAAACCGTTAAAAAAAGTTGGATTTAATTTAGCTACATTAGCTAATAACCATATATTAGATTACGGAGAAAAGGGCGTTAAGGATACAATAGAATCTTGTTTTAAAGAAAAAATTGATATTGTTGGAGCAGGAAGCTCTATCTCAGATGCAAGAAAATTTTTTGTAAAAAAAATTAAAGGAAAAAGTTTTGGGTTTATAAATTTTGCGGAAAATGAATATTGCGCTGCAACAGAAAAAACTTATGGTGCAAACACTGTCAATCCAATTGCTAATTATTATGATATAGTAAAAGCTAAAAAAGAAGTTGATTATTTATTAGTAATTGCCCACGGGGGGAGAGAGCACTACCAGTTGCCTACACCAGAGGTGAGGGAGAGATATCGTTTTTATATTGATAGTGGCGCTGATGTAGTTGTAGCACATCATCCACATTGTTATAGTGGTTATGAAACGTATAATAATAAAAACATTTTTTACAGTTTAGGTAATTTTATATTTGATTATAAACCTAAATATCAAAAAGGTTCCTGGACAGAAGGGATGTATGTTGTATTAACCTTTTCAGAATCTGGAATTGATTTTGAGTTAACCCCATTTTTTCAAGGTAGAAGAGATGATCCTTCTTTGCAAATAATGCAAGGGAAAGATAAAGATTTATTTGACACTAAAATAAAAGCACTAAGCGAAAAAATAATTAATGATAAAATGTTTTTTGAATCGTGGGATAATTATATTCATTCACAAATTCGATCATATAATGGGATACTATTTCTTAGAAACAAATATTTAAGGGCAGCGATGGTAAGAAAATTAGTTCCGTTTTATAATTTTGTCTCCAAAAAACGGAAAGCATTATTGTTAAATATATTTAGATGTCAAACACATAAGGAAATTATGATTGAAGTTTTAAAAAAACAAATAAAAGAATAATTTTTTTTACAAATGAAAGAAGCCTTATACCAATCATTGCCTAATATTTTACAAAACGTACTTATTACATTATATAATTATAATAATAATAGAGTCAGGTATAGTGGTAGATACAATTTTTTTAGAGATTTATTCAAAACAAATAGTATCTTAAGTGCAAGTGATTTAGAACGAGTTCAGAAAGAAAAATATTCCTCTTTTTTAAAGTATTCAGTAGAGAACTCTTCTTTTTTTAGAGAAACAATAGGAGGTATTCCTGATTTTGAATGTATAGAAAACATCTCAAAACTTCCTATTTTGTCTAAAGAGATTATAAGGACCAATTTGAATGAAATTTATACCATTTCTAAAGATGGAGCCGTGATTTCTAAAACTGGAGGTACTACAGGGAAATCTTTAGAAGTATACTTTACAAAAGATGACTTTCAAGAACGTATAGCAATGCTAGATAACTTCAGATCTAATTTTGGATATGAATTAGGAAAAAAAACGGCTTGTTTTTCTGGGAAAAGTATATTAAATCAAAGAGATGTTAGGAAGAAGCGATTTTGGAAAAAAGATTATTTATACAATGTAAAATATTATTCAACATTTCATATAAAAACAGACTACTTAAAATATTATATTATTGATCTTATTAAATTTCAGCCTGAATATTTAGTGGGATTCCCTTCAAATATTCTAGAAATTTCAAAATACGGTCTTTCAAATAATATGCTATTTCCGAAGGGGGTAGTGAAGGCGATCTTTCCAACAGCAGAAACCGTAACTCCATTAAGTAGAAAAATCATCGAATCTTATTTCCATTGTACTGTGTATGACCAATACGCATCTTCTGAAGGAGCTCCTTTTATTGTAGAATGTTCAAATAAAAAATTACATTTAGAATTGCAAAGTGGTGTTTTTGAAGTTTTAAATAATAACAATACCCCTGCAGCCAAAGGGAAACTTTTAGTTACTGCATTTGCCACTCACGGAACCCCGCTTATTAGATATGACATTGGTGATTCCATTGAGCTTTCTCATGAAACATGTACTTGTGGAAATAATAATCCACTTGTAAAAGAAATTTTCGGAAGAATTGATGACTATGTGTATTCTCCAGAAACGGGAAAAATTAATTTAGGTAATGTGTCAAATACTTTAAAAGACACCCATGGAATTGTGAAGTTTCAAGCAATACAAAACGAATTAAATCACATTGTACTTAACGTTATTATAGATGAAACTATATTTACTGAACAAAGTCAGAAGATATTTCATAAAAATTGGGTTGATCGAGTAGGTAAGGAAATGATTTTAGAGTATGTTTATGTGAAAAATATTCCTGTTGAAAAAAGCGGAAAATTTCGTATTGTAAAAAATAATATTAAAGACTTGATTTAAAACAGCTTTGAAAAAACTAATTCGTATTACAACAATACCTCTGT
>CAWVTS010000133.1:0-6748 GCA_963933045.1 uncultured Lutibacter sp. | reverse complement strand
CAGGGTTGGATAACATTCAGCCTTCTTATGATAAACAGCAAGATATTTATCCACAAATATTAACGCTTTTGGAAGAAGCAAATACTGCCCTAGCAAATGATACTGAAGGGTTTGTTTTAGATGGTGATATTCTTTTTGACGGAGATTTAATGCTATGGAGAAAAATGGCAAATTCGTTACGATTACGCTATTTATTAAGACTTGCAAATCAAGGATCTGTAAATGCAGCCTCACAAATAAATTCAATAGTTTCTAATCCTTCAACATATCCAATTATAGAAAGTAATACTGAAGCTGCTATTTATGATTTTACAGGCGTTTCTCCAAATACTTCAGATTTCTCATTAAGGACAGCTTTAAGTGGACTAAGTCCTTCAGCAAGATATGTTGACGTGCTTGATGGTGTGGATGCAAATGATGATGCAGATGATGATCCACGTTTAGCTTTTTTTGCAAGTAAACCAATAGGAGATGGGGTAAACCCTTATAATGGTCCATTTGTAGGAGTTCTTAGTGGAACAACAAGAGAAGTAGCACAAGGAACAGGTGGAAATGCAGAGATATGGGCATCTCAATTTACAAGTAGGTTTCAAGATGAAAGAGGTTTATTAGATTTTGTATTTATAAATTATGCAGAGGTGCAATTTATTTTAGCTGAAGCTAGATTAAATAATTGGATTACAACATCTACAGCTCAAAGTTATTATGAAACAGGAATTGCTGCTAACCTAGCATATTGGAATTTAGATATGCCATCAGGATTTTTAACAAGAGCAGATGTAGTTTGGGATGATACTTTAAATACTTTAATGAATCAAAAATGGATAGCCATGTTTTTTAACAATACTTTAGAAATGTGGGGTGATCATAAAAGAACAGGTCTTCCAAATTTAGTTCCAGGGCCTTTAGCTACAACAGTTACAAATGGAGTAGTACCAACTAGAGTATTCTACCCAGCATTGGAGCAATCTGTGAATGCTGATAATTATAATGCAGCGTCTTCAAGCATTGGCGGTGATGAAATTACTGTTAGGCATTGGTACCAGAATTAAATATTTTGAAAGTTTAATTTTATTTGAGTTTGTTTTCTGAATTAGCCAAAGTTATTATATGATTTTGGCTAATTTATTAACTCAATTAGTAACAAAATAGCTTTTTGAAAATCAGCAGGATAACTTACATTAATTAGAGAATAGACTTTAATGAAGGACAAATTAATTATGATACCTGGTACTTTATGTGACTATAATCTTTTTAAGTATCAAACGGAAGGGTTAAAAGATTTGGTTGATTGTCGTGTGGCAAGTAACACTAGTGCTTCTAGCTTAAAACAAGTAGCAAAAAATATTCTTGACAATTATTCAGGTTCTTTTTCTGTAATGGGACTGTCATATGGTGGTATTGTAGCATTTGAGTTATTAAGGCAAGCACCAGAAAGAATCAATAAATTAATTTTGATGAACACCAATTACAAACAACCTTCAGAACGAACAAGAATAAATCAGCAACGGTTTATTGGTATGGCTTATTTAGGAGAATTTAAAGAAATAACCTCTAAGATATTAATTGATGCCATGTTGCATCCAAAAAATGCTAAAAAACAAGAATTGAGAGAAACCATTTTAAATATGGCGTTAAATGTAGGAACATATGGTTTTTTCAATCAAGTTAAAGCACAATTAGCTAGACCAGATAGTTCAAAGGATTTACAAAACATAAAGTGTCCTACATTAATTATAACAGGAAAAGAGGATAATATTTGCCCATTAAAATTGCATAAAGAAATGGCAGAAACAATTCCTAATTCAACTTTAAAAATTATAGAAGAGTGTGGGCACTTAAGCGCACTAGAACAACCTAATTTAGTTAATAGTATAATAATTGATTGGTGGAATAAAAACTAAGTAATGCGTAAAAACAAATTAAAAGAAATATTAAGTTCCGATAAGCCAGTTGCATGTGGTTGGTTACACATACCAAATTCGTGGACAGCCGAGGTTATGGCAAATACTGGATGGGATTGTGTAACTGTAGATATGCAGCATGGGCTACATAGCATAGAAACTGCTATACAAATGATGCAAGCTATATCAACAACCGAAACCGTTCCTCTTGCTAGGTCAAATTGGAATACACCTGGAGAAATTATGAAATTACTTGACGGTGGTGCTTATGGTATTATTTGCCCAATGATTAATACCAAAGAAGAATGTGAATCTTTTGTAGGAGCATGCAAATATCCTCCTTTAGGTTATAGAAGTTTTGGACCTACTAGAGCTAGAGTTTATGCCGGTATGGATTATGGTGATTATGCAAATGATGAAATTCTTACACTGGCAATGGTAGAAACCCAAGAAGCAATAGGAAATATTAGCGAAATCTGTTCTGTTAAGGGATTAAATGGCATTTTTATTGGTTCTGGAGATTTAAAATTATCTATTAAAGCAAACACTAAAGTAGTTGATGCTACTGAACTGTTTGATCAAGCAGTTGAGACTGTTTTAATAGAATGTCAACAAAGAAATTTAGTGGCAGGTGTTTGGTGCGCAACGGTAGAAGATGCTAAAAAAATGATAGAAAGAGGCTTTAAGTTTATAGCACTTAAATCTGATAGTATGATGTTAGCCCAATATGCAAAAGAACAAGCATTAGCTATAAAAAAAGGACTTTAAAATTTAATAAGATAAATGACATATATAGAAACGCAAAAATTTGAAAGAGATGGCTTAAGGCAAAACCTTCCAGGATTTGATAATAAGTATCACAATATAGTTGATTATGTATTAAAAATAACGGAAGATATCTGGGAGAAAAGAGAGATAGAAGTTATTAATGATACATACGAAAAAGACATATTAATTCATACTGGAGCAAGAAAAATAAATGGTGTAGAAGAAGTAATAAAAGGAACAGTAGATACACTTGCCTCCTTTCCAGACAGAAAAATGGGAGGAGAAACAGTAATTTGGTCAACAGATAATAAAGGAGACTTCTATTCTTCACATCGTATTCTTTCTACAACTACAAACCTAGGCGATACCGTTTTTGGAAAATCTACTGGTAAAAAAATCTTTTTTAGAACCGTTGCGGACTGCAAAATTGCCAACAATAAAATTTATGAAGAATGGCTAGTAAGAGATAATCTTCACATTCTATTACAGCTTGGTTTTGATCCTGTAGAAATGGCTAAAAAAGATGTTACTTATAATGAAAAATCTGTCTCATTATCGGTTAACGCTTCTAAAGCAAAAGAAGCACAAAACTTGTCACATCCTGAAGATTTAGTCTATTCTTTAATTAACAATGTTTGGAAAAACAAACAATACTCTAATTTAGAATATTGTTTTTCTGAAGAGAGTACATTACATGCTATATGTAATAATGATATTAGGGGAATTGCAAATATTCAATCATACATTCAAACTATTTTAAATTCATTTATAGAAGTTATCATAAATGTTGAACGCATTACATCTAATAGAAATGGTAACTCAACAGAAATAGCAGCACGTTGGTACATTAAAGGAAAAACCGTGCAATCTGGTGTATTTGGCACAGAATCATCACATGAAATTTATATTCCAGTTATAAGTCACTATAATATTGAAGACGGAAAAATTAGAGATGAATGGATGGTTTATGATGGTTTTGATGCATTATGTCAAGTTTATTCATAGCAATTAATGGATACTAATTTAAAAAATAAAGAAACGATATTAGAATTCTTTCAAGAATTGAATAAGGCAGATGTAAATTCACTTGAAGAAGTATTGCAAAATTATCTGCACCAAAAATGTATTGTAAATATATCCAAGCCTTTTGATGAGTATGTTGGCATAGACGATTTTAAAAGGCGATTTATAAACTCATTATTAGATGCGCTTCCAGATACAGAAATACAACCATACATAGTTATGGGAGGCAAGTCAGGAAACAATAATTGCGTATGTGTTGCTGGAAATTTTATAGGAACATTTTTAAACGATTGGCTAACAATTCCTGCTACAGGTCACCCCACATATATTCGTTTTCATGCAACATTTTTTATTAGAGATAATAAAATAACTAGAGCTTGGTATTTTCTTGATGTTTTAGATGTAATAAGACAAGCAGGTTATAATTTATTTCCATTTAAAGGGTTACAACAACCAGCTCCAAATCCGATGACAGGAGATGGTGTTATTACTTGCAAAGTTGATGAAAATGAAAGCTTAAAATCTTACAACCTTACTAATGCTATGATTGATGGCTTATTAGAATTTGATGGACAATCAATCGATTCTATGGCTCAAGAACGCTTTTGGGATGTTGAAAATATGATGTGGTATGGTCCAGGAGGAATAGGCACAACAAAAGGTTTAAAAGGGTTTCAAAACAATCACCAAATACCATTTTTAAAAGCATTTCCTGATAGAGGTATTTTTAAAGAAAATGAATCTACAAATTTTGTAAACATAGCAGAAGGAAATTTTACTTGTCATTTTGGGTATCCCATAATGAACGGAAAACATACAGGAGATGGTTGGCTAGGTTTAAAACCAACCAACAAATCATTTACCATGAGAGTTATGGATTTTTGGAGACGAGATGGAGACAAGTTAAGAGAAAATTGGGTAATGATTGATATGATTGATGTACTCGAACAATTTAATATTGATGTGTTTCAATTACTAAAAACGAATAAAAATTAATGATTGCAAAATCAAAAAATATAACAACAAGTAACAAAAACTTAATGATTTCTTTCTTTAAAGAAATCATTGAGACAAAAACCTTTGATGTTAAAAGTGTTTTAGAAAAATACTGTGATGAAAATATTAAAGTAAATATTACAAGTCCTTTTGAAGAAATAAATGGTATAGAATCATTTTACAATGAATTTTGGAAACCGTTATTTTTTTCATTTCCAGATACAGAAATTCAACCTTATATTTTAATTGGAGGTGATTATGAAGAGCAAAGCTATGTAAGTTGTACAGGTAATTTTATTGGCACTTTTAAAGAAGATTGGTTAGGCATTCCAGCAAGCAATCAACCAACATGGTTACGTTATACTGTGCTTTTTAGAATAGAAAATAACAAAATAATAAAAACATCTTACTTTTTTGATATGCTAGATGTTATTAGGCAAGCAGGCTTTAATCTTTTTCCTAACAGAGCAATAGAATTAGTACCACCTTCACCAATGACTAACGACGGAATCTTAAGCCAAAATACAGATTCTGTTGAAGGACAAGAAACCTTGAATTTAATAAATAATATGCTCGATGGTTTAAGCAGTTACGATGGTAAAACTAAAGATTCTATGGGACAAGAGCGTTTTTGGGACACCAAAAACATGATGTGGTATGGACCATCAGGAATTGGAACAACACGTGGTTTAAAAGGATTTCAAAAGAACCATCAAATGCCATTTTTAAAAGCTTTTCCAACAAGAGGAATGTTGCCTAAAACGCAAGAAGACCAGTTTTGTCAATTAGGTGATGGTAATTATGCATTCGATTTTGGGTTTCCGTTAATGTACGGAACGCATCTAGGAGATGATTGGTTAGGGCTTTCTGCAACAGGGAAAAAAGTTACCATGAGAGTACTTGATTTTTGGAGAAAAAAAGATGGTAAATTAAAAGAAAACTGGGTAATGATAGATATGGTTGACATATTGAGTCAATTAGGAATTGATGTTTTTGAATTATTAAAAACTGAAGTTCAAAAAAGAAATAACAACTTATGTTAAAAGAGAGATTAATAAAATACGAAGATTTAATTCCGTGTAAAGCGGCATTTATAGATGCCAAAACACCAGGAAGTGACTTAAAAGATAACTATAGTATTATTGGTGGAGGCGTTTCAGAAAGCACACATCAAAAAGTTAATTTATCAGAAAAACACGGCTTTTGCATTGGTGCTGCAGGACAACCACCTCGTGTAAAAAACTCACCACATTCTCATTTTACTGCCGAAGTATTTATCGTGTATAGTAGTCATTGGCGATTTTACTGGAACAATGATGAAAAAAGCGAAATCATTCTGCATCCTGGAGATATTATTTCATTACCAACGAATATGTTTCGAGGTTTTGAAAACGTTGGAGACGAATACGGAATGATATTTTCAATATTAGGACATGATGATGCTGGTGGTGGTTTAGAATGGTTACCTCGAGTTATAGAAGAAGCGCAAGGCCACGGATTAGTACTACTAGAAAATGGAAAATTGGTAGATACAACAATAGGAGAAACTGTTCCAGAAGGTATGAAGCCAATGCCAGCTTTAACAAAAAAACAATTAGAAAAATTTGACCAATATACGGTTGAAGAAATGTCTAAACACGTTGGTTTTGTTGGGGATTACAAAGCTTCAACTTCTAAAAATTTACCAAAATTATCTTCGGAAAGTATAAGATGGATTGATGTTTTAGGACCTCAAGACAGTAAAGCATATAATTTTGCAGTAAAACAAGGAGACCCAAACGGAGACGGCTTTAATGTTTTAGCTTTACAGAGTGATAACACAGCAGCAACAGAACAATATAGTCGTGATGAAGTTGAAGTGCTATTAGTACATCGTGGAGAATTTGAAATTTTCTGCTCTCATAATGGAGAAGAAATAAAAGCCACTTTAAAAAACGGAGACATCTTTACTTTTCCTAAAGGAGCCAAAAGAAGCATAACTGCTAAAACGTATGGTTTAGCCTATTTTGTAGTAGGCACAGATTATCCTAATAATCCTAAAATATTATAATGAAACT
>CAWVTS010000132.1:0-6889 GCA_963933045.1 uncultured Lutibacter sp. | reverse complement strand
CTGCCTTAGTAGATCTAACATCAAAAAAGTAAGTTCTTCTTCCTGCTCTTAATACTTGTGAGAAAATCTCTTCTTGATCATTGTAATTCTTTTCATTCATAATTTTCACTAATTAATTTTGGTTTGTACGAGGTTGTTATATGACAAATCTAAAAAAATAAATTACTTCTGCAATATTTAATATAAAAAAAGAAAGACATTATTTTAATTGTCTGTTAATAATTGTTGATCAAACAAATCTTTATAAAAGCCATTTTTGTTAGATAATTGGTCATGTGTCCCTTGTTGTATTATTTCACCTTTATCTAAAACTATTATCATATCAGCGTGTTTTATAGAAGAAACTCTATGGCTTATAATTATAGCGGTTCTGTTTTTAGTGATATGGTCAATATTTTTTAAAATAATCTCTTCTGTTTCAGTATCAACAGCTGATAAGCAGTCATCAAAAATTAAAATTTTAGGCTTGTTAATTATTGCTCTAGCAATAGAGACTCTTTGCTTTTGACCTCCAGATAATGTAACTCCTCTTTCTCCAATATATGTTTTATAACCTTCTTTGAATTCGACTATATTGTGATGAATATAAGCATCTTTTGCTGCTTGTTCTATGGCTTCTATTGTTGCGTCTTTTTTTCCAAATCTGATATTATTTTCGATAGTGTCAGAAAATAAGAAAGCATCTTGAGGAACGAAACCTATATTTTGCCTAAGATTATTTAAATTATACTTTTCAATGTTTACACTGTCAAGTAATACGGTTCCGCTTGAAGTATCATATAATCTAGCTATTAAATTTATTATTGAAGATTTACCAGAACCAGTTTTACCTAAAATAGCAAGTTTTTTCCCACTGTCTACCTTAAAACTGACATTTTTTAATGCAGTTATATTAGTATCGTCATAGGTGAAAGAAACATTTTGAAACTCTAAGTCTCCAATGATTTCAACTATTTTTTCAGTTTCATTTTTTATTTCAGGATCTTCTTTTAAAAACTCATTAATTCTTTCTTGGGATGCATCTGCTTGTTGAACTATTGATGTCACCCAGCCTAAAACAGCTACTGGCCAAGTTAGAATGTTTACATACATTATAAATTTAGCAATATCACCAAGAGTAATATAACCTTCTATGTATCTTAACCCTCCAACATAAATAACTATTAAGTTACTAATTCCAATTAGTAAAACCATTAGAGGAAAGAATAATGCTTGAATTTTATATAATTCAATATTTTTTTGCTTGCTATTCTCAGCAACTTCCTCAAAATTTTGAATGGCATCAATTTCTGTTGTGTAAGACTTTATGATTCTTATTCCAGAAAAAGTTTCTTGTGCAGCAGTAGTTAAGCTCGATAGATATTGTTGAACTACGGTTGTTTTTTTATGAATTAGCCTGCTTAAGTAATAAATTGATATTGAAAGTATTGGAAGTGGAATAATTGTATAAAGGGTTAAAGTTATATCCGTTTTAAGCATTAAAACTAATGTTACCGTAAATGAAACGATCATATTTAAACTATACATAATAGCAGGCCCAAAATACATACGTACTTTTCCAACATCCTCACTTATTCGATTCATCAAATCTCCCGTTCTATTTTTTTTATAAAAATTGAGTGATAATTTTTGATATTGCTTGTAAATTTCATTTTTCAAATCATATTCAACAAGCCTTGAAGTAACAATGATTAATTGGCGTGTAAAAAAAGTTAAAAATCCCGCTAACAAAGCAGCACCAATAATTAAAAGAATATTTGTTAATAAAGAAGAAGTAACGATAGATTTATCAGTAATAATACCGCTTTTATAATCACCTGCAGTATTAATTGAACTTTTTATTAGGTCCGGAATTTGTAGTGCTAGAATATTAGATACAATACATATTAGAATACCTCCTATGTATCTATATCTATATTTTGTAAAGTATTTATGAACTTGTTTTAAGGCTTTCATTTATTATTAAAAAATTTGCTTTCGCGAAGATAGTAGATTAAAAATTAATAGTACTTTTGTGCCTACAATTTAACATATTTTAAGCGTTCTTTAAAATGATAAATAGAAGACATATTAGAATCAAAGTAATGCAATCTGCATACGCAATACTTCAATCTAAAAATGACAACCTAGATAAAGAAGAGAAATTCTTGAAACAAAGTATTGAAAAGATGTATGATTTACATGTTTTGATTCTAAGTTTGTTGGTTGAAGTTCAAAGCATGGCAGAAAGCCATTTGTCTATTGCAAAGAAAAAACATTTAGCTTCTGCTAAAGAAAAAAATCCAAGTACAAGACTTATTGAAAATCAAGTGATAAATACTTTTAAAGAAAGTATTTCTTTGAATGATCATATTGAGAAAAAAAAATTGACTAACTGGAAACTCGACGATGAATTTGTTCGTGTTATTTGGGATTTAATTAAAACAAGTGAGATTTACGAAAATTATATGAACTCACAAACGGGTTCATTTGTAGAAGATCAAAAATTTGTTTTAAAAATATTCAAAAAAATTATTGCACCAAATGAGAAATTAGCAGATTATTTTGAAGATCAAAATATAAGTTGGGTAGATGACATTCCTTTTGTAAACACTTGGATTGTTAAAGATTTAAACACCTTAAAAGAAGGTGAATCGTATAAACTTTCAAACTTATATAAAGACGGTGCTGATGAGAAATTTGTTTTAAATCTGTTTAGAAAAGTGATTTTGAATCACGAAAAATATGACAAAGAAATAGATGATAAGACTCCAAATTGGGACACAGATCGTATTGCTGATATTGATATGATTTTGATGAAAATGGCTATTTGTGAGTTTTTGGAATTCCCTTCTGTACCAACAAAGGTGTCTATTAATGAATATATAGAAATTGCTAAAGACTATTCTTCACAAAAGAGTAGTTATTTCATTAATGGTGTTTTAGATAAGGTTTTAAAAGATCTTGTAACTACAAATAGAATTGAAAAAATAGGAAGAGGATTGCTATAATTTCATATTTTTGCATCCTATAAAAGTATAATTAATAAATTTTAATAAAATGAAAAAAATAGTATTGTTAACAGTTTTAATAAGTGCTTTCGCAATTTCATCATGTAAAAATGATAGTGCAAGTTCTAAAATAAAAAATGAAAATGTTGAAGCAGCAGCAGCTAGAGATGCAAAAATAAATTTAGGTTCTCCAGCTATAGAATGGGATAAAACGGAACATGATTTTGGAACTATTGAACAAGGAGAAAAAGTAGAAACGATATTTACTTTATCTAATGTTGGTAAAGGAGATTTAGTTATAACTAACGCAAAAGGGAGTTGTGGTTGTACTGTTCCAGATTGGCCAAAAAAAGCTATTAAGTCAGGAGAAAATGCTGAAATAAAAGTTGTATTTAATTCAAGAGGGAAGAAAAATAAAACTGCAAATACAATAACATTAACTACAAATACTGAAAAAGGAAACGAAGTAGTTAGAATCAAAGCATTCGTAAATGTAAAAACAGTTAAAACAACTTCTGGGAAAAGAGAGTTGAATGATAATGCTAAATTGAACTAAATATGATTTTAACTATATTATTACAAGCAGGTGGAAGTAGTTTGACATCAATGTTGCCAATTTTTGCTATGATTATTGTGTTTTATCTTTTTATGATAAGGCCTCAAATGAAGCGTCAAAAAAATGAGAAAAAGTTTCAAACTGAAATAGGAAAAGGAACTAAAGTTATTACTTCTAGTGGTATTCACGGTAAAATTATAGAATTAAACACTGATGGAACAGTTTTAATTGAAACAGGTGCTGGAAAAATTAGATTTGAACGCTCTGCTATTTCAATGGAATTAACAAATAAAATGAATGCTCCTAAAAAATAAGGGTAACTCATAATATTATATAAAAAGTGAGCTTATTTGGCTCACTTTTTTTTGTATATTTATTCTTTTAATAATAAAAAATTATTTTTTGGTAAATCAAGCAAACAATAGATTTAGAGTAAATTTTAAACTTAAAACATTTCTTGTTTTTTTTTGTTTGTCAGTTTTATTTTGGTTGTTGATAAAACTATCAAAGACTTACACTAGTGATGTAATATTTAATATTACATATAGCAATCTTCCAATTGACAAAGTTGTTCAGAATGAGCCAATTGAAGAAATTGAAGTTCTAATTGAATCGACTGGTTTTAATTTATTAGGATATAAATTAAAACACAATGATATTGTTTTTGATGTAAGTAAATTAACGTATAAAAATGGGGATTATTATTACTATTTACCAAACAATAATATTCCTGAAGTAAGAAAACAATTGAATTTAGAAACAGAAATTAAAAGGTTTTCTCAAGATACGATTCGTTTTAAATTAGGATTCAACAAGAGAAAGAAAATACCTGTTGTTTTAGATGCTGAAATTAATTTTAAACTAGGTTATAATTTCGTGGATGATTTATCTATTTTTCCTGATTCAGTTGTGATCTTAGGTCCAGAATCACAATTGGATACTATCTATAGTGTTTCTACTCAAAAATTTGAGTTAATTGATATTTCATCAAAAATAAAAGAAGAAGTTTTATTGGATATTTCAAACCATGCTCATATTGTATTTTCAGAAAACAAAGTATTGTTAAGTGCTGAGGTTGATAAGTTTACCGAAGGTTCTTTAAAGGTTCCGTTCAAAATAAAAAATTTACCATCAGAATATAAAATCACGACACTTCCAAGTGAAGTTACAATTGTTTATAAAGTAGCACTTTCAAATTTCAATAAGATTACTTCTGATAATTTTGAAATAGTATGTGATTATGACGAAACAATTAAAAATAATCTTTCACATCTAGTCCCAAGGTTTAGAGAGCAAACAATTTTAATTACATCTTCTAAAATAATACCAAGTAAAATCGAATTTTTAATACAAGAAAAATGATTGTTGTAGGTTTAACTGGAGGAATAGGTAGTGGGAAAACAACTGTGTTGAAAATGTTTCAAGATTTAGGGATGGATTGTTACGTATCTGATGTTGAGGCTAAAAAATTTATGAATTCTTCTAAAACTATAAGGAGGAAAATAATAGAAGCGTTTGGAGAAGATTCATATTCTTCAGAAGGCTTAAATAGGGCATACCTTGCGAAAATTGTTTTTCAAAACCCCGAAAAATTAAATATTCTTAACTCAATAGTTCACCCAAAAGTTTACACTCATTTTAAGAAATTTGTTAAAAAGGCAAAGAGTGCATATGTGATTTATGAAAGTGCAATTTTGTTTGAAAATAATGGATATGAAAATTGTGACTTTGTAATTACAGTAGTTGCTCCAGTAGAACTTAGAATTCAAAGAATTATTGATAGAGATAACTCAACTAAAGAGGATATTTTAAATAGGATGAAAAATCAGTTTTCTGACAAAGAAAAGATTGAGAAATCAGATTTTATTATTGAAAACATTGATTTAAAAAACACTAAAAAGGAGGTTGATAAGCTACACATGCAATTTCTCTTAAATGGGGTTGAAATTTAAATAAAAATAGATTTTTTCTTAAATTATTGTTAAATCTATATCAATATTGTTAATTAACTTAGAATATATTAATTTGGTTTCTTAAAAAAATTACATTTGCTGTATGAATAAGAAGGTTTTTGTGCTCATCATATTTTTAATGAGTATTTCCTTAATAGGTATTATTGCTGTTCAAGTTTTTTGGATTAAAAAGTCAATTGAAATGACTGAAAATCAATTTAAAAGTGATGTCAGTTCGGCTTTAATTCAAGTTTCAGAAAACATAAGTGATCGAGAGTTGAACGACTTTTATCAAAAACTCTCTCGTTTTGCACAAAATAGAGAGAATATAACTGAAACTGAACTTAAGAATTTTTTTTATCAGCAAATAGATACCACAAAACAGGAAACTTTTGAGTATGCTCAAACCATATTGGAAGAGAATTATAAGTTTCCAATGGAGTTCTTTGAAAATGATTCTATAGAATTTAAAAAAATTTTTAGCAAGGAAAAGGTTACCATTGTTAAGAATGTGATTTCCGACAGTGATATTCAGTCTTTGAGTCCAACGGAAAACTTTGTAAAGCATCAAGAGTTAAAAAATATCGAAAAGCTATTGATTGAAAATCAATCACAGGTAATGCTATCTAGGTTGCCTATACTTCAAAGAGTAAGTAATCAGGAAATCACTTTGAATTTAGACCGTGAACTCTCACAAAGAGGTATTACAACAGAATATAAATATGGTGTTTATAACAATAATTTTGCTACAAAATTAAAATCAGGATATTTTAGGATAGTTGAAGACAAATCATATATGATTCCATTATTCGTTGGGAATCAAGGGGAAAGCGAATATCAATTGTATGTTAGTTTTCCTAATAAGAAAAAATATTTTTTATCATCAGTTGTTAAGATATTAATAATATCAGCACTATTTATTTTGATTATTATTTTAGCCTTTGTAAGTTCATTATATCAAATGATAAAACAAAAACAGATATCAGAAATTAAAACAGATTTTATTAACAACATGACACATGAGTTTAAAACTCCTATTGCAACAATAAACCTTGCATTAGATGCCATAAAAAATCCTAAAATAATTGATGACAAAGATAAAGTGTTGCGTTATGTCAAAATGATAAGAGAAGAAAATAAACGCATGCATGGACAGGTCGAAAATGTATTGAGAATATCTAAGTTGGAAAAAAACCAATTATATATTAGTAAGGAAAAAGAAGATTTAGAGGACTTAGTTGAAGAAGCAATTACACATATTGAATTGTTGCTAAATAGTAAAGGCGGAAAAATTACTAAAAAATTAAATGCAGATTTAACTGAAGTTTTAGCAAATGGTTTTCACTTTACTAATGTGATTGTAAATGTTTTAGATAACGCAATTAAGTATT
>CAWVTS010000131.1:0-6899 GCA_963933045.1 uncultured Lutibacter sp. | reverse complement strand
CTGAGAATTAATTTTTTATTTAAAATAGTTCCTTTCGTTTTATTGATATATGCTGAGTTTATTATTTCAAATATGAATACTCCTCCACACAACATCATACTTCTCAAAGAAATAATACTCAAAAAGAAAAGCGCAATTACTTTGAGTTTATATCGCTTATATAAAATTGAATTAATTGCTAGAAAAAACAAAAAGACTTGAATGATTTCTGGGTTTACTAGTAAGAATTGTGTTGCAAGAGTAGGGTCAATGATTATTAATAAAAAAGCAAATAATGAATGTAAATATGATTTGGTAAAATAATTAACAAATTGAAATAACTGATAGAGTAACCCAATTGTAAATGGAATCATTAATAAGTGGCTTACCCATAATTTATGTCCAATTACTTTCCATAAAATCGCTAGCATAAAACCTAATGCAGGAGGATGACCTGCGTCTAAAATATCTGGAAGTAACCAGTTGAAAAGATCATTATTATAGAGGTGATTTCCAATTTGTGAGGAAAAAAGCACATTGTCCCAAAACATTCCAATTGAATGTGAATACAGGAAAATTAAACAACTTATCAATGTGAAAAAAAGATATTGATTCCGTTTTGATTCAAATAAATTTTCAATGAATATGCTTATTCTTGATCGCGAATCTTTCATATTTAAGTATATTTATTTTTTATTATACTCTCTATATAATCATTCAGTTTTAAAGTTATGTCATTTTCATTTGTAATACCATAACTTTTTAATCCATACAAACGTTTTATTTGATCTGGAATAACTCCAATATAAAAGGGGATGACCCTTGTAATCCTCATAATAAAAAACACTAAATTCTTAGGTATAGAGATGATTTTTAGGGGCTTATTTTTTCTTATAAGTGATATGATTTCAATAAATGTAAACTGTTCTTTTCCGTTAATACATTTCAATTTGTTTTTTCCTGAATTTATAAAAATATTTTTGTGTAGTATCTTTGCCGTATCATCTATGTGAATAGGTGAAAATTTATTTGGAATACTTTTCGGACAAAGAATATAATTTTTTTTACATGCAGTTTCAATCAATTTATCAATTCCTTCTTTATTATTCCCACCAAATATTTCGGAAATTCTAAATATTTGCCAATTACTTAAAGTTTTTTGTAAATACTTCTCTGCTAAATACTTTGAATCTGCATATGCACCATTTTCTTGACTTGCAGTATTTGAACTTATATAAACAAATGAATTGACATTGAACTCTTTCGCTTTATCTATTAATTTTTTTGAGATTTCATAATTGATATCATAATATATTTTTTTAGTAAATGAGTGAGTAACTGCTGCTGCATGTATTATAAGGTCACAACCTTTAAGATGTTGAGCGTATAAATCGATATTAGTTATATCATGTTGAATAATTTTTATATTCTCTGAATTTTGTTCTAAAGGCTTCCTTGAAAGACCAATTATTTCATATTCTGATAGGTCTATGAATTGAATTAATTTCTGCACGATAGATGAAGATATTCCTGTTATAAAGATTTTCTTCTTCATGATTTGAAGTCTTTTAATTTAAACAAAATAAGGTTTCGAATAAATTCAAAAATAGCAGAAAACTTAACAAATGATTTCCTCCCGCTGAGTTCATGAAATTCTGTTGGAAATTCAAAAAATGGAACACCAAGCCTCTTTATTTCAATCATTATCTCTGCATCAATAAACCAATCATCAGAAGTTAAATTCATTTGATTATAGACTTGACGAGTAAAAATCTTAGGTTTAGAATTAATGTCTTTAGAATTTAATGCTGGAAATAAAGTAGAAAAAGTAAAATTATATATCGTAGAGATAGTTTTTCTATATAAACCATCTTCCCTCTTAACCCTGAAGGTCTTTACTAGACTATATGTACCTGTCTTTATTTCATTATAGCATTGAGAAATGTTTTCTATTGGAAATTGGCCATCGCCGTCAATAATACAAATATAATCTCCTTTAGTTACTGCTAAACCTTCCTTCATGTCCCAACCCATCATTCCTTTTTTGGGCTTACAAATGGTTTTATAAACAGAATCGTTTTTTGCAATCTCTTTTACAATACTAGCAGTTTTATCGTCAGAGTTTTCAATGTAGTTTGCAACCAGAATAATTTCAAAATTATCCGTAAGTTTTTCAACTGTTTTTTTTACTTTTTCTACAAACGGAATAATAGAATATTCCGATCTGTAGCATAAAACAACAACTGACAACTCTGGATTTTTTTGCATTAATTAACTTAAAATTAAGTTCAAATATAAAATTTAATTTATAAAAAAAGGCTACTTATTCAAGTAGCCAGTATCTTTATTGTCCCATTCCTTTCATCATCTGCGCCATTTTTCTTCCGCCGCCTCCTTGCATCATCTTCATCATTTTACTCATCTGATTGAATTGCTTCATTAACTGATTTACTTCTTGAACACTTGTTCCAGAACCTTTTGCAATACGTTTTTTTCTACTCGAATTTATTGTAGTAGGTTCACTTCGTTCTTTTGGAGTCATTGAATGAATGATTGCTTCAACGCCTTTAAATGCATCATCATCAATATCTACATCTTTCATTGCTTTTCCAGCACCAGGAATCATTCCAACAAGGTCTTTCATATTCCCCATTTTTTTGATTTGCTGAATTTGTTTTAAGAAATCATCAAACCCAAACTGATCTTTCGCAATTTTCTTTTGAATTTTACGAGCCTCTTCTTCGTCATATTGTTCTTGGGCACGTTCTACAAGAGATACAACATCTCCCATTCCTAGAATACGCTCAGCCATACGATCTGGATGGAAAACATCAATGGCTTCCATTTTCTCACCAGTTCCTATAAATTTAATTGGTTTATCAACTACCGACTTTATCGATAATGCTGCTCCACCACGTGTGTCACCATCTAACTTAGTTAATATAACTCCGTCAAAATTTAAAATATCATTAAAGGTCTTTGCAGTATTCACAGCATCTTGACCTGTCATAGAATCTACAACGAATAATGTTTCTTGTGGAGTTACTGCTTTGTGAATGTTAGAGATTTCTTTCATCATCTCTTCATCAACTGCTAGACGACCTGCTGTATCTATAATTACAACATTTTTTCCGTTAGAGTTTGCATGTTTGATGGCGTTTTTAGAAATCTCTACAGGATTGTTGTTTCCAATTTCTGCATATACTTCAACACCTATTTGATCACCAACAACCTGTAATTGATTTATTGCTGCAGGACGATATACATCACAACCAACTAATAAAACATTTTTGTTTTTTTTAGTTTTTAAGTAATTCGCCAATTTACCAGAAAAAGTAGTTTTACCAGAGCCTTGTAAACCAGACATTAAAATAACAGTAGGTGAACCTCCAAGATTAATTCCAACAGTTTCGCCTCCCATTAATTCGGTTAACTCGTCTTTCACAAGTTTTACCATTAACTGACCAGGATTTAAAGATGTTAATACATCTTGTCCTAAGGCTTTAGTTTGAACACGTTTGGTAAACTCTTTGGCTATTTTAAAGTTTACATCGGCATCTAAAAGTGCTCTACGTACTTCTTTTAATGTTTCTGCAACGTTTACTTCTGTAATTTTTCCATGTCCTTTAAGAACGTGGAGGGCTTTATCTAACTTATCACTTAAATTATTAAACATAATATCTTACTTCAATTTTTTAGAAGTCACAAAGATAATTAAAAGTTCGAAAATATCTATAGGATGTTTATAGTTATAAATAATAAACTTTTATCGGTTTTATTGTGAATAACTTGGCTTGAATTTGTGCTTTAAAAATGATAACTTCGCTTTGCATAAGATTCAGTTTTATTAAAATAAAAACGTCTTAAATTATTGCTCAGTTTTAAAACAAAGAAGTGATTAAAATCATATTTTTTAAGAAGTTAATATAAATCATATCAATTCATTGGAGTTTTATTACTCTGATAACTAACTAATTATTACTAAACACATACTAAAACAATGAAAAAATTAATTCTTTTTGCATTTTCACTCTTTTTTTTAAGTCTTCAATATACGCAAGCTCAAAAGGCTAAGAAAGATGATGTACAACCTCTAGACGAAGTTAAAATTGATGGGCTTAAATGGAGAAGTATAGGGCCTTCATTAACATCTGGTCGTATTTCTGATGTTGCAGTAAACCCTAATAATCCGTTTGAATATTATGTAGCTTCTTCAGCCGGAGGAGTTTGGAAGACTATTAATTCCGGTATAGAGTTTACGCCAATATTTGATAATGAAGGTTCATATTCTATAGGTTGTATAACAATTGATCCAAATAATAGTAATGTAATATGGGTTGGAACAGGAGAGAATAATAATCAACGCTCAGTTTCTTATGGAGACGGTGTTTATAAATCACTTGATGGAGGAAATAGTTGGGAAAATATGGGTTTGAAAACTTCTGAACATATTGGAAGAATTATTGTGCATCCAGAAAATTCTAATATTGTTTATGTTGCTGCAATTGGTCCTTTATGGAGTAAAGGTGGAAATAGAGGATTATACAGAACAACTGATGGAGGTGAAAATTGGGAAGCGGTATTGACCGTGGATGAGCATACAGGAGTAAATGATGTTGTTATGGATCCTAGAAATCCGGATATATTATACGCTTCTACATTTCAACGTAGGAGACATGTTTATACGTACGTTGGTAGTGGGCCAGGATCTGGAATGCATAAAAGTACTGATGGTGGAACTACATGGACAGAAATAAATAAAGGCTTACCTACAACTGAATTAGGACGAATTGGTTTAGCAATTTCTCCAGCAGATCCAGAAATTATTTATGCTATAGTTGAAGCCGCAGAGGGTAAAGGAGGTTTTTTTGCATCAACAAATAGAGGAGCAAGTTGGGAAAAACGTGGTACACATAAAACAAGTGGAAATTACTACCAAGAAATTATAGCCGATCCAATAGAGCCAAATACAATTTACTCTATGGATACATGGATGAGTGTTTCGAAAGATGGAGGTAAAACGTTCAATAAAGTAGGAGAAGTTTTTAAGCATGTAGATAACCATTGTATGTGGATAGATCCAAATAATAACAAACATTGGCTTGTTGGTAGTGATGGAGGAATGTATGAAACTTTTGATGCAGCGAAAACGTGGGATTTTAAAGAAAATATTCCTGTCACTCAATTTTATAAAGTAGCAGTTGATAATGATTACCCTTTTTATAATGTATATGGAGGAACTCAGGATAACTTTAGTATTGGTGGACCATCGAGAGTTCTTACTAATCATGGTATAACAAATTTTGATTGGTTCATTACCAATGGAGGAGATGGTTTTGAATCTCAAATTGACCCTAATAACCCAGATATTGTATATGCACAATCGCAAAACGGTTTTTTAGTACGTTATGATAAAAAGAGCGGAGAGATAGTTGGTATACAGCCAAGTGAAAAAGAAGGCGAAAACGCATATCGCTTTAATTGGGATTCTCCATTAGTTGTGAGTAGACACGCTTCTGGTCGTCTATATTTTGCAGGAAACAAGGTCTTTCGTTCTAATGATTATGGAAATAGTTGGGAAGTTATTAGTGATGATCTGTCACAACAAATTAATAGGAATACATTAAAAGTATATGATCGTATTGTAAGTATAGATGCAGTTGCTAAAAATGGATCGACATCGCTTTATGGAGCTGTTGTTGCTTTATCTGAATCTCCAATAGATGAGAATTTAGTTGCTGCAGGTACTGATGACGGTATTGTTCATATTAGTGAAAATGGAGGTGCTTCGTGGAGGAAGATTTCTACTATTCCTGGTGCGCCAAAATTATCATATGTAAACAGTGTGTTTTTGTCTAAACATGATGTGAATACAATCTATGTTGCATTTAACCATCATAAGTTTGGAGATTTCAAGCCTTATATATTTAAGTCTAGTGATAAAGGTAAAACGTGGACAAGTATTAGTAGTAATCTTCCAAAAGGGAGTGTTTATTCAATAGAAGAAGATCATGTAGATTCTAATCTTATTTTTTGTGGTACAGAATATGGAGCTTTCTTTTCTCCAAATAAAGGTAAGCGTTGGAAGGAACTGGCAACTGGTTTACCAACAATTGCTGTAAGAGATATAACTATTCAAGAACGAGAAAACGATTTAGTTCTTGGTACTTTTGGTAGAGGTTTTTATGTTATGGATGATTATTCTGCTTTGCGTTCTATTGAAAATGATACACCTTCTGAAAGCGCAAAAATTTATTCAGTAAGAGATGCTTTATCTTGGGAAAAAAGCCTTCCGTTAGGCCTTCCAGGAAAATCATTTCAAGGAGATAACTTTTATACTGCACCAAATTTAGGGCCTGAAGCAATGATAACGTATTATTATAATGATGATTATAAATCATTAAAAGAGAAGCGTACTAAAAAAGAGAAAGAGCTTATTAAAAATGAAAACGATACACCTTATCCTAGTTATAATGAACTCAAGGCTGAAAGAAATGAAGAAAGTGAAAAATTAGTGTTTACTATTAAAAATGATAAAGGACAAGTTGTTAAAAAAGAATTTAAAAAACCTGAAAAAGGAGTGCAACGTTTTCATTGGGATTTACGATATACACTTCAAAACCCAATAGATTTAAGTGTTTCTTCGTTCTATAACCCTTGGGCAGGAATTGATGAAGGTACTTTGGTTGAACCAGGAACTTATACGGTTGACATGCAATTGTATAAAAATAACGAGTTAACAAAACTTGCTGGTCCTATAGCATTTGAAGTTAAAGCTTTAGATAATACTGTAATGCCTGCAGAGAATAGAGCGGCTAAAGTAGCATTTCAAAAAGAGGTAATGCAATTAGAGGCAGATTTAGGTGCGTGTCAAACAATTATTAATGAAACCAATACAAAACTTAAGTATATCAAAGCAG
>CAWVTS010000130.1:0-6915 GCA_963933045.1 uncultured Lutibacter sp. | reverse complement strand
CAATTATCATTGCTGTTGTGATTGCAAAGCCATTGGAACTGAAAATATTTGAAAAGGAAATTAATCAAGTACTGTTGACTCAAAAAAACCAATTAACACTGGAAAATAAAGAGCAAATTGCCAATCGATACACTCCAGAAATTACGTCTATTCAGGGTGAAATCAATAATTTAAAGCAAGATATAGGCACTAAAGAGTCCGAAACCAACGCTTTGTATGAAACTTATATAGCAGAAGCCGAAGGCAGAAAAGGAACTAAACTTCTAGGAAAAGGTCCTGTATATGAAGAAAAGCGTGAAAAACACGATGCTAATTTAGCAGAATTACAACTATTAAAAAATGAAAATAAAACTAAAATTGAGACTAAAGAAGGTCAAATTGCTTCATTAGTTACCAATCAGAAAACACAAGAAGCAACGACACAAACAATTATTGATGGGTTTGATGGATTAATGGCACGTATAAACGCATTAGATTCTTTACCTTGGCTTCCATCGTTTTTTATCTTTCTATTATTTTTAGCCATTGAAACTTCACCAATTTTCGCCAAAGTATTATCTCCAAAAGGAGAGTATGACTTTAAACTTGAAGATGCTGAAAATGCAGTTAAAACTTGGGTTGCACAAAAAGTAAATCAACGTACAAAAATGCTTCAAACTGATATTATTTTGAACGAGAAAGTATATTCAGATATATCGGAAGAAGATGAATTATATGAATATAAACGTAAAATGGCACGTGAATTAATGCAACAACAAGCAGATGCTTTTCATAAAGGTCAACAAAAAATTATTGGTTAGATAAACCTAGTTATATTTTGTTTATCTATTTTTGAGTAAAGTTAACTTGAATGGATTACACTACTTTAATTATTACTAAAGAACAAGCAGAAAATATACTTTTAAAATCATATGGTATTCATGGAATTGCATCAAAACTTCCTGGTTATGTAGATTTTAATTTCAGAATAAAAGTTAAAAATAACGACTGCTTTGTACTGAAAATTTCACGTCCAGAAGAGAATAAAAAATATCTTGAGTTTCAGCAAAATTTATTACAATATATCGAAGACAGTGATGAAGATCTTATTGCTCCGAAAGTAATTAAGGATAAAAACAAGAATTCCATTTCAGAAATAACAGACGAATTTGGGAAGAAACGATTTGTAAGATTACTTACTTGGGTTTCAGGCAGAGTTTGGAGTTCTGTAAATCCACAATTAGAAGATTTTCGATTTAGTTTAGGAGAACAATGCGGTATATTAACTAAGGTACTTCATAGTTTTGATCATCCCGAAGCACACTACAATTTTGAATGGGATATTGCCCAATCGCTCTGGACCAAAGAGCACCTTCATTTATTTACAGCAGCTAAAAAAGAGATCCTAATAGAGTTTCAAGATAAATTTGAGGCTACTCAATCCTCCTATATAAAACTTCGAAAAAGTGTAATTCATAATGATCCTAATGATAATAATATTATTGTCTCTGACGACATACTTAATCCTAGGGCAAAGGCAGCAATTGATTATGGTGATGCCATATACACTCAGACAATTAATGATCTAGCCATTCTATGCGCGTATGGTGTTATGGGACATAACGATCCCTTAAATGCTTCTCTATCGTTGATAAAAGGATATCATTCAACTTTCCCTTTAGAAGAAATAGAATTGGAGCATTTATACAGTGTAATTGCGATGCGACTAGTAATTATAGTTACAAGGGCAGCGATGAGCAAAATTGAAGAACCCGACAATGAATATCTCTGGATTAGTGAAAAACCTGCTTGGAAAGTTCTTGAAAAATGGCATTCTGCAAGTGATGAATTTGCACATTATAGTTTTAGAGAAGTTTGTGGTTTTACGGCACATCCTGATGAATTAAAATTTAAAAAATGGGCTTCAAAAAATGATTTTGACCTATCTGATTTATTCCCTTCCATTCATAAAGATAAAGCACACCTTCTGGATCTAAGTGTTTCTAGCAAATGGATAGGACATGAAAAAGAGTTTAATAATTTAGATTTATTTCAATTCAAAATTAATCAACTACAAAAAGAAGTTCCAGATAAAATTATTGCAGGTGGATATTTAGAACCTCGACCTATATACACCTCAGCTGAATATGACAAAATAGGAAATTCTGGAAGAGAAAGTAGAACCATACATTTAGGTGTTGATTTTTGGTTACCAGAGAACACTGCTGTTCATGCATTGTTTGATAGTGAAGTCATGATTGCAGTTAATGATGCTGGAGATAAAGAGTATGGAGGATTGGTGGTTTTAAAACATCATATTCAAGACTTAGAATTCTATACTTTATATGGTCATTTATCCATAAAAAGTGCCACAAAAAATATCGTTGGAACTATTATAAAAAAAGGTGAAAAAATTGGAAATTTAGGGAACCATCTAGAAAATGGAAATTGGGCTCCTCATTTACATTTTCAAGTGATGTTATCTTTATTGGATTATACTAAAGATTTCCCAGGAGTTACTTATTACAATCAAGTTAATGTTTGGAAGAGTATATGTCCAGATCCTAATTTAGTATTCAAATTCAAATCCCTTGAGGTGATAAACTCTATTTCGAATAAAGAGATAATTCGTTATCGGAAACAACATCTTGGTAAAAGTTTAAGTCTTCAATATAATACTCCAATTAAGATGGTTCGCGGTTCAGGACAATACCTGATGGATCAATATGGAAGAAAATATTTAGACACTGTAAACAACGTTGCGCATGTTGGTCATGAAAATTACGAAGTTGTAAAAGCAGGCCAAGAGCAAATGTCAGTGATTAATACCAACACTAGATATTTACACGAAAACATCCATGAATTAGCAGAAGAACTTATAAAAACTTTACCTCCTCAATTAAATGTTTTACATTTTGTAAATTCAGGTAGTGAAGCCAATGAATTGGCCATAAGAATGGTAAAGGCTGTAACTGGCGAACAAGATATCATTGCTTCAGAAGTAGGCTATCATGGGAGCACTAATATTTGTGTTGATATAAGTTCTTATAAATTTGATGGAAAAGGCGGAAAAGGCGCACCAGAACACACTCATGTTTTTCCATTACCTGATTCTTTCAGAGGAAAATACAGAGGTGAAAATTCTGCTGATTCATATGCTGAAGAAGTCCAAAAACAAATAGATATAATTCATTCTAAAAAGCGTAAAGTTGGGGCATTAATTTTAGAACCAATTATTTCTTGTGGCGGACAAGTTGAATTACCTGAAGGCTTTTTATCTAAGGCTTATAAAGCAGTTAGAGAGGCTGGAGGCTTATGTATTTCTGATGAAATTCAAACTGGTTGTGGACGTATGGGAAAAACATTTTGGGGATTTCAATTACACAATGTGATTCCAGATATAGTTACCATAGGAAAACCACTAGGAAACGGACATCCTATTGCTGCAGTTGCCTGTACGCAAGAAGTTGCTGATAAGTTTGCCAATGGAATGGAGTACTTCAATACGTTTGGCGGGAATCCTGTTTCATGCGCTATTGGGACTGAAGTATTACGTACTGTAAAACGGGAAAAACTTCAAGAAAACGCATTAGAAGTTGGTGAATACCTAAAGAAGGAATTGAAAAAATTGGCTCAATATTTTCCTATCATTGGTGATATCCGTGGGCAAGGATTGTTTTTAGGAATAGAATTGGTAGACACTAACTTAAATCCATTGGCAGCACAAACAGATTATGTAGCCAATAGAATGAAAGACCATGGAATTTTAATGAGTACCGATGGTCCAGATCATAATGTTTTAAAGATTAAACCTCCTTTAGTTTTTAACAAAGAAAATGCAACTGAATTGATCGTTTATTTAAAAAGAATACTTTCAGAAGATTTTATGAGCCTATTATAAATAACCAAATGGGTTTTCTATGGAGTGTGCGGGTTCTGTGAACCATTTTGGACCATCATCGGTCATATAAATATGGTCTTCAAGGCGAATTCCAAATTCATTATCAACACAAATCATTGGTTCATTACTAAAAGTCATTCCTACTTCTAAAATGGTTTCGTCATTTCTTACGATATAAGGCCATTCATGAATTTCCAATCCTATTCCATGACCAGTTCTATGTGGCAATCCTGGTAATTTATAATTTGGACCAAGACTGTGCATTTCTAACATTTTTCTTGAAGCATCATCAACATAAGCACATGTATTTCCCAATTGTGCAGCATCAAAAGCGGCTTGTTGCGTTTCTTTTTCAATATTCCAAATAGAACGTTGCTTGTCATTTGACTTACCAAATACATAGGTTCTCGTTATATCAGAAATATAATCATGCAATACACAACCCGTATCTATGAGAACTACTTCATTTTCTTCTAAGTTTTTAGGTGATTTAACACCATGAGGAAATGACGAATCTACTCCAAAAAGTACAATACAGAAATAGGATCCTGATGGAATTCCATGTTTTACATGAGCATCGTGAATAAAATCAGTAACTTCTTTCGCAGAAATACCTACTCTTAAAATTCTAGCTGTGGCTTTTTGAACTTCCAATGTAATATCCATCGCATGTTGCATAATTGCAATTTCAGCTTCGGATTTTACCATTCTACATCCTGCAGTTATTGGTTTTGCATTATGTAATGTGTATGTATTTTGACAGTTATTAATACCATCAATAATAAAAAAAGGTGTGGCTTCATCCATTAATATTCCACCCTTTTCTACTCCATTTATCATAAGAACATCAACCAACAGTGTATGTGGTGATTCATGTTCTTCCCAACTATGTACAGTCCCTTCAATCAACATAAAGTCGAAAATAGTTCCTTTTTCAAATTCTGGAGCTATAAAATGTAATTTCCCATTAGGAAACAATAAGGCTCCAACCATTCGTTCGCTAGAATTCCATTTCATTCCTGTAAAATAAAACAAATTTGTTCCTGCATGAAGATACATCGCCTGCACATTTTGTTGCTGCATTAATGTACATGCCTTTTTTATTCGTTTTTGAAATTCTTCTTTTTGAATTGGTTGTACCAAATGAGAGTTGGGAACAATTGCGTTTAATTCTGCTTCTATAGTTGATCCTCCAATACCTATTGTGCTCATAAATTATGTTTTTATTGCTTTTTAAAATTTTCTATCTGGATGAAAAGGATCTATGTCTAATGATGTTTTCTTCTCAGAAATAATTTCAGAAACCAATTTTCCTGTTGCTGGACCTAAACTCCATCCCATCATCGCATGTCCTGTTGCGATCGTAAGGTTTTTACATTTAGATGATTTTCCAATATATGGCAATCCATCAGGAGAACAAGGTCTTAATCCACAAGCTGCACCATTTTTTTCAACTTGAGTTATTTCTAATTGATTGTAATATTCTTTTGCCGCAGTAGCAATTGCATTAACTCTCACTGGATTTATTGTATGGTTTATTCCAGCGATTTCCATGGTCCCAGCAAAACGAGTAAAACCATTCATTGGTGTTACTGCAACTTTGGCTTCACATAATATAGCTGGAATTGTTATTCCTGTTTTTCTTTCTACATTTATCCTATACCCTTTTCCTGCTTGAATTGGAATTGATATTCCTATTTTTTTTGTCAACAGTGAACTCCAACTTCCTGCTGCTAAAACTACCTCATCGACAATTAATTCTCTTTTATTTGTTACTAATTTTGAGATTTTATCATTATTTACATCAACATCGATAACCTCTTCATTATCATAAAAAAGAACACCTTTTGACTTTAAATAAGTAATCATTTTAGACATGAAATCAGACGGAGTCATGTGAGCATCTGAATCAAAATATACTGCTCCTTTTATATTTAAATTAGCATTAGGTTCTAATTCATCAACTTCTTTTTTAGTCAAATTTTTAACACCTAAACCTTCTTTAATTCCTCGTTGACCCATTCCCCATTCTTCCTCTCCTACTTTATCAGATTTATAGCACATTAATAAACCTTTACGCTCATAGTGAAAATTAAAATCGTTTGAAGATTTTATATCTTCATACAGATCTCTACTATATAAATTGATATCTTTAATCACAGGAATCGCTCTCTCAACTTTATTTTTTGTTGCTGACTTTTTAAAAGCCAAACTCCATTTTAAAAAGTCTAAATCTAAACGAGGCTTCACATAAAAAGGGCTAGAAGAATTAAACATCCATTTAATCCCTTTATTGATCATTCCTGGAGCAGCCAAGGGAATAAAATGACTTGGAGTGATATAACCTGCATTAGCATAAGATGCGCCACTAGAAAAGTTTGACTTATCTATGACAGTAACTTGACGGCCTTCTTTTTGAAGATAGTATGCCGAACATAGACCAATAATTCCACCGCCAATAATAATTATATTTTTACTCATTTTATATCACTTGAAATCCATATGCATAAGGGTCATCATCAGAATCAATTGTTATTGTGTTATGCCCATAAATTTTTGCCCATCCTTGAATACTTGGAATAATTGCTACTTTTCCATCTAATGAGGTTTCTTCTTCAACACAACCAATAAACTTACTCCCAATATAACTTTCATGAATAAATTTTTCTCCTTTTTGAAGTTTTCCTTTTGCATATAATTGTGCTAATACAGCAGATGTACCAGTTCCACAAGGGCTTCTATCTATTGCTTTATCACCATAAAATACCGCATTTCTTCCTGACGAATTTGGATCAATCGTATTTCCCGTCCATAGCATATGTGTTACATCTTTAATAGTTTCATCTTCAGGATGGATGAATAAATTAGGATATTTTTGGTTTATTCGATCTCTTGCAATTTGAGAATATTGAACAATTTTGCTTGCTGTAAAATCATGGACGCCAGAAAAGTTTTCTTGAGGATCTACAATCGCATAATAATTTCCACCATAGGAAACGTCAAATTTTATTTGCCCTAATTCAGGACATTCGACC
>CAWVTS010000129.1:0-6956 GCA_963933045.1 uncultured Lutibacter sp. | reverse complement strand
CTTTGAGTATTAGTATCTTTTAGTAAGGATACTTTTTCAATCTTTTTTCCTTTTTGAACAGTTGCCCAAGGAAAAACTACAATTTCAGAAACTTTTCCATTTTCTTGGACAGATAACTGACTTGGTTCTAATCCTTCTGAGATTAATTTTTGAGTATCTACATCTAAAGGGTTTATAAAACGAAATTTAAGATTTTTATTTTCCGACTTCAACTCTTCTAATAATTGTCTAGTTTCTATTTGAAGACGCTTAAATTCGGTAGGAAAATCACCTTGTAGATATACTTTTACAACTATTGTGTTCTCTATTTCAGAAAGGATATCAATTGTTGGTTCTGATAGTGTATAGCGCTTGTCTTGTGTTAAATCAAAACGTGTGTAAACCTTATTAGAAATAAAATTCAGAAGAAGCAACCCGACGATTAGTAAACTAATTTTTGAAATGTTTGATTTCTTATTCACGCTCCAATCTGAGTTTAGTGAAACTTAAAAATACGCAAATAATACTTAGAAAATAAATAACATCTCTTGTGTCAATAACGCCTCTCTTTATACTTTTATAATGTTCATTTATTCCTAATTGTTGAATTGTATATGCCGAATTCCCAAATAATGTTGAAGCAGCTTCAAAGCCATAAAAAAGTAAGAAAGAGATACAAATAGCAATAATAAAAGTAACAATTTGGTTGCTTGAAAACGTAGAGGAAAATAGCCCAATTGCAGTGTATGTGCCTGCTAAAAATAATAAACCAACATAAGAGCCAAGCATGCTTCCAACATCAAAATTCCCCTCTGGATTCCCTAATTTATAGATACTGTAAACATAAACTATTGTTGGTGCTACTGCTAATAGTATCAATATAAAAGAAGCAAAGTACTTCCCTAAAATTATGTGCCAATCGCTGATTGGTTTTGTTTTTAAAATTTCAATTGTTCCACTATAGTATTCATCAGAAAAAGTACGCATTGTGATTGCTGGAATAAGGAAAATAAAAATCCATGGAGCAAGAAAAAAGAAACTGTTTAAATCAGCAAAACCTGCATTTAAAATATTGAAATCTCCATTAAAAATCCATAAAAATAAGCCGTTTGCCAATAAAAATACTGCAATCACCAAGTATCCAATTGGTGTTGAAAAAAATGAATTTAATTCTTTTTTTAATATGGCTAGCATTCTTTTAATTTGATGTTATCTCACTGCTATGTAATCTATCTACACTCCAGGCTTCAGGTTTATTATTGAAAAGAGGTTTGGTATTACTCCATACTTCTTTAAAATAATCAGAATGGCGGTAGTTGTTTAAATCTTTTTCTGTATCCCAATAACTATAAGTAAAAAAAATATTTTCATGTTCCTTATCATTATACAATTCTAATAAACTGCAACCTTCAAAATTTCTTATTTTTTCTTTAGAGTTTTCAAAAACTTCTAAAAAAGTTGGAATATTTTTTGGATGAAAACTCAATTTAACGATTCGTATGAACATTATGAAAAAGTTATAGTTAATTGATCTCTATATTTTAATCCTAATAAACTAGAAGCTCCACCAACAGTTTCTAAATTACTTCTGTAAATAGCAATTTCTATAAAGCCTGCAGAATTAAATATTGATAGGCGCGTACCGTCATTATGCCTTTCTTCTGCTGGAACTGAAAAGTTTACAATATCACTATATTTTTCAAAAATATTTTTAAAAGAATAGCGTCCTACAAGCATTTCAAAAGGTCTCCCTTTACCAACAGTATTAAATATTTTTTGACTGATGTTTGTAATTACATTTCCATAGTTGTCAATATAAATAACACTTCCAGTAATTTTATTTGTATCTGATGAAATCACAGGTTGTAAATCCTTTATTTTTTTAAAATCAGATATTTCTTTACCAATAACATCTAATAATCCACCTCGTTTTATATGACACGCAACTTTAACAAAAACGTCTAAAACAGGAAAACTACTTTCAACTCTATCATGTATATTGATTTCAACAATTTTTTCGGGTCTAAATTCTGATGCAATCATTGAGATAACGCCATTGTTAGGGCAAATAAAATAATGATTATCTAATTTTATTGCAATATGATTTGTTTCTTCATTTATTTCTGAATCTACACCAATGATGTGAATACTTCCTTCAGGAAAACTTTTATAGGCGTTCTTGAGAACGTAAGCAGTTTCTGCAATGTTAAAAGGAGTGATATTATGAGATATATCAACAATACGTGCTTCTGGGAGTTCAGTATATATGGCGCCTTTTACAGCTCCAACAAAGTGGTCTTTGAGTCCAAAATCGGTAGTTAAAGTTATTAAAGACATTTGTTAATTACTTCCTAAAGTTATTAGTTTTGTTACAAAAATAAATGTATAAATTTGTTATGCAAATCTAATCAATATTCATTTAAAATTGATTTGTTTTTGCAAGGTATTTTTTTCTTATTAATATTTAAAATAGTATCATTTGAACGAACGATTAATAGAACTTACAGACATCAATCCAAATGATTTGTTTGGTGCACGAAATAGTAACGTTGCAATTTTAAAGAAGTTGTATCCGAAATTAAAAATTGTTGCAAGAGGTAATAAACTTAAAGCCTATGGCGAGCCTGAAATTTTAGATCAGTTTGAAAAGAAGGTGCAGGAACTTATCAACTACTTTAATAAATACAATAATCTTGATGAACATATTGTTGAGCGTATTGTGTTATCAAGTGAGGCTACTCAAGAATCTTCGAAAAATACTGAGGGAGTTTTAGTTCATGGTGTTAATGGGAAGTTGATAAAACCTCAAAGCCCAAATCAACAGAAGATGGTAGATTTAATGGAGAAAAACGATATGTTATTCGCTGTTGGTCCTGCAGGAACTGGAAAAACGTATACTGCAGTTGCCTTGGCTGTTAAGGCATTGAAAGAAAAGGAAGTTAAAAGAATTATTCTAACACGTCCAGCAGTTGAATCTGGAGAGAAGTTAGGGTTTTTACCTGGAGATTTAAAGGAGAAGTTAGACCCATATATGCAGCCTTTATATGATGCATTGAGAGATATGATTCCGTCAGAAAGATTAGATTCTTATTTAGAAAAAGGGGTTATTCAAATTGCTCCATTGGCATTTATGAGAGGTAGAACATTAGACAATGCTTTTGTGATTTTAGACGAAGGTCAAAACACAACACATGGTCAAATGAAAATGTTCTTAACCCGAATGGGAAAAAGGGCTAAGTTTATCATAACTGGTGATCCAGGACAAATTGATTTACCGAGCCGTCAGGTATCAGGATTAAAAGAAGCTATACTTGCATTAAAAGATATTGATGGTATTGGAATGGTACATTTGAATGAAAAAGATGTTGTACGCCATAGATTAGTAACTCATATTATCAAGGCTTTTAAGAGTATAGAGGCAGAGTAAATAGACTGAAAAAGGTGACGGATAGATTTATAAACCCTTCAATAATATATATTACAGTGAATACAATAAACGATACAAATTATAATTTTCCAAACCAGAAGTCAGTATATAAAGGGAAAGTACGAGAGGTTTATAATATAGACGATCAATTTCTAGTGATGATAGCGTCTGATAGATTGTCGGCTTTTGATGTGATTATGCCAAAACAAATTCCGTTTAAAGGTCAGATTTTGAATCAGATTGCAACAAAAATGATGAAGGCTACTGAAGACATAGTACCAAATTGGTTGATTTCTAATCCTGATGAAAATGTAGCTATAGGCCATTTATGTACTCCTTTTAAAGTTGAAATGGTGATTCGTGGTTATTTATCTGGTCATGCTGCACGTGAGTATAAAATAGGTAGGCGTGTCATATGTGGTGTTGAAATGCCAGAAGGAATGCAAGAAAACGATCAATTTCCTAAACCGATTATCACACCTTCAACAAAGGCAGATAATGGAGAGCATGATGAAGATATAACTCGTGATGAGATTTTAAGTAGAGGAATTGTTTCTGAAGAAGATTATTTAGTTTTAGAAGATTATACACGTAAATTATTCCAAAGAGGAACAGAAATTGCCAAAGAGCGTGAATTAATTTTAGTGGATACTAAATATGAATTTGGAAAAACAAAAGAAGGTAAGATTGTGTTGATTGATGAAATTCATACACCAGATTCTTCTCGTTATTTTTATATTGATGGTTATGCCGAGCGCCAAGAAAGAAAAGAGTCTCAAAAACAACTGTCTAAAGAATTTGTACGTCAATGGTTAATTCAAAATGGATTTCAAGGAAAAGAAGGGCAGAAAATCCCTGAGATGAATGAAAATAAAATAAATGAAATTTCTGAACGTTATATTGAATTATATGAACAAATAGCTGGAGAAAAATTTGTAAAAGCAAATGTTAATAAGGTTGAAGAACGCATAGAGAGAAATGTGTTAGAGTTTTTAAATAATCAATAAAGAATGAAAGATAAATTCATGCGAGCAACAATTGCTGAAGCCAAAAGAGGCCTTGAAGAAGGGGGAATACCTATTGGTTCAGTTCTTGTTCATAATAATGAAATTATAGGAAGAGGTCATAATAAGCGAATTCAGAACGGAAGTGTTGTTTTGCATGGCGAAATGGATGCTCTTGAAAATGCTGGAAGACTTCCTGCATCAGTTTATAAAAACTCAACCCTATATACCACTTTGTCTCCTTGTCCAATGTGTACTGGAGCCATATTATTATATGGAATAAAAAAAGTTGTCATTGGTGAAAATCATACTTTTTTAGGCTCAGAAAATTTGTTGGAAGAAAATGGAGTAGAGGTTACTGTTCTTGATAGCCAAGAGTGTAAAGATTTAATGAAATTATTTATTACAAACAATCCAGAGTTGTGGAATGAAGATATCGGTGTAGAATGAGCAGACTAATTATTGTATTTATTATCCTATTTTTATTAGACCTTTATGCATATAAAGGACTTTTAAGTTTAACAAGTAATCTTAGTGCTGTTAGGGTTAAGGCTATTAAAATTATCTATTGGACACTAAGTTTAATTGTGATTCTTCAATTGATTAATATCTTTTCAAGATTTCGAGAATATACTTCTGATCATCCAGAAGCATTCCGTTTTTGGGCCGGAATATTTTTTGTCCTACTTTTTACGAAACTGTCTTTTATAACTTTTCATTTATTAGATGATGTTGTTTGGCTTTTTAGAAGAGTTATTTCATTTTTCACTACTAATGATAAAACTTTTGGAGGAAAATCAATTAACAGAAGTACTTTTATAACCCAAATAGGTTTAGGAGCTTCTGCCTTAATTTTTGGCGCTTATTCTTATGGTGTTTTGAAAGGAAGATATGCGTATAAAATTTTTAAAGAAAAAATAAAGTTCTCAAATCTCCCAAGTGCTTTTGATGGACTCAAGATTGTTCAAATAAGCGATTTGCATTTAGGAAGTTTTCTGAAAGATTTTGAAGAGGTAAGTGAAGCAATTCCGATGATTAATAACCTAAATCCAGATATAATTTTATTTACAGGAGATTTAGTAAATGTTCATTCTGATGAAGCAGAACCATGGATAGATGTTTTTTCAAAGTTGAAGGCTAAACATGGAAAGTTTTCTGTTTTTGGGAATCATGATTATTGTGACTATGGATCATATTTACCAGAAGAAAGAGTCAAAAGTATCAATAGATTAAAGGAAATTCATAGCGAAATGGGCTTCCAATTGTTAGAAGATGAGCATACCCTTTTAGAAATTGATACTCAGAAAATAGCAATTATTGGAATGCATAATTGGGGTAAAGGATTTCATGAAATTGGTAATTTAGAGACTGCACTAAAAGGATTAGATGATTGCTATTTCAAAATATTATTATCTCATGATCCGACGCTTTGGGAAGAAAAAGTAAAAGGGAAGAAAAATATTGATATTACATTTTCTGGACATACCCATGGAATGCAAATGGGAGTTGAGATTCCATTTTTAAATTTTAAATGGAGTCCTATAAAATTGAGATATAAACGTTGGGCAGGTTTATATAAATATGCACAAAACTATATTTATATTAATAGAGGTTTTGGATTCTTAGGTTTTCCTGGGAGGGTAGGTATTTCTCCAGAAATAACTTTTATAGAATTGAAATCTAAAGAAGTTTAAATAGCGTTAATTTTTTTCAATCCTTCTAAGCCTTCAATTATAATATTTTTCCAGAAGTAGAGATATAACCACCTGTTTTAAATTAATAGATTATTCTAATAACAGATTCAGTTGCAGTTCCTAAACTATTGGCATAATCTTCTCTTAAACTATAACCCTTAAGTAATCGTTTTGATTTGTTCCAAAATTTTCATGTAGATAACGAAGATTTGCTTTTATTAAGAGTTGTTTTTAGAGAGGTTTTTTTGATATCTAGATTGAACAATATCAACTAATACAAGTACAAGAATAACAAAATAGAAAGTAGTCTTATTCATAGCAGTAATATGATTCCCAAAGAGTGTCATTTCTGCTTTGTGTCCACCTTCAGTCAATAGCATTATACCAACAATAAATAAAATAAAGAGTCCTAAAACTTCATACATTCTGTTTTTTTGTAAAAAAACAGAGACCTTATCAGCCAGCCAAATCATAAGTGCTCCACTAACTATTATTGCAATAGACATTAACCACATATTATAGACAACTACACCATTTTCATCAGTATGATTTGCTAACGCCATAGCGCTTAAAATAGAATCGAATGAGAAAACTAAGTTCATCATTACAATCAAAAAGATGACTTTCCCAACACTACTTTTCGAATTGTCAGATTGCTCTTCATGCTTTTCTAATGCCATCATATGCCATATTTCTTTTACTGCAGTGTATATAATAAAAACACCTCCAAAGAGTGTAATTAAACTCTCAAATGTAAAAGCTCCTGAGAAAAATTTTGTTCCAACTTCAATCCATGGTTCTTGGAAAAAAGCAACCAATTTAACAACAACAAATAGCATTATAATTCTTAAA
>CAWVTS010000128.1:0-7004 GCA_963933045.1 uncultured Lutibacter sp. | reverse complement strand
TTAAAAATGCTTTTAAAACTGTCGGTTTTCTCTATTTTAGTTGGTGTAATTGGATTATTTTATTTTGATAAGTCCGGTGTAATTGTCGAAAAAATTCAAGATAGGTTTTTAAGTGTATTTTCTGGCGAAAAAGATTTATCTACCTTTTCTTCGGGAAGATTTGACGTGTGGGAAGATATTTTGATTAGATTTTCTGAATCTAATATTTTTGAAATATTGTTTGGCTATGGTGCTGGAAGCATAAATTTTAAAGTAACATTTGTGCATTACTTCTCTTCACATAATATGTTTATAGATTTACTTTATAAAAATGGGTTGATAATATTACTAGCTTATATTCTAATTTTAGCTTTCTCTTTAAACTTATTTTTGAAAAATAGAAGCCGAGAAAAAATAGGACTATTTGCTTTGTTCTTCTTTTTACATTTTGAAATAATGTTTAATCCTTTTCCTTTTGCTGCGCAAACAGGATGGATATATTTTGCTTTTCTTACTTTGTTTATTAGACAAAACCAACTAACAAAATGAAAACTGTTTTAAATAAAAAATTATTACCTATTACTTTAGCTTGTTTTGCAATATCTTCGGTTTTTTTTTCTGATAAACTGATTCCATTTTTTACTGTTACCATAATTATTCTTTTATTTTTTGAGACCAAAATAAAATTAAATTTCCTGTACAATTCAAAATTTTTAACGCCATACATCTTTTATATATGTGTTTATTTATTCTATATTTTTTTTTCTGATGATTTAACTCAAGCATTAAAAATATTAGAAAGACAAGTGCTTGTAATAGTTCTGCCAATAGTTGTTTTTGCCTCAAATTTAAATAAGAAGCGAAGTGAGGTTTTTATGAAAACATATCTTTTACTGATGCTTTTAGCTACAGTTATTTCAATTTATTTATTATTTAATTTTTTAAACAGTCATGAAGAATGGATAAATTTCATGAATAAAAAAAGCGGGAATTACACCTATTTACAATTTAAATATCCACATCTAATGGATGTACATCCAACTTATTGGGCGTATTTATTAGTAATAACTAATATTTTACTTTTAAATAACAAAGTATTAAAAGTTTTTAAAAACCAACATTTTGTTAACTTTCTTTTAATTGTTTTCAACGTTAATCTTTTTTATTTGTCCGCTAGAACACCACTCATAATTAACTTAATAATACATGCTATTTTTTTTATCAATTTCTTTAGGTTCAATAAAAAAGAAAGGAAAAAATTAATACTTTATGCACTTATATTTTTAAGTATATTAGTTGTTTTTCTTTTTCAACCATTGATGGTTTTTAAGTTAAGTAATATAACAAATGATGACAGGTTTTATCTTTGGCCAAAAGCAATAGAAGTAATAAAGAATAATTATTTTATTTTAGGAGAAGGTCTGGGTGTTGGTAATAAAATCTTGAAAGAGCATATTTTTGATATTTATGACACAAGAAATAATTATTATGGCGAAGATTTGCATAATCAATACTTGAAAGCTTATTTAGATTTAGGATTGCTTGGTTTATTGTCATTACTTAATATCATTTTTTATCCTTTATTGATGAGTTTTAAGTATAATAAAAATGTAACCTTAAATTTGAGTTTTTCAATCTTATTTTTTCTATGTTTAATGACAGAATCAGTCCTATATACAATTAAGGGAATTACAGTTTTTATTTTATTATCTACAGTTTTAATAAAAATTATAACACACAATAAAGAAAACAACTAATATCTATATTAATATAAAAAAAAGAACTGATAATTTTTTATATCTTTACCTCATAATATAAATATTTAATTTTTTAATGAAGATTGCTATACTTTTTGGTGGTTCAGGCTATATAGGGACTGAACTTCTTGGTGTATTTAAAGAAAAAAAAGCGTTTGATAAATACTACGTTTTTGATATTAAACCTTTAAAAAAATATGAAAATGATATTTCTAATGGAACTATTGTCTTCCAACAGCTAGATGTTAGAAATAAAATTGATTATGAAATAAAAGATTTAGACACTGAAAATAGTTGGATTTTCAATTTTGCAGCAATACACAGAGAGCCCGGTCATAAATTTAGAGAGTATTTTAACACCAATATTCCTGGGGCTGAAAATATAAATAAGTTTGCCAGAAAGTGTAATATTAAAAATATTTATTTTACTAGTAGTATTGCGCCCTATGGTAAATCTTTAGAGCAAAGAATAGAAACATCACCCTTATATCCAGAAACTGCCTATGGAATTTCTAAAGGATTAGCAGAAAAAATACACAAAGAATGGCTTGCAGAAGATTCATCTAGAAGGCTAATTATAGTAAGACCTAGTGTGATATTTGGTCCAAAAGACCCAGGTAATGTATATAGAATGATAAAAGCGCTAAAAGAAGGAACTTTTGTACTGCCTGATGGTGGTAAAGTAATTAAAGCCTACGGCTACGTTTATGGTTTGATAGACAGTATCTTGTTCACGATTCAAAAAAAAGAAAGATTGATCGTTTATAATTATGCAGAAAACCCAATAGTGAGTCTAAATGAAATGGTGACTATTATAAAAGAGGAGTTAAACATAAAAAAACCAACGATAAAGTTATCTATTAAAATGCTTACTGTAATAGCTTTTTTCGTTCAAATAATTTTCAAAATTATAGGTAAAAAATCGGATATTCATCCGGTAAGAGTTAAAAAAGCGGGTTTTCCAACGAATATCAAACCGCAGTATTTAATTGATAATGGTTTCCAATTTAAGTATGATTTAAAAAATGCTATCATTCATTGGAAAACCGTTTCACCTGAAGACTTTAAGTAATGAAAGTAGCAATTGTGCACGAATGGCTTACTGTCATCGCAGGTTCTGAAAGCTGTTTTAAGGTTTTTACAGAAATTTATCCAGATGCAGATATTTTTGTATTAGTTTCTGATGAAGAAAGCGTCAAGAAATTAGACATAAACCCAAATAGAATTAAAACTTCTTTTATTCAAAGGTTACCAAAGTCAAAAACGAAATGGAAAAACTACTTACCATTTTTCCCTTTTGCTGTTGAACAATTTGATTTATCAGAATATGATTTAATTATTTCATCATCACATGCTGTTGCGAAAGGTGTGATAACAAATGCAAATCAAATCCATATTTGTTATATTTATTCTCCAATTAGATATGCTTGGGATTTATACCATCAATACCTAAGTGAAGCTAACCTAAATGAAGGAATAAAAGGCTTTATAGCAAAGTTAATATTACATTATATAAGATTATGGGACTTTTCAACTGCTAATAGAGTAGATGAATTTATTCCGATTTCTAAATATATAGAGAAAAGAGTTTGGAGAACCTATAGAAGAAAATCTTATAAAGTTATATATCCACCAGTGGCTATTGATGATTTTACATTGAAACTCGATAAAGAAAATTTCTATTTAACGGCATCTAGGCTCGTTCCTTATAAAAAAATTGATTTGATTGTTGAAGCCTTTTCAAACTTGCCCAATACAAAGTTAGTTGTTATTGGAGATGGTCCTGAAATAAAAAAAATAAAAGAAAAGGGTGGGGCAAATGTTGAAATTTTAGGATATCAAAAATTTGAAGTTTTAAAAGATTATATGCAAAGAGCAAAAGCATTTGTTTTTGCAGCGGAAGAAGACTTTGGAATTATTCCAATAGAAGCTCAAGCTTGTGGAACACCTGTTATTGCCTATGGAAAAGGAGGATCTCTGGAAACGGTTCAGGGAAAGTTCGTGGGACAAAAAATTGAAATAACTGATACTGGAGTATTTTTTGATAAACAAACAGTACATTCTCTAATTGAGGCAGTATCTTTTTTTGAAGAAAATGTCACGAAATTTGATTCAAAAAGAATTAGAGATTTTGCCATTACATTTGATAAAAAAATTTTTAAAGAAGATATTGAAAATACATTTGCAGAAATAATAGATAAGTACAAAAAATGAAAAAAGCATTAATAACAGGTATAACAGGGCAGGATGCCGCATACTTAGCAGAGTTTTTATTAGAAAAAGGATACGAAGTGTATGGGACGTACAGACGTACGAGTTCTACTAATTTTTGGCGTATAGAAGAATTGGGCATAGAAAACCATCCCAACTTAAAACTATTGGAATATGATTTGATCGATCTATCTAGTGCCTATCGCATCATCAACGATGTCGAGCCTGATGAAATATACAATTTGGCAGCACAAAGTTTTGTAGGCGTATCATTTACGCAACCCATAGCAACGGCAAACATCACGGGTGTTGGTGTTTTAAATTTATTGGAAGCCATCCGAACCATCAATCCAAAAATAAAGTTTTATCAAGCCTCTACCTCCGAAATGTTTGGTAAAGTACATGCAATTCCACAAAACGAACAAACGCCATTTCACCCAAGAAGTCCTTATGGAGTAGCCAAAGTTTTTGCGCATTGGACAACACTCAATTATCAAGAATCGTATGGATTATTTGCATCGAGTGGTATTCTATTCAACCACGAATCTCCATTAAGAGGCAAAGAATTTGTGACACGAAAAATTACTGACACAGTTGCAAAAATTCACCTTGGCAAACAAGACTTATTGGAGCTTGGAAATATTGATGCCAAAAGAGATTGGGGTTTTGCCAAAGAATACGTAGATGGCATGTATAGAATGTTGCAAGCAGACAAGCCAGACACTTTTGTATTAGCGACCAACCAAACACAAACAGTGAGAGATTTTGTGAGTTTGGCATTCAAAGCTATAGATACTGACATTACTTGGGAAGGTAAAAATGAAGATGAGAAAGGGATAGACGCCAAAACAGGAAAGGTACTGATCAAAATAAACCCAAAATTTTATAGACCTGCTGAAGTGGATTTATTGATTGGTGATGCTTCTAAAGCGAATGAAATTTTAGGATGGAAACCAAAAACTAGCCTTGAAGAGCTGTGTGATATGATGATTAAAAAAGACATAGAAAGAAATATAAATGGAAGCACCTTCTAATAAAAACATTCTTGTTACAGGGATAAGTGGTTTTACTGGAAAGCATTTAGAAACCTATTTGACTTCTAAAGGCTTTACTGTCTTTGGTACAGTGATTGACATTCCTAAAAAAGAAACTCATTTTTCTTGCGATATCCTCAATGAGGATGCAATTCTAAAAGTATTGGTAAAGGTAAGACCAAATTATATCATTAATCTAGCTGCAATATCATTTGTTGCTGCTAATAACAAGGAAAATATATATAAGGTAAATGTTTTTGGAGCGTTAAATCTTTTAAATGCTATTGATAAATTAGATTATATTCCCAAAAAAATTTTAATGATCAGCAGTGCAACAGTGTATGGGAATATAGAAGGAGAGCTTTTTGAAGCGTTTTGCCCACAACCTGTAAACCACTACGGAAACAGCAAACTTGTGATGGAAAATATGGTAAAAACATATTTTGACCGACAAAATATCATCATCACAAGACCCTTTAATTATACAGGTATTTATCAAGAAGAAAAGTTTTTAATTCCTAAAATAATTGAGCATTATGCGAAAGGGCTAAAAAAAATAGCCCTTGGGAATATAGACGTGTATAGAGAATTTAATGATATAGGCTTTGTTGTGGAAACATATACAAAATTACTAACCTCAGAGGTGAAGTCAGAAATTGTGAATATCTGCAGTGGTGCTGCCATTAACATAAAGAAAATTTTAAAAACAATGGACGAGTTGTCTGGATATACTATGGAAGTTGAGGTAAACCCCGCTTTTGTTCGAAAAAATGAAATCGTGATGCTAAAAGGATCGGCAGAAAAATTGAGCTCTTTTATTTCTTTTTCCAATAGTAAATATAGTATTGAAAATACCTTAACGAAAATGTATAACCATAAGATTTTAAAAAATTAACCAATACTAACTGTCCATGCCAAACTAGAAATTGAAAGTAAGATATTCGTTTTTAACTCATTACTGTATTATGTTGGAGATAGAGATTATGTGAATCTAAATTTCTTACTATATGTTAATTTTGCCTGATTTTTAATATCTTATTTTTGGGTATTATCAAATATAGAACCACCGATGGCCTTAAAATATTAACACTAATTTTTGGGGAATTCTTTATATTCACGTTAACGTTTTTGCTTTATTTAAAGAAGGAGCTATAGCTCACAGCTAATTTCTTTTATTATCATTTATCTTAGGATTTTTGTTTATTTTAAAGTTTTTTCTATTCTTTAAAACGCTTTGGAGGAATAGGAAAAATCTCAGGAGATTAGGTATTATTGGTTATGAGGACACTTCTAAGAAATTAAGAGAGTTGTGTTCAATAAAAGAAGATTACAAATATAAAAATTTAGGTTTTTTTATAAATTTAAATTAAAAATAAATTTATAAAAGTCATATATTTATTGTCAAAAAGACAATTGATTCTTAATCAAGAAAGGCATTGGTTAAATATAAAATAATTTGAATGTTAAAAGTTTCAATCTATAAATGTACTTAAAGAAGCAGATAGTGGGTCTGTAATTAAAGGTGATGACATAATTATTGAAATTGTAAGTTATAATAAAGAAAAAATAGAGCTAAGCAATATTAATACATTTATAAAGTTTACTAATATGAGGTTTGTTTTGAAGTGCTATCACAAGTTACTCTTCATAGAAGAGAACTCATTTTCTGTAAACCGGTGCAGCGGTAAGATATGTAGTATTAAAGATATTTTAATAAGAATGTATAAAGTGTTTGTATAGTGGCGGTTAAAATTAATACTAAATTTATTAGTGAAAATAAAAGTATTGAATTGAAGGATTCTAAAAATAGGTTAATAAATTTAATCGGTGACTTTACAGAAGTAAATAAATTTAGTAAGGCCAGTGCCTTGCAAGATCGGTATTTAAATTAATATTTAAAAGGTTGAAAAAAAGACACTCGAATTTAATAAGGCCTGCACAAATAGCAATAGATATATTTACAATACTAATTATTGTCCTTTTTTCAAAAGAAGATATAGATGGTGTTTTTTCCGCTTACATT
>CAWVTS010000127.1:0-7061 GCA_963933045.1 uncultured Lutibacter sp. | reverse complement strand
TGACCTACAAGTTGTTTATCATGAGAAGTTAATTTGATTATTGGATTTTTTCCTTTTTCAGATATTGTTTCTAATTTCACTTCTGGAGCAACTTTAAGAACAATATTATGAGAAAAACCTAAAGCTAAATCAAGTTTTTGTCCTTGATTACTTGCTCTATATCCTACACCTACTAATTCTAATTCCTTAGTCCAACCTTTTGAAACACCTTCAACCATGTTAGACATAAGTGATCTATAAAGACCATGCTTAGATTTATCTTCTTTACTATCAGATGGACGAGTAACCATTATATTTCCGTCTTCAACTTTAATAGTAACGTTAGAAAACTCTTGGGTTAAATCACCTAATTTTCCTTTTATTGAAACAATATTGTCATTAACTTCTACTGTTACACCTTCTGGAATTGCTACTGGATTATTTCCTATTCTTGACATCTTTCCTAATTTTTAATAAACGTAACATAAGACTTCACCTCCAATATGCTCTTCTGCTGCGCGCTTGTTGGTCATTACTCCTTTCGAAGTAGAAACTATTGCGATTCCAAGACCATTTAATACTCTTGGCAATTCAGAAGTACCTACATACTTACGTAAACCTGGTTTACTAACTCTTTCAATATTCTTAATTACAGACTCTTTTGTTTGTCTATCATACTTTAAAGCTATCATGATAGATCCTTGTACTTCTGAATCTTCAAATTTGTAACTTAAAATATAACCTTGATCAAACAAAATTTTCGTGATTTCTTTCTTCAAATTTGAAGATGGAATTTCAACTACTCTATGTCCTGCACTAACTGCGTTTCTAACTCTTGTTAGATAATCCGCGATTGGATCTGTATACATATATATTAATTTGCGGTAACGGTTTTCAGCAATATGCTAAACCTGGAACCAATTTATAATCTTTTTTACCAACTAGCTTTTCTAACTCCAGGTATTAACCCCTCGTTTGCCATTTTTCGGAATGTCACACGTGATACTCCAAACTGACGCATATAACCTTTTGGTCTTCCAGTTAACTTACAACGATTGTGCATACGAATTGGTGATGCATTTTTCGGTAATTTTTGCAGTCCTTCATAATCTCCAGCCTCTTTTAAAGCTTTCCTTTTCTCTGCATATTTAGCAACTGTCTTAGCTCTTTTTACTTCACGAGCTTTCATTGATTCTTTAGCCATCTCTTAGTTCTTTTTAAAAGGTAAACCTAATTCAGTTAATAATGATTTTGCTTCCTTATCAGTTGGAGCAGATGTTACAAAAGTAATATCCATACCTCCAATTTTATTTACTTTATCAATATTAATCTCAGGATATATAATTTGTTCAGTAATTCCTAAATTGTAATTACCTCTTCCATCAAAACCTGTAGCTTTAATACCATTAAAATCTCTAACACGTGGTAAAGATGCTGTAACTAATCTATCTAAAAACTCATACATTTTAACTCCTCTTAACGTAACTTTCACACCAATTGGCATTCCCTTACGTAATTTAAAAGTTGCAACATCCTTTTTAGACATAGTCGCTACTGCTTTTTGACCAGTAATTTTTGCTAATTCCTCAAGTGCATGATCAATTAACTTTTTATCGGCTACTGCTGCACCAACTCCTTTACTAATTACAATTTTTTGTAACTTAGGAACTTGCATCACATTTTTATATCCGAATTCTTCAGTAAGTGCAGAAATTACTCTACCCTTATATTCTTCTTTAAGTCTTGGTGTATATGCCATAACTAAATTGCTTTATTCGTTTTTTTAGAAACCCTAACTTTCTTATCACCTTCCATTTGGTATCCTACTCTTACAGTAGCACCATTTTCAATCAAACCTAAATTTGAAATATTAATTGAAGCTTCTTTTTTGATAATTCCACCTTGTGGATTATCTGCGCTAGGTTTTGCATGTTTAGATACCATATTGACACCTTCTACAATTGCTCTGTTTTTAGCTATGATAACTTTCACAACTTTTCCTTCTTCTCCTTTATGATCTCCAGCAAGCACTCTTACTGTATCTCCTGATTTTATCTTTAATTTTGCCATCGTTTCTTATAGTTTATTAAAGCACTTCAGGTGCTAATGATACAATTTTCATGAATTGCTTATCACGAAGTTCTCTAGCTACTGGTCCAAAAACACGTGTTCCTTTCATCTCTCCTGAATTGCTATCTAACAATACACAAGCATTATCATCAAAGCGGATATAAGATCCATCTTTTCTTCTAATTTCTTTTTTAGTTCGAACAACAACTGCTTTTGCAACTGTACCTTTTTTGACTGTTCCGTTAGGCGTCGCTTGCTTTATAGAAACAACAATTTTGTCTCCAATAGAAGCATAACGCTTTTTAGTACCACCTAAAACACGAATTACTAAAACTTCTTTTGCTCCAGTATTATCAGCTACTCTTAATCTTGATTCTGTCTGTAACATAATTTATTTAGCTCTTTCTAGGATTTCTACTAATCTCCAACGTTTAGATTTACTCATCGGACGCGTTTCCATAATTTTAACAGTGTCTCCAATGTTACAATCATTTGTTTCGTCGTGTGCAACGTACTTTTTCGTCTTTAAAACGAATTTTCCGTACATAGGGTGTTTTGTTTTCTTAACTTCTGCAACTACAATAGATTTATCCATTTTATTGCTTGAAACAACACCTATTCTCTCTTTTCTAAGATTTCTTTTTTCCATCTTTAATACTATTGTACTTCTCTATTAGTTAACTCTGTTGCTAATCTAGCTACAGTTCTTCTAAGGGCTTTCAATTGCATTGGTGTTTCCAATGGTGAAATTGCGTGTGCCATTTTAAGATCAGTATAATTTTTTTTCAATTGTACAAGTTTCTCTTGTAAATCTTCAATTGATAATTCTTTAATTTCTGACTGTTTCATTACTTATATCGATTAAGCGTTATCAAAATCTCTAGCAATAATAAACTTTGTTTTAACTGGCAATTTTTGTGCCGCTAAACGCAATGCTTCTTTTGCTACATCCATAGGTACACCACCTACTTCAAACATTATTCTTCCTGGTTTTACAACTGCTACGAAATATTCTGGAGCACCTTTACCTTTACCCATACGTACTTCTAATGGTTTCTTGGTAATAGGCTTGTCTGGGAAAATTTTAATCCACAATTGACCCTCTCTTTTCATATGACGAGTCGCTGCAATACGAGCTGCTTCGATTTGACGAGATGTAAGCAAATTTTGGTCTAATGATTTAATACCAAAGGTTCCATTTGAAAGTTGTGTCCCTCTTCCAGAATTACCTTTCATATTCCCTTTTGCTTTCTGTACTTTACGATATTTTACTCTTTTTGGCTGTAACATCTTTTCTAGTTCTAAATTCTAAAAATTTATTTTCTCTTACGTGGTTGTCTCTTTCCTCCTGATTTACCTCCACTTTGCTTTTTTGATAAACCTACAAGTGGTGATAACTCTCTTTTCCCATAAACCTCGCCTTTCATAATCCATACTTTAATTCCTAATTTCCCATAGGTAGTATTAGACTCTACAAATGCATAATCAATATCAGCTCTAAAAGTAGAAAGTGGAATTCTTCCTTCTTTATAGTGTTCAGAACGTGCCATTTCAGCACCATTCAAACGTCCACTAATTTGAACTTTTATTCCTTCTGCATTCATTCTAGTTGCAGCAGCAATTGCCATTTTAATTGCACGTCTGTATGAAATTCGGCTTTCAATTTGACGGGCAATACTTGCTCCTACTAATGTTGCATCAAGTTCTGGGCGTTTGATTTCAAATATATTAATCTGAACCTCTTTCCCAGTAATTTTCTTTAACTCTTCTTTTAACTTGTCTACCTCTTGGCCACCTTTTCCGATAATAATACCAGGTCTAGCAGTAGTGATAGTAACGGTTACAAGTTTAAGTGTGCGTTCGATAATTACTCTTGATACACTCGCTTTAAATAATCTAGCACGTATGTACTTTCTTATTTTATCATCTTCTGCAAGTTTATCTCCGTAGTCATTTCCACCATACCAGTTAGATTCCCATCCTCTGATAATTCCTAAACGATTTCCTATTGGATTTGTTTTTTGTCCCATTCTACTTGATTATTTGCTTTCAACAATTTTATTACCCAACACTAAAGTAACGTGATTAGAACGTTTTCTAATTCTATGTGCACGACCTTGCGGTGCTGGTCTTAATCTTTTTAACATTCCTGCGCTATCTACAAAAATTTCTTTTACAAATAGTTCAGCATCTTCTATACTCGATCCTTCATTTTTTGCTTGCCAATTTGCAATAGCAGACAACAATAATTTCTCAAGATTTATAGATGCTTCTTTAGCATTAAATTTTAAGATTTGAAGTGCTCTTTCAACTCCAACTCCTCTAATCAAATCTGCAACTAAACGCATTTTTCTCGGCGATGTAGGACAACCTGTAAGCTTAGCAACTACAAGTTGCTTCTTCTCTTCTTTTAACTGTTGTGCTCTTAATTTTTTACGAACTCCCATGATTACCTACTATTTTTTACCTTTATTTTTTCTATCTGCACCATGCCCTCTGTAAGAACGTGTTGGTGAAAATTCTCCTAACTTATGACCAACCATATTCTCAGTAACATATACTGGAATAAATTGACGACCGTTATGAACTGCTATCGTTTGACCTACAAACTCAGGTGTAATCATTGAGGCTCTTGACCAAGTTTTGATTACTGCTTTTTTTCCTGTTTCAATATTACCTTGAACTTTTTTTTCTAATTTGTGAAAAACGTAAGGTCCTTTTTTTAATGAACGTGCCATATCTTAATTATTTTTTTCTACGTTCTAAAATATACTTATTACTCGCTTTGGTCTTAGATCTTGTCTTGAATCCTTTTGCAGGAATTCCGTTTCTAGATCTAGGATGACCACCAGAAGACTTCCCTTCTCCACCACCCATTGGGTGATCGACAGGATTCATCACTACTGGACGAACTCTAGGCCTTCTCCCTAACCATCTTGATCTACCTGCTTTACCAGACACTAACAATTGATGATCAGAATTAGATACAACCCCGATAGTCGCAATACATGTTAAAAGTATCAACCTAGTCTCACCTGACGGTAATTTTACTGTTGCATACTTACCATCCTTTGCCATTAACTGAGCGAAAGAACCTGCACTACGAGCCATAACAGCTCCTTGACCTGGTCTTAACTCAATACAAGAAATTGTAGTTCCTAGTGGCATATTACCAAGAGGCATTGCATTTCCAATTTCTGGAGCAACTTTTTCTCCTGAAACTATTTTTTGTCCAACTTGTAATCCGTTTTGAGCAATTATATACCTCTTTTCACCATCTACATAAGCCAATAAAGCTATAAATGCAGTACGGTTTGGATCATACTCAATTGTTTTTACTGTTGCTGGAATACCGCTCTTATCTCTTTTAAAATCGATAATACGATATTGCTTCTTATGACCACCACCAATGTGACGCATAGTCATTTTTCCGCTATTATTTCGACCTCCAGATCTTTTTTTCGAAGCAAGTAAACTTTTCTCCGGCTTATCAGTAGTTATGGTGTCGAACCCATTTACTACTCTAAAACGCTGACCTGGTGTTACTGGTTTTAATTTTCTAACTGACATTTCTTAAATTAGATATTGTTATAAAAATCAATGTTATTTCCATCTGCTAACTGAACTATCGCTTTTTTATAAGCTCCTTTCATTCCTGATACAACTCCACTCTTTGTGAATTTAGTTACTCTCTTTACAGGATAATTCATAGTTCTAACAGCTTCAACTGAAACACCGTAAGTTTTCTCTACAGCATTTTTGATTTCAACTTTGTTAGCTTTCTTATTCACGACAAATCCATAACGATTAAATAGTTCGCTATCATTTGTCATTTTTTCCGTTATAATAGGTTTAATTAAAATACTCATCTGATACCTATTTGCTTAAATTTGATTAATTCCTTCTAAAGAACTCTCTAAAAGAATAATTTTGTTTGCGTTTAAAATTTCGTAAGTACTTAAACCTGAATTAGTTATGGTTTTTGCACGTTTTAAATTTCGTGATGACAAATATACATTATTATTTAACTCCCCCAACACAAATAGAGACTTTTTGTTTTCAAGACCTAAACCTTGTAAAACTGAGATGAATTTTTTAGTGTTTGGAGCTTCAAAATTGAAGTCCTCAACAACCAAAATATTCTGATCCTTTGCCTGCGTACTTAAAGCTGATTTACGAGCTAATTTCTTTAAACTTTTGTTTAATTTAAAATGGTAATTTCTTGGTCTAGGACCAAACATTCTTCCACCACCTCTAAAAACACCAGATTTGATACTACCCGCACGAGCAGTTCCAGTACCTTTTTGCTTCTTAATTTTTCTTGTAGAACCTGAAATTTCTGCTCTTTCTTTAGCCTTGTGAGTACCTTGTCTTTTATTAGCCAAGTGTTGCTTCACATCTAAATAAACAGCATGATCATTTTGTTCAACTGCGAATACAGACTCAGAAAGTTCAACTTTCCTTCCTGTATCTTTTCCATTAATGTCTAAAACTGATACTTTCATTATTTCTGAATGATTACATAAGCGTTTTTGTGACCAGGAACACATCCTTTAACAACAAGTAGATTCTTATCAGCAACTACTTTTAAAACTCTTAAATTTTGAACTTTGACTTTATCACCACCCATACGACCTGCCATACGCATTCCTTTGAATACTCTTGCAGGATATGATGCTGCTCCAATTGAACCAGGTGCTCTTAAACGATTGTGTTGACCGTGAGTAGCTTGACCTACACCAGCAAAACCGTGTCTTTTAACAACTCCTTGAAAACCTTTACCTTTAGAAGTTGCAGAAACATCTACAAATTCTCCTTCAGCAAAATGATCAACAGTAATTGAATCACCTAATTTATACTCTTCTTTAAACCCTTGAAATTCAATGACTTTTCTTTTGGCAGTGGTACCAGCTTTTTTAAAGTGACCATCTAAAGCTTTATTAGAGCTTTTTGCCTTCTTGTCATCGAAACCAAGTTGTAACGCATTGTATCCGTCAACCTCTTCGGTTCTG
>CAWVTS010000126.1:0-7131 GCA_963933045.1 uncultured Lutibacter sp. | reverse complement strand
GATACTAATACTCAAAGTCAAGATGAACAATTACAAAACTCTATTCAAAATTTAGAATATGGTTTTGTCAATGCTATTCATAAACTAACTTCTGAAAAAAATAAAAAAATTGCAATTTTAAGAGGGAATGGTGAGTTAGAAGATGTTTACCTCGCAGATTTTTTAAGAAAATTAGGTGAGTATTATCGTTTGGCTCCTTTTACCTTAGATTCGGTTGCAAAAAGTCCTGAAAAAACTTTAGAAAAATTAACTGAATTTGATTTAACTATTATTGCAAAACCAACAGAAAGATTTAGTGAAAAAGAAAAGTTTACGCTAGATCAATATATAATGAATGGAGGCAAAACGCTGTGGATGGTAGATCAGGTTCATGCAGAATTAGATAGTTTATTTGAAACTGGCGAATCTTTGGCGTATCCAAGAGATTTGAATTTGACAGACTTATTATTTAGTTATGGAATTAGAATCAATTCAAATTTAGTTCAAGATTTATATAGTTCTAAGATTCCATTAGCAACAGGAAATGTTGGCAACCAAACTCAATATAATCAATTTTTATGGAATTATTTCCCTGCAGTACAATCAGCAAATAATCACCCAATAAATAAACATATTGAGCCTGTAAATTTAAAATTCGCAAATTCAATTGATATATTAAAAAACGAAATTGACAAAACGGTTTTATTACAAAGTTCACCATTCTCAAAAATTTCAGGAACGCCTTCAATTATTAGCTTAAAATCAATAAGTCAACAAGTTAAAAAAGAAGAATTTAATAAAAAAAATATTCCTTTAGGAGTTTTATTAGAAGGTGATTTTAAATCTGCATATGAGAATAGGATTAAGCCTTTTAAAGTTATAAATAACAAAAACAAATCTTTAGGAAATAAGATGATTGTTATTGCGGATGGTGACATTATTGCGAACCAAGTTACTAGAGGTACTCCGGAGAAATTAGGAGTAGATAAATGGACAGGACAACAGTTTGGTAACAAAGAATTTTTATTAAACGCTGTGAACTATTTACTAGATGATTCTGGCTTGCTAGATATCCGTTCGAAAACTATCAATCTAAAAATGTTGGATAGAGAAAAAGCATATAGTGAACGCATTTTTTATCAAATTTTAAATACTTTACTACCTATATTTCTGTTAGCTGTTTTTGGTTTTGTATTTAATTATGTTCAGAAAAGGAAGTATACTTAAACATAACTTTAACGTTTATCAATAACAAAAATCATTATATTTGTTTCTTCACTTAAAACAAAATATGATGATTAAAAAATTAATTGCTCTAGTACTATTAGTAGGATTCAATTATACAATAAACGCTCAAGTACAGACACCACAACCAAGTCCGTTTGCAAAAATTGAACAAAAGGTTGGTTTAACTGATGTTACAATTGAATACTCTCGTCCTGGAGTTAAAGGAAGAACCATTTTTGGAGATTTAGTTCCTTTTGGTAAAACTTGGAGAACAGGTGCAAATGCAAATGCAAAAATCACTTTCGGTAACAATGTAACTGTTGGTGAGACAACTTTAAATGCTGGTACATATGCAATCTATACTGTTCCTAATAAAGAATCTTGGGATGTACTATTCTATACTGATAGTGATAATTGGGGAACACCTCAAAAATGGGACCCAAGTAAAGTTGCTGCTCAAGCATCAGCAAAAGTATATGAAGTACCATTTAACGTAGAGTCGTTTACAATAGATATCAACAATTTACAAAGTGATAGCGCAACATTAGAAATGATGTGGGAAAAGACATACATTTCTGTGCCTTTTTCAGTTCCTACTGACGAAGTTGCAAGTGCTAGTATCGATAAGATTATGGCTGGACCATCAGTAAATGATTATTTTGGTGCTGCTAAATACTATTTTGATTCTGGTAAAGATTTAAATAAAGCAAGAGGATGGATTGATACTGCTGTAGCATTAAGAAAAGAACCTGCTTTTTGGCATATTAGATTACAATCACTAATTTACGCAAAATTAGGGAATAAAAAAGAAGCTATTGAAGCGGCAAAAAGATCATTAGAATTAGCAACTAAAGAAGGAAATGCTGATTATGTAAAAATGAACGAAGAGTCTATTGCAAAATGGATGAAATAATATAATTAATTTTTAAATTCAACCCACATGAAAACTAAAATTCTATTACTATTTACACTTATTAGTTTTATTTGTTACGGACAAAAAAGTCCGCAAGAAAAAACACAAGGAACAATAAACGGAACAACGATTTCTGTTGAATATGGCTCGCCAAGAGTTAATTCAAGAGTGATTTATGGAGACTTAGTACCTTATGGTGTGATTTGGCGTGCAGGCGCAAATAAGAACACAACCATACAGTTTGACAAAGATGTAAAAGTCAACGGTAAAGACTTGAGTGCTGGAAAATATGGTTTTTTTATTATTCCAAACACAAATAAAGGTTGGGTTTTGATATTCAATAAAAAATCTGATGGTTGGGGAGCATACTCGTATAGTGAATCTAGAGATGCACTAAGAATTGAAACCAAAGTTCAAAATAATGAAACGCCTCAAGAGGAATTGTTATACAAAGTAACTGATAAAGGAATTTTATTTTCTTGGAGTGATAAAACATTTACGATGCGAATTCAATAGATTTCGTTGTAATATTTTACATAAAAAGTCCGCAATTTTTTGCGGACTTTTTATTTTTTATCCAGGCTCATTCGCATATTCAAAAGATGACCTTTAAATCCAGCTTTTTCATACGCTCTTATTGCTCCTGGATTATCAACATACACATCTAACCTTACTTCATCTATTCCACGTGCAGAAATCCATTGATTTAAAGCATCAATTATCAATTTATTAACGCCTTTACCTCTACTATTCTCCTCAACAAACATAAATCCCAAATATGCATATGCCTTATGATTCAAATAAGGTTTTCCATTTTCAATTTGTGCATAACCAGAACCAATAACCACATCATCACTTACTGCAACTACAACAAAAACAGCATCCGCTGTAATCATTGCTTCAATATCATAATAACTAATTTTCCCTTCTTTTAAAGTAGGATCAAAAGGGCGTTCAAAGTTGATAACGCCTTGTTCAAATTCTAATAAAACAGCTAAATCGTTTAAGTTTGCTTCTCTTGTGTTAATTTTCATTTTTAGTGTCTTTCATAAACAATTGCAAAAACATTGCGATACTCATCACAATAACACAACCTATAAGATTCAACCAAAGATAACTTATATAAGGTTCTTCTCCTGCTTGTTCAAGCACGAAAACTGCAAAATAATACGTTAAAATTATTATTACTTGAGTAATTAACGCTGCAACAAAAACAGCATTTCCTTTTACAAATTTCACGAAAAATGCCAATAAGAAAATACCTAAAACATTACCATAGAAAATAGAACCAATAGTATTAACTAAATTAATCAAATTATCAAACAGATTCGCCACACTAGCGACTAATATGGCGAGAATACCCCAACCAAGCGTAAACCACTTAGAGGCTTTTACATAATGCAACTCACTCTTTTCCTCTCTTACATTACGCTTATATAAATCAATGGCTGTAGTACTTGCCAATGCGTTTAATTCAGATGCTGTAGATGACATTGCTGCAGATAAAATAACTGCTAATAACAAACCAATTAAACCTCTCGGTAAATTATTTAAAATGAAATGGATAAATACATAATCTTTATCATTAGATTCTATTTTTTCAATAGAACTATCATCCACTTTTTTAATAATTTCTCGTGCTAGCTCTTTCAACTCAAGATCTCTTTCATTTAAAGATAAGATTTGAGCCTTTTCTTCTTTCTGAAAACCATCAGTAAAAAGTATTTTTTTAGCATTCTCTATTTCAATATGCTCATCTTGTAACAACTTATATTCAGCAACATATTCAGAGTTTGCTATTGCATCTTTTGCAGTAGGATTAAAGTTTAATGGCGATGGATTAAATTGATAAAACACAAATACCATTACTCCAATTAACAGAATAAAAAATTGCATTGGAACTTTTAACAATCCGTTAAAAATTAAGCCTAACTGACTTTCTCTAACCGATTTACCAGACAAATAACGTTGCACTTGACTTTGATCAGTTCCAAAATAAGAAAGCATTAAAAATGTACCTCCTAAAACACCAGTCCAAACAGTAAATCTATTATTTAAATCAAAAGAAAAATCTATGATTTGCATTTTATCACTTGCTCCAGCAATCTCTAATGCTTTTGAAAAAGTAATATCCGCAGGTAATTGACTCATTATCATAAAAAATGCAATCAACATTCCTATAAAAATGATAATCATTTGTTGTTTTTGAGTTACGTTTACAGCCTTTGTTCCACCAGAAACCGTATAAATAATAACTAAAAAACCAATAATGATATTCAGCGTTAATAAGTCCCAACCTAAAACAGCCGACAAAATAATTGCTGGAGCAAAAATTGTAATTCCTGCCGCCAATCCACGTTGGATTAAAAATAAAATTGCGGCTAAACTTCTGGTTTTTAAATCGAATCTTCCTTCTAAAAACTCATATGCAGTATAGACCTTTAATTTATGATAAATAGGTATAAAAACTATACAGATGATAACCATTGCGATAGGTAAACCGAGATAGAATTGTACAAATCCCATTCCGCTATGAAATGCTTGTCCTGGAGTAGATAAAAATGTAATTGCACTGGCTTGAGTTGCCATGACAGACAAACCAATTGTCCACCATTTACTATCACTTCCTCCCTTTATATAGTCTTGTACATTCGCATTCTTTCTTGTAACATACGTTCCGTAACCAACTATAAACAATAGTGTCACAGTTAATATAATCCAATCAACAGCATGTAATTTACTTTGAATTTCCATAGATTAAACAGTAAAATAGTTTGTGATGAAATAAAATGCTAAAATGTAAATTACATTAGCCACCAAAACCCATGTATACTCTTTCTTCCAAATATATTTTTGTTGATTCATTAGTTCTTAATTTTTTGATTTGGCTCATTCTTCCCTACAGATAATAAATTAGTAAACAATTTATACGCTCCAGGAACTCCTGCAGGAAGTTCTCTAAAGAAACTTAATCCTGTATAAATAAAGTGACCTTCACCATATTTCGCAACCAACAAACTTCCGTTTTTGGCTGTTTCTCCTTTATCATTCATAGATAAAATTGGAGTAAATTCAGAACTCCATTCATTTGGAAAGTACAATCCTCGCTCCTGAACCCAACCATCAAAATCTTTAGTTGTAATTTGATTTGGAAAGTTCATCACCTCATGTGAAGGTGCTAAAATTCTAACTTCCGAAAACTCATCCGTAACTCTATCTCTTGAAAGTTTTATATGTAATGGTGAAACTTTATCAACTTTTAAACGGTGACTCGTATTGTATTGAACCATCATTGTTCCTCCACTTTTTACATATTTATGCAAATCTTCTTGGTAATATTTTGCGCTTTCATTTGTGTTATAGGCACGAATACCCAAAATAACTGCATCAAAGTTTTTTAATTTTTCAAATGATATATCATCCTTATTTAATTCAACAACTGTGTATCCTACTTGACGAAGACTTTCAGGAATCTCATCTCCAGCACCTTGAATATACCCAATCAATTGACCTTCTTTTTTTATGTCTAATTTGACAGCTTTACTTTTTGATGGCATCAATACAGATTGATAAGGAATATGATCATAATCAATTTGTATCAATTCATCTGTGTATTCATTCCCATCTATTTCAACAATAGGAGAAAAAGTTCCTTCGCTTTGATTTTTTGTTGGAGTTACCTTAAAAGTAAAAGATTGCTGTGCTCCTTTTTGCTCAATTTTTACATCAAATTTTTCTGGGCTTACTGTCCATCCATTTGGAATTGATAATTTAACTGTTCCGTCAATATTTGGTTTTCCAGACCTCACTTTTACTATAACATTTTTTGAATTGGTGTCAGAAAAAATATAAACCTTGTCTGAAACACCAACAGTCACTTCAGGTAAAATTTCAAAAGGTTGATACACTTCTCCTTTTACAGGGTCGTTCTTTTTATAAACTACATCTTTAATAATAGTAATTTCAGTTTCATCAATAAACAAAACAAAACCTGCTTTAAGACCTCTATCAGTTTCTGGTTTTCCAATCTTTTGCCTATCATCAACCTTATACATCCCAACTGTTCCCTTTTCTTTCAACCAATAAGGAGTTGTGTAACTTAAAGTATCAGGAATAATTCCTTTTACATCTTCAATTTCTAATTTTTTATTTTTCAATAACAAACCGTGACTCTTTTCTTTATAAACCCATGCAGCTATTGGATTAACAATAAGTCCAGTCAAACGCATCGAAACATCACTTCTATTTATTGCTTCAATTTTTACAGTAATTTCACTTCCTTTAGTTGCTGAAGATTCTGTTGCAACAGCTTCTAAATATAATCCTGCGCAAGCCTCAATAATTGCTGTTATTTCTTTTGTTTTCTGATTTTTCCAATGTTCATTCTCTAGTTGCTGAATGAGTTTATAAGCCTTTAACAGATCAGAAATACTAGCTGAAGGGTTTTTGAAATCAAAATCATTTTCTACTTTAGATAATATTTCTCCAATCTCTTTTCCGCCTTTTACACGTGTCCAAGTCGTATTTATTCCATCAAAAATATTTATCTTGTCTTTTGGCATATCTCCTTTCACTAATTCAAGATATTCCGTACTTTCTCCTCTAGCACCAGTACTACCAAAACCTTGGCTCTTGTGCATACTTCTACTTAAACTTGCTATTTCGGTATTAGACAATCCAGCAGTAGGATAATATGCACCCGTTTCCACTTCCATCATAGTTGATTTGTCTGCTTTATCAAAATTTTCTTGACTTCCATAAAACCACCAAGAAGTATTAAAGAATTCTCTTTGAGGCTGCCATATGTCAACAAGTTTTAATTGCTCTGGATATTGTGTCTTATCTCCTGCTAAATCAAATGCTAATTCGCTTAAAACAGCCGAAGAAGTATGATGCCCATGTGTTTTACCAAAAGTTTCTGGCTTATGACTAAAGCGATTTACAATAACGTCTGGTTTAAAATTACGTATTGCCCAAACAACGTCAGCCAAGACTTCTTTTTTATTCCATAT
>CAWVTS010000125.1:0-7163 GCA_963933045.1 uncultured Lutibacter sp. | reverse complement strand
ATTTTTAGAATTTATGCTAATGAAGCTTTAAAGTTTTTTGTAGTTCCAGCGTATATTTTTTATATCTTTTTTTATTATATTTCAGATTTCATTACCGTTATTTCTGATTTCTTTTTAAGAGTTTTTTTTAATACAAGTTCTGATATAGAGCAAACAGAATTTAGTAAAGCAGAATTAGAAAGTTATATTACTGAGCAAATAGGAAAGACCTCACAAAGTGAAGAGATGGATTCTGAGATTCAAATTTTTCAAAATGCATTAGACTTTAATGATGTTAAATCACGTGAGGTGATGATACCTAGAACTGAAATATTAGCAGTAGATATTAATGAATCTATAATTAATAGCAGGAATTTATTTGTAAAAACTGGGTATTCTAAAATTTTAGTTTATAAAAACACATTAGATGAAATCATTGGGTATGTTCATGTGTTTGACATGTTTAAAAACCCTAAAAGTTTGCATTCCATTTTAATGCCTTTAGAACTTATTCCTGAAAGTATGATGATAAATGATGTGTTAAGTATTCTTAGCAAGAAGCGGAAAAGTATTGCCGTTGTTTTAGATGAATATGGAGGCACATCTGGAATGATAACTGTTGAAGATATAGTTGAAGAATTGTTTGGTGAAATAGAAGATGAACATGATTCAGTAGAATTTGTAGAAAACAAAATTAATGACGACGAATTCCATCTTTCTGCAAGGTTAGAAATAGATTATATCAATGAAACATTTGATTTGTCTCTTCCAGATGATGAGGCTTATGAAACTTTAGGAGGCTTAATTGTAGATCACTCAGAAAACATCTTGACCGTAAATGAAATTATAGAGATTGATAATTATGAATTTAAAATCATAAAAGCAACATCTTCTAAAATTGAAGAAGTTTACCTAAAAGTTTTAAATAAAGAGGTGTAGTTAAGCTGAACTTCTATTTACAAGTGCCTTATTTATTGTTAGAGTACCTTTATTTTATTAAAAAATCACTTTCATAATTGAATATGAAATTGTAATTTCGCATACTAAATTAAAAGAAAAATATATAATGGCAGTTTTATCAAAAATTAGAGAGAAAACTATAGTTTTAATCGGTGTTATTGGTTTAGCATTATTCGCATTTGTTGTACAGGGTGCGTTTGGTAATGGAGATTCAGCAAAAGTTGATTCAGTTGGAGAGGTTAATGGTGAAACAATAAGTAGAGCAGATTTTAGCCAACGTTTAGAGGCTTATAAAACGAACTCTAGAGGTAGCGTTTCTGAAAATCAAGCAATGAATTCTGTATGGGATGGTTTTGTTAGAGAGCGTGTTTTTAAAGAACAGTTAGAAAAAGCTGGAATTGTTGTAGGTGAAAAAGAAGTTTGGGAATCTATTATTAGTTTACCTTACTTTCAAAATGACCCTTCGTTTAAAAATGACGCAGGCTTATTTGATGAAGAAAGAGCAAAAGAGTTTATAGCTTCAATGCGAGATGATGCAGTAGGAACTAAAGTAGGATCTAATGAAAGTCAAAGATGGGCTAATTGGCTTATTTCTGAAAGTCAAATTAGACAAAACGTTGTTAGAAATTCTTACAGTAATCTTGTAAATGCAGGGTTAGGAGTGACTTTAGAAGAAGGTAAAAGAGATTATTTTTTTACAAATACAAATGTTACTTCACAATATGTATATGTGCCTTACACAACTATTTCAGATAGTTTAATTACTGTTACTACTAGTGATTACAGAAATTATATTAATAAAAATTCAAGTCAATACCAAGTTGAAGAATCTAGAAGTTTGAAGTACGTAAAATTTGATGTCATTGCTTCTGATGAAGATAGAAAAGGGATTAAAGATAATTTAGCAACATTTATTGAAGATGACCAGAAATTTGGAACGAAAGGTATGAAAAATGCTATTGATATGGCTGAATTTATAGACCAGTCTAAATCAGATTTAGCATCTAATGAGAATTTTGTCTTTAAAAATAAATTACCAAAAGTAGTTGCTGAGGAAATAATGAATGCTAATGTTGGTGATGTTGTAGGACCTTATGAAAATAATGGTTATTATAAATTATCAAAAGTTATGGCATTACAAAGGATGCCTGATTCAGTTCAATCAAGACATATTATCGTTCCTTATATAGGTACTGAAAGATCTACTTCAAATAAAACAAAAGAAGCTGCTAAGAAGACTGTAGATAGTATATTCAAATTGGTTAGAAATAGTTCTTCAAGATTTGCTAAAATTGCTGATGAAGTTAATTCTGATGGAACAAAAGGTAAAGGTGGTGAAATAGGATGGGTAAGTTATGATGCGGCGTTCTCTCCAAATTTTGATGAAGATTTCGCGAAATATTTATTTGTAAATAAAAAAGGTGATGTTCAGATAGTTGAAACTAAATTTGGATATCATATTATTAAAATTGATGGTCAAAAGAATTTTCAAAATACGGTTCAATTAGCAACATTATCTAGACAAATCATTCCTTCTATAGATACAGAAAATAAGTTTTATCAAAATGCTGAAATTTTCACATCTGAACTTTCTAAAGGTGAGAATTTTGATGATTTAGTTAAAAAGTTTCAGTACAAATCATCATTGGCTAATAAAATGAAAGTGTTGAATGATAACGTTCCTGGATTGGTTGGTAATCAAAGACAAATTGTGCGTTGGGCTTTTGAAAATTCAAATGACATAGGTTCGGTTAAACGTTTTGATGTAGATAATGGTTATGTTGTAGCAACATTATATGCTAAAACGGCTAAAGGTTTAGCAACAGTTGCTGATATTGCGGGTCAAATCAAACCATTACTTATTAATAGTAAGAAGGCTGAAATGATTAAGAACAAAATGAACGGAACTACATTAGAAGAATTAGCAAAAGAAAATGGTGTAACTGTTAAAACGGCTTCTAATGTTACATTATCAAGTCCTACTATCTCTGGAGTTGGTAATGAGCCATCTGTTGTTGGTGCAATGTCAAATGCAACTGAAGGGAAAGTAATTAAAGGAATAGACGGTCAAAAAGGTGTGTTTGCAATCAAAGTGGTTTCAAAAGAAGTTCCTGCTGAATTAGACAATTATAGCTCTTTCAGAAACAGGTTGAGTTCAAAAATAAAAAGTAGATCTACACAATTATTTGATGCTTTAAAAGAAGCTGCAGATGTTGAAGATAATAGAGCAAATATCTACTAGTATATAGAAGGTGTTTCATCTCACAAGAAAAAAAAGCGTTCTCATAAGAGCGTTTTTTTTTGCTTTAGAGATACTTATTGAGCATAAAAAAACCAACTAGTAAATAGTTGGTTTTTTTATTTTTTTGTGAATGTCTTATCTATTCATTGATAATAAAAACTCATCGTTATTTAATGTGCTTTTCATCCTGTCACTCAAGAATTCCATTGCTTCTATAGGATTCATGTCAGCAAGGTATTTACGCAACACCCACATGCGTTGAAGTGTGTCTTTATCTAATAGTAGATCATCTCTACGAGTACTAGATTTGACTAAATCAACTGCAGGATATATTCTACGATTGGCTATATTTCTATCTAATTGTAATTCCATATTACCAGTACCTTTAAACTCTTCAAAGATCACTTCATCCATTTTAGATCCAGTATCTGTTAAAGCGGTAGCGATAATTGAAAGTGAACCTCCATTTTCAATATTTCTTGCAGCACCAAAAAATCTTTTTGGTTTATGAAGTGCGTTTGCATCAATACCACCAGATAAAATTTTACCAGAAGCAGGAGCAACTGTATTATATGCTCTAGCTAAACGAGTAATAGAATCTAAAAGAATTACAACATCATGTCCACATTCTACTAGTCTTTTTGCTTTTTCTAATACAATATTTGCAACTTTTACATGCTTGTCAGCAGGCTCATCAAAAGTAGAAGCAACAACCTCACCTTTAACGTTTCGTTGCATATCTGTTACCTCTTCAGGACGCTCATCTATTAATAAAATGATTTGATATACTTCTGGATGATTCGTTGAAATTGCATTTGCAATGTCTTTTAGTAATATTGTTTTACCAGTTTTTGGCTGAGAAACAATCATTCCACGTTGACCTTTACCTATTGGAGCAAAAATATCAATAACTCTAGTAGACTTATTCCCTTTCAATTCTAGGTTTAATTTTTCGTCTGGGAATAATGGCTTTAAATGTTCAAAAGCAACTCTGTCTCTTACAACATTTGGGTTTAAACCATTAATTTTTGATACTCTAATCAATGGGAAATATTTTTCACCTTCTTTTGGAGGTCTTACATTTCCTAAAACAGTATCACCAGTTTTTAATCCAAATAATTTTATTTGAGATTGAGAAACATAAATATCATCAGGTGATGATAAGTAATTATAATCTGAAGATCGTAAGAAACCATAACCGTCAGGCATCATTTCTAAAACTCCCTCACTTTCTATGATACCATCAAACTCATAATCTGGATCTCTATAGCGATTGCCATTACCAGGTTTCTTAAGATTTTTTTGATCTTTATGTTGAGGTTTCTTATGCTTTGGATGTTGTTGTTCAGGTTTTTTTTCTGAACTTTCAACTGTTTTATTTTCAACTGTTTTATTTGTAACTGCTGGAGTTGAAACTTCAGGAGTTTTAACAACTTCTTTTACCTGTTCAGTATTTTTTTGAACCGTTGGTTTAGAAGTTTTATGTTGAGGTTTTGGAGTTGGCTTACTTTGTTTTTCCTCAAATTTCAATTCTTTTTGAGGAGAGTTTTGTTTTACTTCTTTTACCTCTTTCGTAATTTCTTCTTTTTTGACCTCTTTAGCTATAGGACTCTTTTTAGGAGCATTGTTTTGAGGTTTAGAAATACGTTTTCTTTTAGGTTTTTCAGTAGTACTCTCTTGTTTTGTTGGGTTTGATGCTTGATGATCAAGAATTTGATAAACTAAATCTAGTTTTTTTAATTGACTAAATTTTGAGAGTTCAATGTCTTTAGCAATTTGTTGCAGTTCTACAAGGGGTTTTTCCTTGAGTTGTGAAATTTCGAACATTATGTATGTGTTATAATTAAATTATTCTGTTAAAGTATTAAAGAATAGTAAGTGATGTTGATTGTGGATTTTTTCTTTGCAGTAATGCAATATCTATCAGAAGACATGACAAATATATAAAAATAAATTTGATATTATAGTTTTTTGATATAAAAGATTAACTTACTTTTGAGCATTGTAAAAAACAAAAATGATTCAACGTATTCAATCAATTTATTTATTAATAGCTGTAATTATTTCTGGTGGATTAATTTTTATGTTTGATCTTTGGAGTACTATTGATAAAACAACGTTTTATGCAATAGATGCTTTGAATTCTGAGTCTATTTTTTTAAAACTAATTCCAATTTTATTTTTAGGTTCTGCGGTTATTTCTTTAGTAACTATTTTTCAGTTTAAAAACAGAAAGTTACAGTTTGTTTTAGGACGCATTAACATTTTGACCAATCTTATTTTATTAGGTTTACTTTTATATCAATCACTAAATTTATCTGGAGAAACATTAGTTTCTGAGAAGGGTATTGGGTTAGTACTTCCAATTATTGTTGTTTTACTGCTTGTCATGGCAAATAAAGCAATAAAAAAAGATGAAGACCTTGTAAAATCTGTTGATAGATTAAGGTAATACATAATAGTTTTAGTATATTTAGTGTAAAACCATTCCGATTTTTTGGAATGGTTTTTTTTTGTAACTTTATATTCTGTCACGGTTTTCCGTGATATAAAATCACGGATTACAGTTATTGTCTAAAAATTGAATATATGGTATCTTTGAAATGGGAAAATTGAAAAAGATAAAAGTACATATAGCAGATGATCATAAAGTATTGATTGATGGTATTATTGCAGTACTTAAAACTGAAAGCGAAATTGAAGTAGTAGGCTGTTCTCTTAACGGAGAACAGGTGCTTCAATGGTATGAAAGTAATTCATCTGATGTTCTCATCCTTGATATAAATATGCCTAAAGTTGATGGCATATCAGTTCTACAAGAATTTAAAAAAAGAAATTTACAGCCTAAAGTTATAATACTCTCTAGTTATGATGACGTAAAACTAGTAAAAGAGGTGATGAAAATAGGCGCAAAAGCATTTTTAGCAAAAAAATGTGCAAGTGAAGAAATTATTGAGGCTATTAAAACAGTTTCATCAGGCGAAAACTACTTTAGTAAAGATATTCAAAATAAAATAGTTACTTCATTTTCTGAAAAAGGAGATATCAAAAACACTAAACTTTTAAAGTTAATAACGGATAGAGAAAAGGAAGTTCTAGTTCTCATAACTAAAGAACTTAATACAAGAGAAATCGCAGAATCTTTATTTATTAGTGTCAATACAGTTGAAACACACAGAAAAAATCTGATTAAAAAATTAGAGGTTAAAAACGTTGTTGGTCTTGCCTTATTTGCACATAAAAATAAACTCATTTAAATTTATAAAATGAAATATCATTCTTTTTTTTTATTGTTTTTTTTATTTTCCTTCAGTATTAATACTAATTCTCAAGATTTAAACAAAACTAAATTAGATTCTATATATGCCTTAATTAACAGTAACATAGAAAATAGGGAATTTAGTATTGCACAAGATCTAATTGACAAAACAAGATTAAATGAGGAATTGAAAAATAAAATTGATTTATTAGAAATTGATTTTTTACAATCAAAAATTTACATAAATAAAGGTGAAGATGAAGAGGCTATTAATATTTTATTAAATGGATTTTCTAAAATAATTGAGCGAAAAAAATCTAACTTATATTTAAATTATTCTCAAGAAATAGGGAGGCTCTTTGGAAGGGCTAAAAATTATGAAAGAGCCTTTATTTATTTCAATTTCGCTTTAGAAAATGCATTGGTAAGGAAAGATTCATTGGAGATTTGTGAGGCTAATTTTAATATCGGGAGCGCTTATCAAATGAATAGAGAAATGGACTCAGCCCGCTATTTTTATAATAAAGTTGTAAGTAATTTTCCTCAAACTGCTCTAAATAAAAATGTGCTTGCTACAACCTACAGTAATTTTATTGGAATTGCTGTTAATGAGAATGACTTTAAGCTTGCGGATTATTATGGTAAAAAATCATTAGATATTCATAGCCAAATGAACGATACTCTAAAAATGGCAGGATTATTAACAAATCTTGGCGGAATAAG
>CAWVTS010000124.1:0-7245 GCA_963933045.1 uncultured Lutibacter sp. | reverse complement strand
ACATTAAAAAGTTTCTTTTTATTACAATGATTCTTATGTTGATGCTATTGGTAAAATGAATAATAATCATGAAGTAGGCTATTGGGAATATTATAATAAAGATGGATTGTTAATTGCAATAGGGAACTATGATGATTCAGGTAAGAAGATTGGAAAATGGACTTGGTATCATGGATTAAATAAAATTAAAGAAACTGCATTTTATAAAAATGGGAAGCTAGAAGGGAAAAATATAATGCTACATAAAAATCAGAAGCTATATGTAGATGGAAACTATAAAGAAGACGAGTTAGATGGAGCATATAAATATTACAATGACAAAGGAGCTTTGGTTCAGCACAAATTTTTTAAGAAAGGAAAATTAGATAGCATCTATAAATCGTACTTTATAGTTGGAGAAAAAATTCTTGAATTTTACATTCCCTACAAAAATGGATTAATAGATGGCGAAACCCTAGAGTATTATGCAAATGGAGAAGTTTATTCTAAGGCAAATTATGTTACAGGAAAAATTAATGGTTTAGAAACAAAATATCATTTTAACAAGCAAAAATATTCAGAAGTCCACTATACAAATGGGAATTTAAATGGAAGTTACAAATCGTACTATGCAAATGGGCAATTGAATGAAGGCGGTCAGAGTTTGGATGGATCTTATGATGGTGCGTGGAAGCAATATTATTCTAATGGAACACTGCAAATTGAATATGTCTACAAAAAAGGAAAACTAACAGATCTTTATCGATATTACGACACTGACGGAAAATTATATTATGATTTTATGTATCGTAAGGGAGAGATTATTTCATTTAAATATTATGATAAGGAAGGGATAATTATTAAGGAAGGAAAAAAGAAAGGCGGAGAGTTTTATTATGAAGGGTTTTCTCCATTAGGAGTTAAGACTTCTGAGGGGCTTTATGATATTTCTGGTGGAAAAAAAGGAAAATGGAAGTTTTATTCGAATAATGGAATACTTACTAATGAAGGGAATTTCATAGAGAGTAAAACTACAGGAAACTATTATGAATATTATAATAATGGACGTAAAAAATCCATTACTCCTTATAAAGAAGACGTAATAGATGGTTATTTTACAGGCTACCATTTAAACGGAAAGATGAACGTTCAAGGGTGGTATAAAAATGGATCTGAACATGGAGAGTGGAGATATTATTATTCAGATGGAACAATTCAATCAATTAATTTTTTCCATAAAGGGAAATTGCATGGAAATCAAGAATCTTTTGGTGGAAATGGAGGTCTTATTTCAAAAACAAAAATGAGTTTTGGAGAGTTTATTTCTGAAAAGTTTTTTGATAAAGACGGAAAGGCTTTTGAACAAATAAATTATCAATCAAAAGATAATAATTATTCACTTGTAAGTAAGCACTTTAATGGAAAGACCAAAACCAATATTTCATATGTTAATGGAGTTAAACATGGTATCTATACAGAGTTTTATTTTGATGGAAATAAAAAAGTAACAGGAAATTTTGTTAATGGAGAGTTAGATGGGCTTTGGACTTGGTATCATAACACAGGAGAATTAGAAACTAAAATGAACTATTTAAATGGAAAATTAAATGGTGATTATATTTCTTATTATAAAAATGGAACTATTGAGAATAAATATTCTTATGAAAATGGAGTAGATATAAAAACTCATTATAATTTTTTTGAAGATGGTACTAAAAATATAACGACTCAATATTATGAGGGTAATTTGCATGGTCGAAAAGAATTTTATGATCCATCAGGAAAATTACAACTTATTCGATTTTATAATCATGGTAGGATAATAGGGTACAGTTATTTAAATAAAAAAGGAGAGGAAATTCCGATGAAAGAGTTGATAAATGAGACAGGTGTAATTTCAGCTTTTTATGAAAATGGAAATGTTTCCAAAAAAATGGAATACAAAAATGGAGATTTAATAAATTCATATAAATCGTATTATTATGATGGAAACCCTGAGGATGAGATCATATACCTAGATGGTGAATATAATGGTGTGAAAAAAGAGTATTTTCTTAACGGGAAAATACACGAAGAAATGGAGTACAATTATGGAATTAAGCATGGTAAAAGTACTGAGTATTATAAGAATGGAAAAGTTAAAGAAGAAAAGTCGTATTTAAATGGACAAATAAATGGAGTCGTTAGCTCTTATAACAAAAGAGGGAAGCTTAAAAAGGCCACAAAATATTTTAATGATAAAATTATTTCAGTTGAAACTTTCTAAACCGCGTTTATTTACATTTTGTTTTCTTCTTCTTTCTATATCTGCTTATTCACAATACTCTAATGAATATAAAAACTATAGTAGTCAATATCCAGATTCTAGAAAAGTACGATTAAATCAAGAAACTATAATTACGATTAAGTTAATTAAAGGGCATTTAGATATTAAGCAAGAAGTTGTAGAAGAAGATTTATACTTAAATGAATCTGCAACTTATAGTTCTAAAAGCACGTTGAAATTCTCGTCTTTTTTTGAGTTAGACAAAATTAAAGCTTCCTCTTTTTCTTTTGTAAGAGGTAAGTACAAAGAATTTGAAGTTGAAAATTTTATAAAAAAAGATGATTTAGATCAGTCTTTTTATGATGATACTAAAGCTTTAAGTTTTATTTACCCTAACCTGAAAAAAGGGTCTAAATCAAGATTGGAATATTCGCAGAAGATTAAAAACCCTCGCTTTATAAGTCCATTTTATTTTGGAGATTATTTTCCTATAATAAACAATAAGGTAACTATAATTGTAGATAAGGGTATTGTTATAAAGTTTAAAGAATTTAATACTGGTAATGAAATAATTAGATTCTCTAAAGAAGAAAAAAGGAAAAAAGTAATTTATAATTGGGAATTAAAAAATAAAAACAAATATGAGTTTGAAGATGATTCACCGAATTACAAGAATACATTACCTCACATAATCCCAATAATTACTTCATATAAAGTTAATGGAGAAACTCAAAAGGTTTTAGGAGAAGTTTCAGACCTATATAACTGGTATTACTCACTGGTTAAAAATGTTAATAGAGATGAACCAAGCAAAGAATTGGTAAATCTAGTAAACAAGATTACTTTAAATAAAAAGAATGATCTAGAAAAAGTAAAAGCTATTTATTATTGGACTCAAAAAAATATTAAATACATCGCTTTTGAATATGCTCTTGGAGGTTTTATACCAAGGGAATCTAATGCTGTTTTTAGGAAAAAATATGGTGATTGTAAAGATAATTCGAGTATTCTTTTTAAGATGTTAGAAATTGCAGGTATAAGAGGAAATTTAACTTGGATTGGAACTAGAAGTATTCCATATACTTATAAAGAAGTTCCAACTCCTCTTGTGGATAACCACATGATTCTTTCATATGAAAACAAAGGGAAAACATATTTTTTAGATGCAACAGGAAGGTATATTAAATTTGGAATTCCAACATCTTTTATACAAGGAAAAGAAGCATTAGTTTCTAATGGTAGTAAGTTTAAAATAAAAAAAGTTCCAATAATTCAACCCAAAGAAAATGCAATTATTGATACTACCTTCATTAAAATTACAGGTAATAATATTTTAGGAAACTCAAAGACAGCAATCTCTGGATATCCAAAAACTGATTACTTCCATGAATTAGAAGATGAAAATTCTCAAACGAAACTGAAAGAATTTTATAATAAGAAACTAAAAAAAGGGAATAATAAGTTTTTAATTAAAAACTTTAAAGAGACAAATAAATATAGTTATGATCAAGATTTTATAATTGATTATACTTTTGAGATTGATAGTTATTTTAAACAATTAGGAGATGAAATTTATATTAACTTAAATTTAAACAAAGAATTATCAAAATTCAAAACAGATAAAAAACGGAAAAATGAAATAGAATTTGATTATAAAAGATACTATAGCTTTTATACTGTATTAGAAGTTCCTGTCAATTTTAAAATTGATTATTTGCCAGAAAACATTTCGTTTTCTAATGATTTGATGAATTGCAATATCAGTTACCAGTTAAAAGAGAATCAAATAATTTACAATCAAACTATTGAATTAAATTTTTTGATTTTAAATTTAGAAGAGCAAAAAGAAGTGAACGCACAAATTAAAAAGATTGAAAAAAAATATAAAGAAATAATTGTATTAAAAAAAATATAAAACCCTACTATGAAAAACAAACACTTACTATTGGTCATATTATTGGTTAGTTTTCAAATTGCTTTTTCGCAAGAGCTTCCTTTTTTTAAGAGCTATGATTGGGATAATAACCCGAGTTAAAAAATAGAAAAACAAAGTAATGAGTCAATGATTGCATTAAAAGAGAAAATTGTTACTGAATTTTATTTTGAAGATAATTCTTTAGTTGAATACTTTTTAGAACATAAAATTCTTTGGTTAAACTCTGATGATAAAATTGAAGACTACAATAAAGTTTACTTGCCTTATTCATCAAGCTCAAATCTTGAAGTAAACAAAGCTAGAGTAATTACAAAAGAAGGTAAAGTTATTAATTTGGATGAGTCAAAAATTTTGACAGCAAGTGATGAAGAAACTGGTAAAGAATACAAATATTTTGCTTTTGAAGGAATAACAAAAGGAAGTTTTATCGAATATATTTATGTAGTAAAAAAATCACCAACCTACAAAGGAAAAAAACTCAATTTACAATCCTCGTATGATAAAGAGGTTATAGAATTTGATTTGTTTTCTCCAAAAAATTTAATTTTTAATTTTAAGAGCTATAATAATATACCAATAGTAGTTAAGGATACAATTACAAAATCAAAACTTCATTGGAAACTTCACTTGAATAAGTTAAAAAAGATTGAGAAAGAAAACATGTCAGCTTATAACGCATCTAAAGGGTTTGTCGTTTATAAACTTGATAAAAATACTGCTAATAAAGTCACTGATATTTCATCATATAGTAAAGTCTCTCAAAACATATACACTTTTTATTACCCAAAGTATAAAAAGAAGACAATTGAATTAATTAACAAATTTATATCTGAATTAAAACTTGATGGTATTAAAGAAGAAGAAAACATTGTTAGGAAATTAGATTTCTTCATAAAAACTAATGTCTTTACATCTGATGTTGCTAATGATGACTTACAAAATTTAGATCAAATCTTGATTAAAAAAGTAATGAATGAAACTGGTGCTTTAAAATTATATGTAGCAATGTTAAGAGCCTTAAAAATAAAACATGAATTGGTTATAACAAGTGATAGAAGACAAATAAAGTTTGATAACAAATTTGAAGCTAATAATTTTCTTGTAGATTTTTTAATTTACTTTCCAAAAACAAAATTGTATTTGTCTCCTAATGATTCAGACTCTAGATTTGGTTTTCCATCTGCTTATAACACAGATAATTATGGTTTGTTTATTAAAGAAGTTAAAATAGGAGATTTCAAATCTGCTATTGGAAAAATCAAATATATTAAACCAGTAAAATCAGACAAAACATTTGATACAATGTTAATAACTGTTGGTTTTAATAAAGATAATTTATCTGAAAATAATATTAAATTAGATAGGTCATTCAATGGGTATTATGCCATGAGTATTCAGCCATTTATTCATTTGATTGAAGGTGATAAAAAGAATGAGCTGATTGATGGTCTTGTAGAGAGCATAAGTAAAGAAATAGAAGTAAAGAATAGAAAACTGGTTAATGGAAGTCCTGAATTATTTGGGATTAAACCCCTTCAGTTTATTGTTGATTTTACCTCTGAGGCTTTTGTTGAAAAGGCTGGAAGGAAATACTTATTTAAGTTAGGAGAATTAATTGGGGCTCAAACACAATTATATCAAGAAAAAGAAAGAGTTCTTCCTTTAGAAGAGCAATTTCAGAGAAGTTACTTTCGAACAATTACCATAAACATTCCTGAAGGATATGAAGTAACTAATCTTAAAGATATCAATTTAGATAATTCTTATTCAGAAAAAGGGAAAGAGTTATTTGCATTTAAGTCTTCTTTTAAGTTAACTGGAAATACATTAAAAATTACTGCTGATGAACATTATAGAAAAAACATTGTTGACGTTTCTATATATGAAAAATATAGAAAAGTTATAAATAGTGCTGCAGACTTTAATAAGATTATTCTTCTTATCGAGCCTAGCCCGAAATAAGAGTTATGTATAAAATAAAAAAGATGAGCGTCGTGCTCATCTTTTTTTTATTACTCTTACATCCCTTTAAAAAATTCCTCCAAAGAAATATCCATTGCTTTTAGAATTTTTACAATAGAACTAAAACGCAGGTCACTCCATTTTCATAACGTCCATATTGAGCTCTTGGGATTCTATGCTCAAAAGCGAATTGTTCGTAGTTCGTATAACCTTTAGCTATTCGTAATTCTCGGAATCTTTTCCCGAGTTTCTCTTGTTGTTTTTTTATAAAATCTTCTTGATTTGCCATATACAAATAAAGAATAGTTCCTTCGATTGTGTTACTACTGATAAAATACCCCCGCTCCCGCTAGTTTGTAACTAGTACCGTCAACAATAATAACAAAAATCTACGCTACAAGTGTAGCTTTTTGTATTTTAGGTTTATGAGTAGGAAATATAAATTTCACTGCTTTGTACGAGATGTTTATACGAAAAACGGACCCGATGGCGCGGATATGCCACACAAGAGTGCTAGCGCGGAATTGTATTCCGTGCCGTTAAGAGCCTGTCAGAAGATTATGTGTTTAGTTCGGTAAGAAATTATACAAAATTGGATAATGAATTAAAAGTTATTAAATTAGAAGTGTTTTATTAAACGCACGGATTACAAATCCGCGCGATCGGGAAGAAGGAGTTCTTTGAATGCTAATATCACTAGAATGAAAATCAAAAACAATCCAGATATAATAGAAAGCCTCAAGAAGTTACAGAAAAATAAAAAAGATAGTGTGCAAAAAGTAGTTGATAATCATAATAATTAATAATGAAACTAAAAACCAAATATCACCGTATAACAGATTTTATTTATATTTTAATTGTATTACTTATTATGTCTTGTACTAATTATGAGAAAAGTTTTTTTGATAACGGAAAGCTTAAGTTTAAAGTGCCTCTAGATAAAAGCGGTAAGAAGAATGGTGTATATAGAGAGTATCATAATACTGGTGACATTAAGATTATCAGTCACTATAAAGGTGGCAAATTAATAGACTCATCACTTTTTTATAATTTAAATAATCAATTAATTACTATTAGTTATTTTATTAAAGATTCTATATTG
>CAWVTS010000123.1:0-7267 GCA_963933045.1 uncultured Lutibacter sp. | reverse complement strand
AACTGGAAAACCGAGTTTAATACTATTAAAACCCAAGAGCTTGGTTTTGACCTGCAGTCTAAGAAAATTGCCAATCTATCTTTTAAATACTCAGGTATTGATGATTATACTTATTTTGCTATAAACCCATCACAATCTCAAGAAGACACTTTTCTAAGACCAACACCTCAGCAATTTACATCTAGGGTAAACTACCTTAAGATAAAGGCAGAGAGAGAATTTAATTGGAGAGGGCTTGCTTTAAACAATACCATAATGTACCAAAATGTATTAAGTGGTAGTACTGTTTTCAATGTACCTGAGCTAATTACTCGCCAATCTTTGTATTATCAGGATCAGATATTTAAAAATGCCTTGTCTTTTCAGACAGGAGTTAACTTGAAGTACTTCACCAAATATAATAGCAACGGCTATGATCCCGTTTTAGGGGAGTTTTATGTTCAAAACGAGCAAGAAATAGGAGGTTTTCCTATGATAGATTTATTTTTTAATGCAAAAATACGCCAAACAAGAATTTTTGTTAAATGGGAACATATTAATGCTATGTTTTCTAATACAAACCAATACTTCTCTGCTCCAGGATATCCTTACAGGGAGTCTTTAATACGCTTCGGGCTGGTTTGGGATTTCTTTTTGTAATAAGGTTTTTTTAATATAACTAATAGCATAAAATCAATTAACTTGCCTGTGTTGTTTTGTTTAATTCACCTTTCTTATAAAAACTAAAGCACAAATAAATAATCAATAAACTGGGTTCAATTAAAGGACTAGATGTTTTTAAAAAAAGGTATTTATTGTATATTAGCTTACTTTATTAGTATTTAATTGTGTAGCTATAAATATCTAAAGCAGGATAGAGAACAAAACTCAACTAGATATGAATGATATTGCACGTGTTACAATAAAAACAAAAAGGCCTCTTATGGTAGTTGATTATATAGACAATAGAATTACAGGAAGTTTTATTTTAATCGATGACTCTACCTATGAAACTCTTGCTGCTAGGATGATCATTTAATATATGGATGAAAAGTTCTTAATATCTGGAGGTATCCCACGAATACTTGGAGAGTTAATGCAAGGGCATGCTTTTAAAAAAGCTGAGCTGGCAGAGATTGATTTTCAAAGAAAAACGTATGTTCCAAAATGCACATACACAACACCTGTTTCTCACTGTTCAAATAAAAAACCATCTATAGGGTTTACGGGGTTTTGTATCTATAAAGAGACTATTTATATTGCTACACGAACTGAAGTACTAGTCTTGTCTTCTCACGATTATTCAATTTTAAAAGTAATTAACGATCCATTATTTAATGATATACATGATGTCTTAATTCATGATGGTTTCTTGTATGTTGCAGTTACAGGAATGGATGCTGTTTTTGTCTTTGATTTAGAGACCCATGAAAAGACAATCAAAAACGTTTTACAAAAAGATCCTTTTCATAGATTTAACGAAAATACCAATCTAAATAAGATAGCTTCTTTAAAGCCTCATGAAGCACACCCTAATCATGTTTTTTGCCTACATGATGAAATATGGGTTACCCGTTTGAAGCAAAAGGATGCTATTAGTTTAAAGAACCCAAATAAAAAAATAACAATCGAAGAAGGGTTACCCCACGATGGTTTTTTAAGAAATAAAGACCTTTATTTTACAACAGTTAATGGATATGTAGTTGTGTTTAATGCCGAGACATTACAAAAAACTAAAACTATAAAACTCACGGGTGCGAATCCTAAAAGTAGAAGTCCCTTAGGTTGGTGTAGAGGGATTTATGTAGATGAAGCGTTCTTTTATGTAGGTTTTACTCAGTTAAGAACCACTAAAGTCACGGAAAATTTAGAGTGGTTAAAAGCAATGGCAGAAGAAAAAAGTTTGTTTGAAAAGCCTGCGCCTACACGAATTGAAAAATATACCTTAGCGGGCTTGTATGTTGATAGTTTTGAACTCCCTAAAAATGGGGTTTATACTATTTTTAATATTGAAAAAATATCAAATTAGTTAGCTTTTAAATGCACTATTATTACTATTAAAAAAAATGTATATTTGTTTGCCTTCTAAGGTAATTACAGCTATTAAAAATACTATTTAACCATTATTTATTTAATGATAACTTTCCCGCCTTATTATGAAGACCTTACATAAAAAGCTTCAAAAAGGATTATTATGGAGTGTTCTTCAAGTATTGATAAAAAGGGTATTTGATTTATTTGTAAAGCTAATACTGTTAAATATCTTATTTCCTGAAGACTTTGGTCTGGTAGGGATTGGAACAGCTATTACCGCCATTATTTATGTTGTAGCAGAATTTGGGCTAAAAGATGCGCTCATTCAACGTAAAAAACGATTATTAAATGATCTTCATTACCAGTCTATATTTTGGTGGTCTTTACTTTGGGCAATTTTCACTTTCTTACTTGTTTACTTTGTAGTAACCCCTTTTGTCGCTGTTTTTTACAAAGACCCCATACTTTTTAGTGTCATTCCTATTTTAACATTACCTATACTCACACAGGCACTTACATTAGTCTATAGAGTTAAACTACTAAGGGAGTTAAACTTTAAAGTCATCGCTATATTTAATAGCATTGCGAGTATTATTGCAGGGGTTTTAGCAATTGTGATAGCGTTAAAAGGAGGAGGTTTTTGGTCTTTGATTGCGTATATATTAATTCCATTTGTCATTACAGTACCTTTATATTTATTATTAATCCCTTGGCGTCCTAAGTTTGTTTTTAAGTATGCTTTTTTTAAAGAGATTTTTACCTTTGGAATTTATACTTTTGGAACCGCCCTTGTTATAACGATATCCTTAAATATTGATTACTTATTTATAGGTAGATTAATCAATCTGGAATTATTAGGAGTTTATAATGTGTCATTTATGCTAACATTACTTGTCTTTAGGCAAGTGACAAGTATGATTGATCGTGTAATGTTTCCCTTTTACAGTAAAATACAAGGATCAATACCATTAATTAAAGATTATTATTTAACAAGTATAAAGTATTACACCATATTATTAGCTCCGATGATGCTTTCATTTATGGTATTATCTTCTCCTATTATCAAATTTTTTATAGGCATAAAATGGATTACTGCGGCTACTTCTTTACGTATTTTAGCCCTTACTGTGCTAGTTCATTTACTAACACACGGTTGTACTATGGTGTTTAGAAGCATAGGAAAACCTAAGTTAGAATTACAAATTTTATTAGTTGTATTATTGTTTATTACTATACCTAGTATATACATTGGAAGTTTTTATGGAATTAACGGAGTAGCATTGGCTATGTTGCTTACAGCTTTTGTGAATGCGTTGATTTGTTTGTACTTTTTAAATCGTGAATTAAAAATATCTCTTTGGGATATCTTAACGGAGTTAAAACCTCCCATTATTGCTTTTACAACAGCCTTATTTATAGTAACCCCCATTTACTTATTATTTTCTTTTAATGTTACATTATTACTTTTAGTACTTATTATTGTTTACGGGCTAGTAATAAATTACTTTTATAAAAAGGAAATACAGCAGTTTATTAGTAAGGTTTTAGTATCCAAAAAACATTTAGATCAATAAGTAATTTGAAATTAAATTTAATTTTTAACAACAGCTTTTTTAAGGTAGTATTTGTCATATACCTGCTCTTAAAACCTTTTTTGTTTTTTGACAACGGGAGTCCACAAATTTCTGATTGTGTGCTTATCCCAACGTTACTTCTCTATTTTGGAATCTTTAGACCGACAGATCTTTTAAAAGAAAAACCAGTACAGTTTTTAGTCGCCTTTTTAACTATTGTTTTTGTTGTAAATGTAGGGTATGCAACCCTCCCTTTTGAAACCTATCAATGGGAATTCTTAGTGCCCTTTTTTTACTATGGGTATAACGCATTACTATTTATTTTTTGTAGTTGTTTATTTAAGACATTTACTAAAAAAGATTTCACTGTTTTTTTATTTGTAATTTTTATTTCTTTAGGAATACAATTTCTATTAATCCTTCTAGATATCGATAAAGGTGTTGTTAATAATTTTAAAGGAAGAGATTATAATTATTTTAATAATCCAAATCAATTAGCATATTATAGTTTGTTATTGTTGACATTTCTCTTTTTTGTAAGAAAACAAGTTTTACAGTTGCCCTATTTAGTAACCTTATGTGTTTCCTTAGCGTTGGTTAGTATTGTTTGTGCTACTAGTTTTCCCGCATTATTAGGAGGACTGTTTTTGCTAGTGCTTTATATTTTAATATTGCTAAAAAAAGATTTCTATAAACACCTATTAGTACTGCTAATAGCTCCATTATTATTAGTGGTAATAAAGCATGATACTATAGCAATGGAGTATAACAGAATCGCTAATAGGTTTGATAGCCCAACGCAACGAGTAGAAAATTCTTATGCCGATAGAGGATACGATAGGGTTTTTGTTTACCCTCACTATTTGTTATACGGAGCAGGAGAGGGAATGTATGAACGTTTTGTTCCAAAATCTGAAAAAAGACCGCAAGAAATTCACAATACCATTATTAATATTTTTTTTAATTATGGCGTGTTAGGAGGGATTATGTTTGTTTTGTTTTTGTATCATTCCTTTAAATTAACCATGATTTCACAGCTTGTTTATTTGTTTCCTATTATTGTATATAATTTACTTCATAACGGTATTCGCTATTCATTAATATGGGTGATAATTGCCTATATACACTATGCTTCTCAGGCTCATAAATAGCGATTATTAATGGTATAATATGGCTTTCTATAACTAAAATATATATATATTTGTAGAACGAATAACGTACTTTTGTTACCTATATCTTAAACAAATGATCTACAATAAAAAAATAAGTTTTTTCATACTTATGTTTTTTTTACAACTATTGATTCCACAGCAAGCAATAGTGTATTCACAAACACCTACGATATCTGAAATTAATAACATACCTGCTGAAGAGTTGCAAGGGCTTGTTAATCAGGCAAAAGAAAAAGGGTTTACGGAGCAGCAAATCAAAACTTTTGCAAAAACAAAAGGCCTTTCTCCGTCACAAATTTCAGAACTAGAACAGCGGGTCATAGGGGGCAAGGAAGTTACTGAAACAGAGGATGCATTAGCTATTGAAGAAAATGAAAAAGAAGCCCCTACAAAAACAAAGGGTACAGTAGCTATGAGTAATGACCCTCTATTTGGGTATGGTTTTTTTAACAACCCTAATGTTAGCTTTCAACCTAATGTAAATTTAGCCACGCCAGCAAGTTATCAATTAGGCCCTGGAGATGGCTTGGTAGTTAGTTTATGGGGAGCTGCTGAAAACAGTTATAATTTAGTAGTGAATAAAAACGGTGAAGTAAAAATACCTAATATTGGTCCTTTACTAGTAAGCGGAATGAGTTTTGATAAAGCCAGCCAAAAAATTGAAAGTCAACTTCTTAAAGTATATGCAGGTATTGCAGCAACATCTTCTAGCCCTTATAAAATATTTACAGATGTATCCTTATCAAAAGTACGTACTGTACAAGTAAATATTATTGGTCAAGTAAAAGTACCTGGCACGTATTCATTAAGTGCATTATCTACTGTATTAAATGCACTATATGCATGTGGAGGACCTTCCAGAGGAGGAACTTTTAGAGAAATAAAGTTAATACGTAACGGCAAAGAAATTGCAGAATTTGATGTGTATAAATACTTACTAGAAGGTTCACAAGAAGGAAATGAAACGATAAAGGATCAAGACTTAATTTTGGTGGGTGCCTATATTTCAAAAATTTCTGTGGATGGAGAAGTAAAACGTCCAGGAGTCTATGAAATTAAACCTAACGAGAACTTTCAAGATTTAATGCGCTATGTAAGTGGTTTTACATCTAATGCTTACAAACAAAACATAAAATTAGTTCGCATTGAAGGAGATCGTAAAATATTAAAAGAGATTGATTATACTAATTTTAAAACCGAAGCGCTCTTTGATGGAGATATAATTAATATTGGTGGTATTCTAGGAGGTATTAAAAATAGTATTTCTATAACAGGATCTGTACTTCGTCCAGGAGATTACGAATATACGCCTAACCTAACCATAAGCCAATTAATATATAAAGCTTCTGGAATTACTGCTTCTGCTTATTTAAAACGTGGATTAATTACACGTGTGGTTGATGGTATTTCAAGAGATATTGCTTCTTTCTCGGTTGAAGCTGTTTTAAACGGGACCGATGACAGGGAACTACAACCTAATGATATCGTGACTATTTTTAGTCAAAGTGTGGTCAATCAAAAAGGAAGCATCTCTATTTCTGGTGCCGTACAAAACTCTATAAGTATTCCTTTTGAAGCAGGAATAACCCTAGAGAACTTAGTGATATTAGCAAATGGATATCAAAAGAAGGCCAACACAGCTGTTATTGATGTTACTAGAGAGGTGATTGATGAAGATTATAATACCATCAATCAATTATTTAAAATTTCGGCAGAAAGTTCCTTAGATATAATAAACAATACTCCTTTTGAATTTATGCCCAATGATAAAGTTATTGTTAGATACTTGAAAGGGTCATCCGATCAACAATTTGCAAGTATTGAAGGGGAAGTGAGCTATCCAGGACAATACTATGCTGAAACTAAAAATGAAAAAATATTAGACCTTCTAGAAAAGTCTGGAGGCCTTTCTCCGTACGCTTTTGAAGAAGCAGCCACGCTTATTAGATTAAACCCTTTTTATAGAGACATATCGCAATCGTTAACTTCAGAGTCTTTAAACCTTGATGAAAGTATAGGAGAAGTTAAAACAGACTTAAATAATCAAAAAGAATTTAGACTCGGGATAGATTTAAAACAATTGCTTATTGATGGGGAAGACTCAAAGCAAAACCTCGTACTCAAAAATGGGGATCGTTTAATAATTCCTTCTATAAAAGAAACGGTAAAAATAGAGGGGCAAGTAATGTTGCCTAACTTGGTTCGTTTTGAAGATAACTTTAGTTTAAAAGAATATATTTCAAAATCTGGAGGTTTTTCATCTAATGCAAAAAAAAGTAAAACATACGTAATACATCCAAATGGGGATATAGCAACTACAAAAAAGTTTCTATTTTTTAGATCATATCCTAAAGTAAAACCTGGGTCCCTCATTTTAGTTCCAGGAAAACCAGAACGAAATAAATTAAGTACACAAGAAGTTATAGGAGGTGCTACTGGACTTGCAACCTTAGCCTTCTTAGTAGTAAGTATATTTAGATAATGCAAATGGAAAACTCCCAAGACCAA
>CAWVTS010000122.1:0-7453 GCA_963933045.1 uncultured Lutibacter sp. | reverse complement strand
TGTTATAGCTTCAACTTTAGAATCAATAACCAATTTTTTAGTCACTTTTTTTCCAACTTCAAAGTTTTCAAAATCTAAAGTTCTAATGTTATAGATAGCAGAAACAATATCTAGTGTATTATACTCGATTGGTACATTAGTTTTAAAGTTTACTCTTCCTTTTTTATTTAATGTTGAAATTGCAACCTTTGAGTTTCTTTTAAATACATATTTTAACTCTTTTTTATAAGTGCCTTCTTCAATATTTCTTTTAAATAAAGAAGGGAATAATGTTTCAGGGTTTACATATGATTCATATAAATCTCTTACTCTAAAATAACTATCCCATTTTGCATAGGTAGAAGCAGTACATTTTAAACGCAACAACTCTCTTGTTTTAGTTTTTACTGTAGAAGTAGTCATTTTTAATTCTGCGACATCAGTCATGATCCCTGACATTTTGAATGACGCAACAAATGTAAGTTCTTCACCGCTTTTTATATACTTGTTAGTATTAGTTGAAGAAGATACAGGGAATACTATTATTCCTGCTAAAAGTCCTAAGGTTATGATTTTTTGAAACATAATTTTCTAATTTTGTTATATAACGAAACAAGATTTCAATAAGTGTGCCAACACATTAAAATTTCATATCAATTTTAAAGTTCAGCACTCTTCTGGTCATGTAATTTGGTATTCCATAAGAGCGTTTTGAATATACATCTCTAACCCAAGTATTTGTTATTGAGTTTTGTATATCAAACATGTTGTACAGTTCTAAACCAAAAGATAATTCTTTAAAGTTTTTTAAAAATCCTGAATCAAATTGCTTCTTCTGATCTACAAATATATAGGATACACCTAAATCTGCTCGTTTATATGAATTTAATCTACTTTGGAACTGGTAGGAATCTGCATATGAAGGCGAGCCACCAGGAAGACCAGAATTAAATACTAAATTCAAATACATTTTTAAGTTAGGAATTGTTGGAACATAATCTTGGAACAAAATTGCCAACTTGAACCGTTGGTCTGTTGGACGAGCAATTTCACCTCTATTATCAATATTTTCTTTGGTAGACATTATCCCCATACTTACCCAACTTTCTGTGCCAGGAACAAACTCTCCATTTAGTCTAATGTCAAAACCAGTTGCAAATGCTGTGGTATTGTTGTTTGCAGCGTATCGAATTCTTACATTATCAACTGTATAAGGATTTACATCAGTTAAATACTTGTAATATGCTTCAGAAACTAGTTTAAATGGTCTATCCCATATTTCAAAACTATAATCGTTACCCAAAACAAAATGAATAGATTTTTGAGCTTTAACATTAGGCTGAACCACTCCATTTGTATCTCTTAACTCTCTGTATGATGGAGGTTGATAGTAAAAACCAGTAGAGAATCTAAATAACATGTCTTTTTCCCAATCTGGTTTAATGGCAAATTGGCCTCTAGGACTTATTACAGTTTGACTATCACCTTCTAATATCCCATCTCCTTTTACAGCCCAATTATGAGCTCTTACGCCTAAATTATACCAAACTTCGTGTTCATTCCAAGTATCTTTTTTACTCCATTGTGCAAAACCTGTAAAACGGTTTATTTGAACATTGTTTCTTGCTCTTACATCTTGATAAGGAAGAATATCTCCTTCAAAAGGTTCATAAGGTTGATTGTTTGGAATATGATTTGGTGGTCTGACTGAAAAACCAACTGAATCAATTATCTCCCATTCTATTAAACGATCTCTTATATCTTCATTTTGATATTTTAAACCAAAATCAAATTGATTGCCATCCTTTTTGTAGCTTGCTTTTAAATTGATATTGCTAATAAGTGCATCAATATTATTTCTTGCATGATTTAATTGTGAGCCTATTCCTTCAGCAAACTCAACTTCACCAAAGTTGTCAGAACCTAGATTTGAATCAACTTCACCTAAACTATAAGATGCTAAAATATCATAATGCTCTTGTTCTTGAGTGTTGTATGCAGATGTGGTTAAACTTAATTGTAAATCTTCATTTACTTCATAAGTTCCCTTAAGTGCACCAAAAACAGTTGAATATTTATCTTTTTCTTGACCGTCATAGAAGACAATTAGTTCTAATGGATTTGCAATAGTTCCAAACTTTGTCCTTCTTGTAATAGGAGTGTAGTTGTATTTGTTTATCGAAAAATTTCCTAAGAAGTCTAATTTAAATTTTTCATTTACATCATATGATAAGAAAGTTTGAACGTCTGAAAATTGTGGTTCGTAATTCGTTTCAATATCCTTACTGTTTACTAGCAAGCTATTGTTTCTATGTCTAATTCCAACTATGGCAGAAAGTTTGTCATCAAACATTTTCCCTTCAAACGTAGCACTTCCACCTAATAGACTAAGGCTAGCGTTTACAGCAAATTTTTGTGGAGTTCTATACGTAATATCTAAAACAGAAGAGAGTTTATCGCCATATTTGGCTTGAAATCCACCTGCTGAGAAGTTTACGTTTTGTGTCATATCTATATTTACAAAACTCAAACCTTCTTGTTGCCCAGAACGCACCAAAAACGGTCTGTAAACTTCAATACCGTTTACATAAACTAAGTTCTCATCAAAGTTTCCTCCTCTAACGTTATATTGTGTACTTAATTCATTGTTGTTATTTACACCTGCAAAAGTCATTAAGATATTTTCTACTCCAGCATTTGCACCTGGAATTTTCTTTACCTCTTCAATATTAATTTTTATAACACCTTGAGCATCTTTATCTCTGTTTTTTACAACAACTTCTTTTATCTCCTCAGTTTTTGGTTTTAATTTTGGTGAAAACCACAAAGTCTTTCCTTTGGGAACATCAAATGTTTTTAAAAGAGTAGTAAATGATATATGGCTAAATATCACTTTAACTTTCTTTTTTGCAGTTATTTGTATTGAATAAACTCCTAGAGAATCACTGGTTACTCCTCCCGTTTCTTCATAGGTAATAGATACATTCTCGATAGGATTTCCAAAAGTATCTTTTACGGTTCCTTTTACTGTTGCAGTTTGAGCAATAGCGAGGTTAGTAATACTTAGAAAAATTATCGATAGATATAGTTTGGTTTTCAAGTTGTAAGTTAAATTTTAATTAATTACTTTTTTTATAAAACGTAGTTTCTAGCGTATTCGTATTCCCAACATTGTCAACTACAATTACTTTTAATAAATGCTTAGATCCAGTTAGTTTTTTGTCTGAAAAATCATATGTTAGTGATCCGTATTTTGGGTTGTATTCAAGAAGAATCCATTCATTATTTATTTCTCCACGATATGATTTTATTCCAGATAAATCATCTGAAACTTTTAAAACAATTTTTTTATAATTTGTAACCCATTGTTCAGATTTAATATTTTTTAATTTTAGAATAGGCTTTTTATCATCATGCATTAAAGAAAACTTACCTAAACTTTTAGTAGAAGTGTAGAATGTGTTTTCTTTTTTTATAGTTTTACTATAAGATGGATATCCTTTGCTATTATAATTTGCAATATAAAGATTTTTTCTACCTTTTTTGTCATATGCTGTTACATCAAAAGTTAAAGTATACCTTCCATTTAAAGGAACAGTTTTTTCATGTACATACACATCACCGCTTTCCTTCTTTACATCAAAGTCTAAATAGAAATCATTATAAAATGTATTTTTTGGAAATGCAACGGTAATACCATCTTTAGAAAATTTATTAAACTCGCTTGATTTAATATGATAAGGAGTTTCTTTAATACTTTTTTGAATTTTTATAACATCGTTTTTCCCAAGTATAGGTACTATTAGTTTTTTTTGATTTCCATTAAAATCCTTTGCAACAATTTCTACATTGTATGTTTTCCCATCTTCAATATTAATAAAACCCTTTTCAGTGGTTTTATCATAGATGCTTAGTATGTTCTTTGAGTCAATGTAGCAAAGTTGAACACGTTGTTTTAAATTTGCATAACGATCGTAATCTATTAGTAAGTTTATGTATTTAGATTCTGCAAAAGAGAATTTCTCAACTTTATGGCCATAATACTTTTTACCATTTACAAACATTTCTAAACTATAAACCCCATTTTTATTGACGGCCCCATTTAATTGGTCAAATACATTGATTCCAAGTCCAATTCTTCCAAAAGCAGTAATTCTACTAGCTTGTAAATCGCCATTACTTAATTGCTTAATTGATGAGATTTGTAAAGGAGCGTTAGAACTATTTATTTGAGAAATACTATCGATTGGATAAGCCACTAGAGTATTTATACTAGGTTTTATATTATCTTTTACTGTAACTCCGAATAGCATTGGATTGATTGGGCGAGATTTTTCATCTCTAATTTCAAAATGTAAATGTGGGCCTACATAACCTCCTGTACTTCCAGAATAAGCAATAACTTCTCCTTTAGTTAATTGTAGATCAGTATTATCTGGATATAATTGAATCTCAAAACTTTCTTTTTTATATTGATGTTTTTTAATGTATTCTTCAATTTTAGGACTGTACTTTTTTAAGTGTGCATATACAGATGTGTAGCCATTTGGATGTGTAACATACAACACTTTCCCATAGCCCCAATGAGAAACTTTAATTCTAGATACATACCCATCTGCAACTGAAAACACATTAAATCCTTCTTTTAGTTGTGTTTTTATATCAAGACCAGAATGGAAGTGGTTTGAGCGCAACTCTCCAAATGTTCCAGATAAATACATTGGGATATCTAGTGGGTTTTGAAAGTAATTCGTTGGATATTTATCCTGCGAAAAAATACTTGTAAAAATTAAGAAGAATATACTGAAAATTCGTGTGTTCAATGTTGTCATATTTTCTGCTAAAATAGTAATAAATTGTTTAGTTCACAATGCGCTTTTAAGTGCTTATTATTAAATAGTTTAACCATTATTATGCCAAAAAATGACAAAACAGTTGTTTTATTAAGATTAGTATGTTAAATTTGATGCATAGTTTTTGATATTTTGGAAATAGATGAGTAAAATAATCGAAGTAACTAATTTACTGGAAGATAAATTCGAAAATTTCATAGAAACATTTGTGTTTTTAAAAGATGAAAACGAATTCTTACATCAAAGATTAGTGGAGTTAGAGAGTCAAATTGCCAATAACCAAAAACAGTTGGAAGAAAAAGGAAAAGACTACCAATTGTTGAAAGTTGCAAAAACTATAGAAGGCAGTAATGAAAGTACAAGAGAAACAAAACTCAAAATAAACGCTTTGATTCGTGATATTGATAAATGTATAGTTCAATTAAGCGAATAAGTTCTTTGAATAATTTATGAATGAAAAGCTCAAAATAAAAATTTCTATTGGAGGTCGCGTATATCCATTAAGTATCAATGGTGAAGCTGAAGAAGAAGGAATGCGTAAAGCAGCCAATAAAATTAATGCTTTGGTAGATAAATTTGAGCAAAACTACGCAGTTAGTGATAAGCAAGATGTATTAGCAATGTGTGCTTTACAGTTTGCTTCACAAGTAGAAATTCAGGATATAAATGAAAGTGAAGATACAAATAAAGCAACAGAAAAAATTAGCGCAATTAATAAAAAATTAGACGCGTTATTAAAATAAGTTCTTTAAAATAAATTTAACAATACTGCCTACATTAGTCATTGTTCGTCAAACTCAACAGGAATTAATTCTGAAGGATGAGTCGTAATAGTTAAAGCAAGCCGTCTCGAACGGATCCTTGATCTATTCGTTAATTCTATTTATGTTTATATTGGAGTTTGCAGAAACTTCACTAATGTAGGTTTTTTTATACTTAAAACTAACCTAATGGAAGATATGATAATGCCAATAATAATTGGTTTAGTTGGTTTAGCAATTGGATATTTAATTGCAAAATCATTAGAAAAAAGGAAAGCTTCAGGCACCATTAAGCGCGCAAATAAAAATGCTGCTTCAATGTTAAAGTCAGCAAAAGTTGATGCAGAAGCATTTAAAAAAGATAAAATATTACAAGCAAAAGAAAAGTTCATTGAGTTAAAGTCTGAACATGAAAAAGTGATTTTTGCTCGTGAAAAGAAAATAAATGAGACTGAGAAGAGGTTGAGAGATAAAGAGTCTCAAGTTGGTCAGGAAGTAGAAAAAAATAAAAGATTAAATCAGCAAATAGAAACGAAAGTAGCGGATTATGATCATAAATTAGAATTCATTGAGAGAAAGGAAAATGAATTAGAAAAAGTTCATAAAAAGCAAGTTGAAAATCTTGAAGTTATTTCAGGTTTATCTGCAGACGATGCTAAAGAAGAACTTATAAAGTCTTTGAAAGAAGAAGCAAAGTCTGATGCGATGTCTTTTATCCAAACTACTCTTGAAGAAGCCAAATTAACTGCTGATCAGGATGCTAGAAAATTAATTCTAAGTACCATTCAACGAGTTGGAGTAGAACAAACAGTAGAAAATTGTGTCTCTGTGTTTAATCTAGAATCTGATGATGTGAAAGGTAGAATCATTGGTAGAGAAGGACGTAATATTCGTGCTATTGAAGCCGCAACTGGTGTGGAAATTATTGTAGATGATACTCCTGAAGCAATTATACTTTCTTGTTTTGATCCTGTGCGTAGAGAGATTGCTAGATTGTCTTTACATAATCTAGTTACCGACGGACGTATACATCCTGCAAGAATTGAAGAAGTAGTTAAGAAAACAGAAAAGAAAATTAATCAAGAAATTATTGAAGTTGGTAAAAGAACTGTAATTGATCTTGGTATTAATGGTTTACATCCAGAATTAATAAAAACTGTAGGTAGAATGAAATTCCGTTCTTCTTATGGTCAAAATTTATTACAACACTCACGTGAAGTTGCAAACTTATGTGGCATTATGGCTGCAGAACTTGGTTTAAATGCTAAAGTTGCTAAACGTGCAGGTTTATTACATGATATTGGTAAAGTGCCAGATACAGAAAGTGAGTTACCTCACGCATTGTTGGGTATGGAATGGGCTCAAAAATATGGTGAAAAACCAGATGTTTGTAATGCTATTGGTGCTCACCATGATGAAATTGAAATGAAATCAATGATTTCTCCAATTGTACAAGTGTGTGATGCTATTTCAGGTGCAAGACCTGGAGCAAGACGTCAAGTATTGGATTCATATATTAAACGATTAAAAGACTTAGAAGATGTTGCCTTTGGTTTTAACGGAGTTCAGAAAGCGTATGCTATTCAAGCAGGACGTGAATTGCGTGTGATTGTAGAAAGTGAAAAAGTAAGTGATTCTAAAGCAGCTGAATTATCTTTCAATATTTCTCAAAAAATACAAAATGATATGACGTATCCTGGACAAGTAAGAGTTACTGTGATTCGAGAAACTAGAGCAGTGAATGTTGCGAAATAATAAATAAGCAATTCATATATTATAAAGCCATAACTTTAATTAGTTGTGGCTTTTTTTTTAATCTTGTTTCCTATTTATAATCTCATAAAAACAATAGTATTATTT